>JAWOHY010000017.1:0-21052 GCA_046484945.1 Bacteroidales bacterium
AACCAGTCCGGGTACCTCCATCGCGGCCGATGTGGCTGTTTATTACGAGAAGGAGGTAGACCTTGGTAATATTGACGGAGAAGTATCATGGGGCATCAATCTTTCAAATATTGGGAATAAGATAGCTTATAGCAAGACTGCAATCAGGCGGGACTTTATTCCTACAAACTTAAGAATTGGTGCAGGTTTCAAGATGAATTTCGATGATTACAATTCGCTTACTACTTTACTGGATTTTAATAAATTACAAGTACCGACACCTCCTCAATATCTTAGAGATACATTAGGAAATCCGGTTTTTGATGCTGAAGGCAATCAGATCGTTAATAAGGGAATGAATCCCGATGTGTCGGTTGTACAGGGCATTATTCAGTCATGGTATGACGCTCCTTACGGGTTCAGCGAGGAGATGCGGGAGTGGGCCATTGCTTTCGGACTGGAATACTGGTATGCGAAACAGTTTGCTTTGCGGGCCGGTTTTTTCTATGAAGACAAGACCAAGGGCAACCGGAAGTTTTTCACCGTGGGGGCGGGCCTGCGTTACAGCGTCTTTGGCCTGGATCTCTCTTACCTGATCCCGATGGAACAGCAGCATCCCCTGGAGAATACACTGCGTTTTACCTTGTATTTCAACTTTGACCCGGCCACCAGGGCGCAGACTGACAGGCCCCGACAATAATAACCTTTCTTTCTCAGAACATTTTTTCCATGAAGTTCACCAGGTAAACCTTGCTGGTGGCGCGTGTGAGGGCTGTATAGAGCCAGCGCAGGTATTCCGGATCGATCATTTCTTCCCTGAGATATCCCTGGTCGATCAGAACATTTTGCCATTGCCCGCCCTGGGTTTTGTGGCAGGTCATGGCATAGGCGAATTTCACCTGGAGGGCGTTGTAATAGGGGTTGGTCCTGACTTTTTCCAATCGTGTGCGTCGCTGTGGGATATCGTGATATTCTTCCATTACCGACTGGAACAGTTTTTTATTATCTTCTTCCGGCAGGGAGGGGCCGTCGGCCATCAGCACCTCCAGCAGGATCCTGACATCGTGAGGGGGTTCGTCGGGGTAATCAACCAGGCGGATGGTCACATCGGCAAAGCGGAATCCATACAATTCTTCCGTGTTTCGGATGCTCAGCAGTTCAATGATATCGCCGTTTGCGATAAATCCCGGGCCTGATTCCGGATCGAGCCAGAAATAATTATTCCGCACAACCATCAGGAAGTCGCCTGATGCGATTTCATTTTCCATGAAGAGGATGCGGTTCCGGATCTCGCGGTTATAAAGATTCGCTCTTTTATTGGAGCGGCAGATGACGATGGTTTCTCCGGTTCCGCCGGAGGAATAGGCCTCTTGCAGGATATCTTCCGTTTCGCCCCCTGAAACCCTCAGGATATCTCTTTTCCCTGAAATATCAAATAATGGGAATATGACACTTTCCGAAGAAATGATATCCCGCAGTCTGGTGGCATTCGAAAGGATGCCTGATTCGATCGACTGGCGCATCACTTCGGTTAGCTCGTGGTGGTATATCTTCATGCTATACCGGGATTTCAGGGATGTCATATCGAGCGCCGGGCCCAGTTCCATTCCCACCGGGGGAAGCTGGGCGGTATCGCCGATGAGAAGCATTTTGCACCCTTCTCCGGAAAAGACATACTCAACCAGGTCATCCAGAAGGTTTCGGGAGGAAAAGAGCTGGTTGCGGTCCTGGTAACTGCCGGCGATCATGGAGGCTTCATCGATAATGAACAGGGCATTCCGGAACAGGTTCTTCTGAAGGACCAGCGAAACGGAACCATCTTTTCCCATGCGCTGGAAGTAGATCCGTTTGTGAATGGTGGAGGCCTGTTGTCCGGCGTAGCCTGAAAACACTTTGGCCGCCCGGCCGGTGGGGGCCAGCAGCACACATTTTCTGCGCATCACGGCCAGCGCCTTGACCATGGCGCTGATGAAGCTCGTTTTACCGGTTCCCGCGTACCCCTTCAATACAAATGCCGCCATCGGGTCGGAGCCGGAAAGAAACGCTTCCAGCTTTTCACCCAGAATAGCCTGCCCCCTGGTGGGTTCATAGGGGAAGTATTGTTGGAGGTGGTGGAGGAATTGCACGGTGATGTGGTTCTTGGTTCTTGGTTCTTGGGTATTGGTTCTTGGTTCTTGGTTCTTGGGTATTGGGAGTTAATATGGTTCTCCTAATAGTATTGGATCTGTTCCTTTTGTGATGCCTGTGAGTTTTATCCTGGCAAAGGTATTAAAAACTTCCTGGCCGGCCGGGAATTCAACGGGTACATAGTGCTGCCCGTAACCACTGGCTGTGCGTGCGCGTTGATTCACCTTTTCGACCAGGACAATCTGCTCTTTTCCGATAAGTGATGTAAGGTAATTCAACCTGTTTTCCGCTGAGATATCCCGGATGATCCTGCTTCTTTCCTGCTTTATTTTCTCCGGTACCTGGTCGGGCATTCTTTCGGCCCTTGTGCCGGAGCGGACTGAATATTTGAAAGTGTGGATGTGGCTGAATCCGATCTCCCGCGCCATTTCACAGGTCTTCTCAAAGTCTTCATCGCTTTCACCGGGGAACCCGACGATAACATCGGTTGTCAGGTTAAAGTCGGGATAGCGGTTTTTTAATTTGCAGACGATTTCCATAAACTCAGTCACATTGTAAAACCGGCGCATTTGCAGGAGAATGCGATCGGAGCCGGATTGCAGGCACAGGTGGAGGTGGGGGGAAAGTCTGGGATGGCTGAAGAGGTCGAACAGCCTGTCGCCGAAGCCTTCTGGTTCGATGGAGGAGATGCGGACCCTGAAGTCGCCGGGCAGATCGAGGATTTGCTCCATCAATCGCTCGAAATCCATTCCTTCATGATCATAACGGCCGATATTGACCCCTGTGAGGACGACTTCCCTGAAGCCGGCATTGACCACCTGGCGGATATTTTCCAGGATATCCGCGGCTGGCCGGCTGATCGCCCTGCCGCGGACTTTCGGCACTATGCAGAAAGTGCAGAAATTATTGCAGCCATCCTGGATCTTGATATAGCTGCGGGTGTGAAGGGTTTTGTCGGCCGGTTCGAAGCCGAACAGGTCACGGCCCAGTTCGTCCGGGCTGAGGGTTTCACCTTTGAAGTGGGCATCCACCAGCTGGAACAGAGATGTTTTGCGGGCATTTTCGACAAAATAGGTAACGCCCGGGATTTGCTGCAGTTTCTCTTTTTGTCCGTCGACCATGCACCCGGTGATCACTACTGCCGGTTTATCCGGACGGCGCAATGCCTGATGGATGGCTTTGCGCGACTTGGCATCGCCCTGGTTGGTCACCGTGCAGGTGTTGATGACATATATGTCTGCTTTCTGCGTGAAGCCCACCACTTCATATCCGTTCCGGCGGAACTGCGATACCAGTGCATCGGTCTCGAACTGGTTCAGGCGGCAGCCGAGGGTTTTGAAGGCTATTTTGCATACGGTTGTCATACGGTTGTCATGCGGTTGTCATACGGTTGTCATACGGTTGTCATGCGGTGGTCATACGGTGGTCATACGGTGGTTATTGGGTGGTTGTTGGAATTTTGGATTTTGGATTTGTTTGGAATTTGTGGTTTGTGATTTGGTGCTTTCTCAATCGTTCCTTCCAGTGAGAAAGGAGTGGCTGCCTGGATGGTAATATCGTGGAAAGTGCCGATCAGGGATTCGTTTTCAGAGGGGAAGCGGAGCACGATCCTGCCTTCGGTCAGGCCGGAGAGGTGGCCGGGTTTCCGGTCTTTTCCGGTGACCAGCACCCGGAATGTTTTGCCAGTCATTTGCCGGTTCCGTTCCAGGGAATGTTTCTGAAGTTCCTGTGTCAGGCGGCGGAACCTTTCTTTTTTGATTTCGTGCGGTATATCGTCGGCCCATCGGGAGCTGGCGGCCCCAGGTCGTGGCGAATATTGCGCGATATAGGCCATATTGAACCGGAATTCTTCCATCGCCCTGACGGTATTTTGAAACTGCTCTTCAGTTTCCCCGGAAAATCCCACGATAATGTCAGTAAAGACTGTGGCCTGCGGAATGGTTTCCCTGATTTTCCGGATGATCTGCCTGAACCTGTCGAGCGAATGTTTCCGGTTCATCCGGATCAGTACTTTGTCATCGCCTGATTGCAGCGGGATATGGATCTGTTTGCCGAGATTGGGGTATTTCGCGATGATATCGATCACCTCATCCGTCATATCGCGGGGGTGAGGAGAGGTGAAGTAGACCCAGAACTCCTTTCCTGACGCCAGCCCGATCTCGCCGATCTCCCGGAGCAGGGCCGGGAAAGTCAATTCCCCGCCTCTTTTGTCCAGTCCGTAGGAGTTGACATTTTGACCAAGCAACGTGATGGTTTTGTAATCGCGGTGGATGAGGTCTTTCACTTCCTGTAAGATCTCTTCCGAGGGCCTGGATATTTCCCTTCCGCGGGTATAGGGAACGGCACAGAACGAGCAGAATTTATCGCATCCGTTCTGGATGGGGACAAAAGCTTCAAAAGATGAGTTGTATTGGGGGGTTATTTGCCAGAATTCGCTGATGCTTTCATTCATGCGCATTTGCGCTCCCATTTCACGGATCGACGAAGGGGTGACCACCCCGTACTGGTTGAGCATTTCAGGGAACTGGTTCAGTTCGCTCATCGGGAAAACCAGGTCGAAGAGCTTCAGGAATTTCTCCTTATCGGCCGGCAGGATGCATCCCGATATGAAGGTGATCAGGTTTCGCTTATTTTTCTGGCGGTTCCACCGGCTGATCCGCGAATAAACCTTATCGATAGATTTTTGTCGAACTGAACAGGCAATAATCCCGAGCAACGAAGCATCATCTTCATTATCTGTCCAGGTGTAGCCCATTCCGCCAATGATAGTTCTGACCCGCTCCGCATCGGAGAGGTTCATCTGGCAACCAAGTGTTATTAGATGATAGTTCATATTTTCTAAGCCCTACGCCCTACGCCCTACGCTCAGAAATATACTTCTGCAAACAGGTTCTCCGACGGCACGCCCTGTTTCAGCAGGATATCGTAGGCCTCGTGGATCATTTCGCAGTTTCCGCAGAAATAGCATAACGTGTTTTTATCTTCTATCGGGTGTTGCCGGAGGTAATCGGTCACCCTGCCGTGAAAATCACCTTTGGTATCCCTTGAGGAACAGAGGATAAGCCTTTCAGGGACGTAATGCTCTTTTTCGTAAGCTTCTGAAGCATATCTGACCCCGTGGAGCAAGGTGTAGTCCAGTCCGGGATAGGATTGGACAAAACTGTGAAAAGGGGCAATGCCGGTTCCGCTGGCAACGAACAGAAATTTCTTTGTTTTAATATCTTCCGGCTTCAGGACAAAATACCCCACCGGGTTTTCAAAGTTCAGCGCATCACCGGTTGTCAGCTTTTTTAATTTCCGGGAGACAGTGCCTTGCTGTACTTCTTTGATGAGCACCTCGAAGAAATTATCCTGTTCTGCGCTGTAGATTGAATATTCGCGGGCCTGGATATCATCTTTGCGGCCTAAAAGGATATGCTGCCCTGCCACGAAAGGAATGCCGTTGCGTTCGAATCGCATGACGTATGCCGAAGGGGTGAGGTTGCGTAAGCTGATAACTTTCAAAACGATTATTTTTGCAAAGAAACAAATTTTTCATGCATGTATTTGTTCCGTGAACCGGGACCGGAAATGATGAACAGATAATTTTCGGTTTGGTTCATTATACTTTCATCTCAATTATGATTACTTTTGCCGGGTATAATTACCTTCCTTATCAGATTTTCTTATTGACATATGACTTTTAACGATTTCGGACTGGACGAAAAACTTTTGGAGGCTATTTCTTTCATGGGATATGAAAAGCCTACATCTATCCAGGAACTGGTGATACCGGAGATCATGCAAGGCCGCGACCTGATTGCCAGCGCGCAGACCGGTACGGGGAAGACGGCGGCTTTCATGCTGCCGATCCTTCATAAATTATCCGGGAAGGAAAAGCGTGATGTAAATACCCTGATTGTGGTACCCACGCGTGAACTGGCCTTGCAGATAGACCAGCAAATCAACGGATTTTCCTATTTCATGGAGATCAATTCCGTATCCCTTTATGGCGGTGGCGGCAGCATTGACTGGGAGCAGGAAAAGCGGGCCCTGACCGGGGGGGCTGATATCATTGTCGCCACGCCCGGAAAGCTGATTGCCCACCTTAACCTGGGCTATGTCCGGTTTGACACGATCCAACACCTGGTGCTGGATGAAGCCGACCGCATGCTGGATATCGGTTTTTACGACGACATTATGAAGATTGTATCGTACCTGCCAAAGAAGCGGCAAACCCTGATGTTCAGTGCGACCATGCCCCCGAAGATCAGGGAAATGGCCGGCAGGATCCTGACCAACCCTGAACAGATCATAACCGCTATGGACAAACCTCCGGATGGAGTGCTGCAGGCGGTTTACCTGGTATTTGACAAACAGAAGACACCACTTATTACGGAGCTGATCTCCGGTAAACCGGAATGCAAAAGCATCCTGATCTTCACCTCCAGGAAGACAAAAGTGACGGAGGTTGTAAGGGCCATGAGGGGCAAGGGCTATAAAGTTGAAGGCATCTCCTCCGACTTCGAGCAGTCGGAGCGCGAGGAGGTGTTATTGCGTTTCAGATCGAAACAGACAAGGGTGCTGGTGGCTACGGATGTGATGAGCCGAGGAATTGACATCAAGGACATCGACCTGGTGATCAATTACGACGTTCCGCAGGATGCCGAGGATTATGTCCACCGGGTTGGGCGGACCGCCCGGGCCGAGGCCAGCGGGATCGCACTGACCCTGGTAAATCCCGATGACATGGTGAAATTCCATCGGATCGAAAAGCTCATCGGGCAGATCGTTTACAAGATCCCCCTGCCCCGGGAACTGGGCGAAGGGCCCCACTGGGAACTGAAGGCCAAAAGGCCGGATAAAATGTATCACAAAAAAAATCATGGCAGGAAAAGGTAAACGCTATAGCTTTGTTTACCTATGAAAATGATCCGTTCACCGTTGAATTTCACCAGCTCGTCGATTACTTCCCTTTTCAATGTATCAGGGCCCTGATTTGGCTTATTTTTGCCTTCAGAGCCGCTATTCATGAAGAGATATCAGGTAGTTATTATTCATCTTCTTTTTTGGATAACATTTGTTATCATCCCATATTTCATGTTCAGTTTCGGCAACTTCAGGTTTACGCCGGAGAGCTATTATTTTATGGTCCAGAATGCCCAGAATGCCATTGTGTTTTACCTGGCCTATCTTTTTTTAATCCCTTTTGTATTGAAGAGGAGATCAATTGATACAATGATCTGGACCGGCCTGGTTTTTTTGATCATTCTTGGAATGGCACGCTATCTGACCAATCCATGGTTAAAGGATACGCTGGGGGCATTTCAGCGCTGGCCCTCTTCCGTTGGGATGGGAAAGCTTTTGTTATTCCCCTTTTTCTGGACCTTCATGTTCCTGGTTTATGCATATATCGTTTATCTGAGCATCGAGTGGTTCAGGGAACGGCAGTATCGTTTTGAACTGGTGAAGGAAAAGCAGCAAAGTGAAATCGACCTGCTGAAATCACAGGTGAGTCCTCATTTCTTGATGAACACCCTGAATAATCTTTATTCTTTGGTTTACAAAGGGTCGCAGCAGGCGAGCAACGCGGTGTTAAAATTATCGGAGATCATGCGGTATATGCTGTATGACACCCAATCCGACCTGGTACCGCTTGAACAGGAAATACAATACCTGCGAAGTTATATCGATTTGCAATTGCTTCGTTATTCCAACCAGGAGTTCATTGAAATAGAAATTACAGGGGATCCTGCCGGAAAAATGATCGCACCGGTATTACTGGTGCCATTTGTTGAAAATGCATTCAAACACGGAAATAAGAATCTACCCGGGGTGTCAATAACGATCCATTTGACGGTGGAGGAAAAGCGGATCATTTTTGAGATTAACAACCTCAAATCGGCTAAAAATATCAATAAAGTATTGGATAGCGGGGTGGGATTGGTAAACATCCGGAAACGGCTGGAATTGCATTATCCCGACCGGCATGTGCTTGAAATCACCGACGGCCTCGATTATTTTAATGTACTTTTGATCATAGAATTATGAAAAAGCTGAAATGCATTGCCGTAGATGATGAGCCGCTCGCCCTGGATATTATTCAGGATTATATCGGGCGGATACCGTTTCTTGAGTTTAAGGAGAGGTTTGAGAGCGCAGTGGATGCTTTGAATTACATAAAAGCATATCCGGTAGATCTGTTATTGCTCGATATCCAGATGGAGGATCTGACCGGTATTCAGTTTTTGAAAATATTGGACACCAAACCATTGGTGATCCTGACAACGGCTTATGCCTCCTATGCACTGCAAGGGTACGAGCTGGATGTGACCGATTACCTGCTCAAACCCATTTCATTCGACCGGTTTTTACAGGCTGCCCATAAAGCCCATGAGCGGTATATGCTGATGTCAGAAGAGAAACAGCAGCAGGAAAAACCGCTTGAAATCCGGAATCCCAGGATCGATTATTTTTTTGTTAAGACCGAATACAGGCTTCAAAAGGTGAATTTCAACGATATATTATACGTGGAGGGGCAGGGAGATTATCTGAAGATCGTGACAAAGGATGAAAATATTATGACGTTGCAAAGTTTTGGAATGATGGAGGAAAGCCTGCCTGCCGGCCATTTCGTCCGGATCCACCGGTCGTATATCATCGCCCTGGACAAAATTGATAACATTATAAAGAACCAGGTTTTTATAGCTGGTCAGGCCTTTCCTGTGAGCGATACTTACAAAGAGAACTTCTTTTCGGTACTGGAACGGAAAGGGATCATATAATCCTTCAAATTTTTTTCACTTTGATATCCTGGCCATCTGAGCCAGGAAAAGATCTTTTTTCCCTCTTGAAACGGGAACATGAGAACCGTTGTTCATTTCGATATATCCGCCCTCATGACGAATGAATTTTTTAACATGGTAAAGGTTGACCAGGTGAGAGTTATGGGGCCGGAAAAACGCCATGTCGCTCAGGAGTTCCTGGTACTCTTTTAGATTTCTGGATACCAGGTGTTTACGGTTATCTGTCAGGTAAAACCAGGTATAGCTTCTGTCGGCCTCCAGGCGAATGATCTCTGAGGTATTAAGGTATTCGAAGCCTTCGGAAGTAGGTATGGCCAGCTTGACCGGGCTGGGGGAGCGCAGGTTTTCCAGAAGTGCGCGGAAATCCAGGTGATGGTATTCTGGGTTGCCCCTTTTTTCTTCGACTTTATTGACGGCTGCGATCAGTTCGGATATGTTGACCGGTTTCAGGATATAGTCGACAGCGCTGAATTTGATGGCCTGGATCGCATAGTGGTTGAAGGCAGTGATGAAAATAACGTCGAAAGTTTTTTTCGTGAAATGGGAAAGAAGGTCAAATCCACTGCCATGGGGCATCTGCACATCGAGCAGCACCAGGTCGGGATTGGTTTCATGGATAACCCTGAGCCCTTCGGTCGCTGAATGGGCTGTGCCTGTTACGTTTACCTGCGGACAGTATTCCACCAGGATCGATTCTATGAATTGGACCGCATCGGGTTCGTCATCGATAATAACTGCTTTGATCATAGGATTTGTTTTCAGGTAATGATCGGTATATTGATCTCCACACGTGTCCCGGCCGGATTGCCATTAATATCTGCCAGGTCGGTGTAATGTACTTTCATTTTCTTTCCATAAAGTTCATTGACAAGTTTGAGCCTTGATTCGGTGATCGTAGTGCCCATACTTTGGTGGTGGCCATTTTTCTGTTGTTTGATCTCTATCGCCCTGGCCCGGCCAATCCCATTATCTTCAATGGTACACATGACCTGTTCGTTTTTCAGGGACAGCCTGATGTGAAGTTGCCCCTTCCCGTTTTCTTTATGCATCAGACCATGGGTAATGGCATTTTCTGCATAAGGCTGGATGAGCATGGTGGGCATTTTAAATGTCAGTGTATCGATATCGTCATCCACATCGATTTTCCATTCGAATTTCTCCTTGAACCTCAGGGATTCCAGTTCCAGGTAAAGGCTTAAGGTTTCAAGTTCTTCCTGAATGGTTATGGCTGTATGCCGGCTGTTTTCAAGCGTTTTGCGGATGAGGGAGGCGAATTTTGTCATATAGTTGTTGGATGAGATCTTATCGTTCTGGAAGACATAATATTGAATGGAATTCAGCGTATTAAAGATGAAGTGTGGATTCATTTGCTGGCGAAGGTTGGTCTGATGCAGTTCCAAAACCTTTCGGTTCATGGCTTCGATTCGCTGGCGGGCTTTCAGTTTCGACCGGAGAATGACCAATACAGCGATGATCAGGATCATGCCTGTGCCAATGAACAAAGCCCATGTCAGGTAACGGTTTCGCTGAAGACGAAGCGATAACAATTCGAGCTCCCTTGCGTTGCGATCCGCTTCATATTGCGCCCTGGCGCTGGCCATGCTTTGCTGGTAATGGACAGACGTCAGGGAGTCCTGGTAAATGGCTCCTAATTTCAGGTTGTCTAAAGCTAATCTATAATCGCCGGTTCGTTCATACAGGTCACTGATATCTTTATACAACCAGGAAAGATTATACAAGTCATTATGCTTCAATGCCAGTTCAATGCTCCTGTTGTAATATCCAATGGCTTCGGGGTACCTTTCCCAGTCGCGGTAAATATTACCCATGTTGCCATAGATGTTGGCCAGGGGGTTCCTGGCATCCCCGGAATAGAAAGTAAGGTTTTGCCGGTAAATTTCGAGTGATTTTTCCAGGTTTCCCATTTCGTAGTAATACCAGGCGATATGGTTCAGCGCTGCACCCATCTGGACCGAATCATTGACCGATGCGGCGATCTCGTATGATCTCTGGTTGGCATCAATGGCTTGCTGAAACTGACCGATATGGCGGTAATAGGCGCCCAGGAGCCGGTAGGCATCGGCCATCCTGATCTGCTGGGTGGTCGGGTTGGCCAGGATTAGAAATTTCCGGATGGCTTTTTGCATCTCTTCGAAATCTTCCATAATAAAGTAAACGATCCCTTGCCCGAACCAGGCATCACCCTGAATATCGTTATTCTTCAGCGCTTCCCCCATCCTGAGGCCGCCCTGAAGGGCATCCAAAGCAGCGGTAATGTTCTGCCGGTTATAATAATAATATCCCCGTGCCACACTGATGCGGGCCTGGCTCAGTGAATCACCCTGTTCTGCCGCTGTGGCCAGCGCCTGGCTGAATAACCGTTCCGCCTGATTGAAATCAGGTATCCTGGCATATGCCCTTGCCTGGTACAGATAAAAAAGTGGAGACGGGGCAATGCCTGCATTTGCTGACATTTCAAGGCCCTCACCGGCGTACCGGACAGCTTTCCTGGCATCCTTGTTAATAAAAAGCTTGCTTAAAGCCAGATACACAGGGATACGGGAAGTGTCGGACCGTTCTTTGGCAGAAAGCAATAATGAAAGACTATCGGCTGCCTGCTGATCGAAAGAAGATTGACCACTGGCCTTTGTGTATATGGCAGTCGTCATGGTGCACAGTAAAAGCCAATAAAGCAAATTCTTCATTACGATCTCCTTTGTTTAACAACCGGAAACAGGGATGTGCCTGAATCATTTTTTTTCCATGACAAAGATAGGGTAGATTGGCGGTAATGAAAAGAACGGATTTTCAAATGCCGGCTTTCAGATTTCCGATAGCAGCGCTGGAACAACAACCGATGAATTTCCTGTAATTAATACTAATTTTGCTGGCATAACCATTCATGAATGATAAAACCACTGATTGCCATCATTTTTTATTTGTTCGTAAGGATGGTGGGCATTATACCATTCCAGGCTATTTATATTTTGTCGGATGTAACATCGTTCTTTCTATTTCATATTGCCGGTTACCGGAAAGAAGTCATCAGGACGAATCTACGGGAAATTTTTCCCGATATGCCGGCCCATGAGCGAAAAAAGCTTGTTAAGAGGATTTACCGGAACCTGGCGGATGTTTTTATCGAAGGGATCCGGGCATTCACGATGTCGCAGGAACAGGTAAACCAGCGGCACCGGATCCTTAATCCTGAGATTTTGGATCCCTGCCTGGCGGCCGGTAAAAGTGTCATTATTGTAACGGGTCATTACGGCAATTGGGAGTGGGGGGCTTTTTCGGCTCCTCTGCAGACCAAATTCCGTGTCATCGGATTTTACAAGCCGATCCGGAATAAATGGATCAATGATTTCATCAGGAAAAGCAGGGAGAAGTATGGCATTACACTGGCTACGATATTTGAGACTTCAAAAACCTTTGAGAGAAACCGTGGGATACCCACGCTTTACCTGATGGCGGCGGACCAAAGCCCGCGAAGCAGTGAAAAAGCCATCTGGGTTGATTTCCTGGGAAGGGAAACGGCTTTCCTTCACGGGCCGGAAAAGCACTCCCGGCAGAATGACTATCCGGTAGTGTATGTGGATATCCGGTGTGTGCGACGGGGATATTACACGCTTCAGCTGCATTTGCTGGCCGACGGTCCTGCTAGCTTGCCCGACGGGGAGATCACACGGCGGTTTGCCAAAAAACTTGAATCGGTGATCAGGGAAGAGCCGGCCCACTGGCTTTGGTCGCACAGGCGCTGGAAACTAAGCCGTTGAATACATCTTTTCAATCAGGTCACGGTATTTTTCCGTGATCACCCTTCGCCGCAGTTTCAGGGTGCTTGTCATGGCATTGTTTTCTATGCTGAAAGGCTCGGGCAGAAGGGTAAACCTTACGACGCGCTCGTGGGGGGCGAAACCGGCCTGTAACTGGTCGATCCGGTCCTGAAACAATTTGATGATTTCCGGATGGGTAATCAATTGTTCGTGGATATTTATATCGATATTCAGTTTTTTAGCATAAACTTTCAGTTGATCAAAGGCAGGGACGATCAGGGCGCTGATAAACCTGCGGTTATCACCGATAGCAATGATCTGTTCGATCAGGTTGTCCTGGCCAAGCATCAGTTCTATCATCTGGGGGGAGACGTATTTGCCACCGGAAGTCTTGAACAGGTCTTTCAGCCGGTCGGTCATTACCAGGTTACCATCTGCGGTGAATTTCCCTTTATCGCCGGTCATGTACCAGCCGTCCTGCAGGGCTTCTTTCGTGGCCTCCGGTTTGTTGTAATATCCCCGGAACACGGTCGGCCCCTTGACCATGATCTCATTATTTTCACTTAATTTCACCATAACACCGGGCATTACCGTGCCGCAGGATTCATATTCCCACCGGTCGGTCCGGTAACAGGAAACCGTGGCGGTGGTCTCGGTGGCGCCATAGCCGAAATTCACGAAAATGCCTGTGGCATGGAAAAAGCGCAGGAGGTCTTCCCGGATGGCAGCGCCGGAGCATGGCATCGTTCGGATGTTCTTTCCGAAAATGTTGCGAAGCTTGCGCAAAACAAGCTTTTCAGCTATCGCTGTTTTCCATTTGAGTGAGAACGGCATTTCTTCGGAAAGGCGCCGGTATTCATTCCGCTGGTGCCCGGCAGCAATGGCCCGGTTAAAGATCTTCCGCTTGATGGCCGGCCATTTGGCTGTTTCAGCCATAATCCCGTCATAGGTTTTTTCAAAGAACCGGGGTACGGTGCACATCAGGGTTGGATTCACCGCAGGCAGGACTTCAATCACTTCCCTGGGATTTTCCAGGATGGCATTCACCGCGCCCCGGTACATAATGTAAAAACTCCAGGTTCTCTCAAAAATATGGCTTAGGGGAAGGAAGCACATCGAGACATCCTTTTCAGTAATATCCAGGCGCTCGTCGTGAATCTTAAAGCATTCCATGAAATTGTCATGCCCCAGCATTACACCCTTGGGCTCACCGGTGGTGCCTGATGTGTAGAGGATGGTAGCCAGATCCATTGGCTGGGCTTCTTCATATAACTGCAGGCGTTCTGTTTCAAAAAGAGGATCATCACCCAGTTTCAGAAAGTCATTCCAGGTGAGGCACCGGTTGTCATCAACGTTTATGGCACCCTGAAAAAGCACAATTTTTTGCAACGATGTGACAGGGTCCAGCAAACCGCGGGCTTTTTCAAGCTGCTCATGGTTCCCTGCAAACATGATCTGCATATTGGTTTCATCGATGATATATTTCAGCTGGGGTATGGATGCCGTGCCGAAGAACGGGACAACCACCGCCCTGATCCCCAGTATCCCGATATCCGTGATGGGCCATTGGATGCGGTTGTCACTGTAGATACCGACCAGGGATCCGTGTCCGAATCCAAGGGAGATCAACGCTCGCGAAACCCTGTCGGCATCGCTGGAGAATGCTGACCAGGAATAGCTCTTAAACGGTCCTCCCGGTGCTTCCCGGTGACGGAAAACTTCGCGTGAACCGTAACGGGATGCGCGATCCCGAATCATATGGGCGATGTGCTCTTTCATTTATGAATGGAGTAAGATATGTAAAAATGTTTGAAGACAGAGGCAAAGATGGTGATAATTTTGAAACTCCCATCTCATTTTTTTCGCTTAATTTTGTAATTAGCCAATTCAGAAACACTTTAATTTATTTATTTATGAAAAAATTCCTGAAGATTATTGCAGCAGTCATAGTGGTCATATTCCTTGCTTTGCTCATATTACCCTTTGCATTTAAAGGAAAGATCAAAGAACTCTTACTGAAAGAAGCGAATAAAAGCCTGAATGCAGATTTGCAGGTTGGACCGGTACGGTTGTCGTTCATCAGAAGCTTTCCGATGGCCTATGTCGGTTTGCACGAGGTTATTATCACCGGTAAAGAAGAATTTACTAATGATACTTTGATCAATGTCAGGTCTCTGGCTTTATCGGTCAGTATACTGGACCTGCTTGGCGGAAGCCCCTATGAAATCAGAAAGATCAGCATTGACGATGCCGATATCCGCTTAAAAGTGCTGGCTGACGGGCAGGTGAACTGGGATATTCTGAAACCTTCTGATGAAACCGGGACTGAGGGGGAATCGGATGAATTCAGGCTTTTGCTTAAATCATTGACAATCAAAGATTCAAGATTTATTTATGATGACCTGGCCTATGCGACATTTATAATGCTGGAAGGGTTGGACCTCCGCCTTTCAGGAGACCTTTCTGCCGATTTTACGACCCTTCAGATGCAAACCAACGCTTTGAAGACTTTTTATAGTTATGACGGGATGGTTTATTTGCGTGATGCAGTGATGGACTGGCAGGCCGATATGGATGTGGATCTTATTAATGATCGCTACACGTTCAGGGATAACAAACTGCTTATCAATGAGTTTGGAATTGTATTTGACGGCAGCGTCACATTGCCGGAGGAGGGATATGAGCTGGATCTTTCCTTTGATGTTCCTGGCAGCGGTTTCAAACAACTGCTGTCGCTCGTCCCGGCGATTTATACGAGTTACTTCGCCAGCGTGCAGGCCGACGGGACAGTTGATTTTAACGGATTTGTCAGGGGTTTGTATTCGGATGACATTTACCCGGCCTTTGGGGTCAACCTGCTGGTATCGGACGGCTGGCTGCAATATCCCGGTCTTCCGGAAACTGTCAGGGATATCAATATCAATGCCGAAATCGAAAACACCGGCGGGGATATCGACAACACAGTGATCGATATCCGGAGATTCACCATGGATCTTGCAGGGAATCCGCTGGTGGCCAGGTTATTGCTGAAAAATCCCATAACAGATCCCTTTATCGATACACAGGTGGATGCACGGCTTAACCTGGATGATATACGGAAGTTCTATCCTTTGGAGGAAGGCGAGGATATCCATGGCAACATTCTGGCCGATTTTATTCTCAAGGGTCGTTTGTCAGACATAGAGAGCCACCGGTATAATGCATTTGAGGCTGCCGGAGATGTTATCATGGAGGGCCTGACGTATCTTTCTCCCTATTTCGCTCAAAAAATATTTGTTGATAAGGCGGTTTTTACAGTTACACCCGCTTTTCTGGATATACCTGCATTCATTGCCCGTGCCGGACAAAGCGATGTCACCGTGAAGGGCAAACTGGAGAATTACCTCGGATATTTTTTGAAAGACGAAACATTGAGAGGAAATTTCACCCTTGTTTCCACAGTGCTGGATGTGAATGAGTTGCTGGCGTTTACCGGTGATACGCAGGAACAGGAGGAGGAAGACCAGGAACTTACCGCCTTCGTCGTTCCGGCCGGCATTGATTTTACACTGAATGCAAATATTGGCTCGGTCAAATATATGGATTTCGATATCCGGGATTTCAAAGGAATGGTGGAGGTGAGAGACAATAGACTGATCATGGAAAACTTTGCCATGAACATGCTCGGCGGATCGGTCCGCATGAACGGATTTTACGAAACAACCGATCCGGTCAACCCCCTGGTCGATTTCAATTTAGCGGTGACAAAAATCAGTATTCCTGAAACATTCGGGAGTTTTGTAATGGTTGAGCGGTTTGCACCGATAGTGGAAAAAGTTTCCGGGGATATTTCAGGAGAGATAAAGATGGCCGGGTTGCTTGACGAGAAGATGACGCCGCGACTTGAGACCCTGACAGGGTTAGCGAAGCTGCTTACCTCATCACTCGGGATAAAAAATGTGAATACGCTGGATATGCTGGCAGACAACCTTAAAATGGACCAGTTGCGGGCGCTTGATGTCCCAGGGTTATCGATGGTGGTTCAGTTCATGGATGGAGTGATGGATGTGAAACCATTTGATTTCAACGCATTGGGGATCGACATGAACCTGGGAGGGCAAACCTCCCTGGATCAGCGCATCGGGTATGTGCTGCAGATGAAAATTCCACGCAGCATGATGGGAAGCGCTGCCAATAATGTCGTGGATGACCTGTTTGCACAAGCAAAGCAGATCGGTGTGGATATCAAGCCAGGCAATTTTGTAAACTTGAATGCCTTGATCGAGGGTACGATTACCGACCCAAAACTTAGGTTGAACCTGGCGGGCACCGGAAAGGATGTGGTCCAGACGGTGAAGGAGCAGGTCCAGCAGCAGATTGACGAAAAGGTGGAGGAGATCACGGATCAGGCACGGGAAGAGGCTGAGAAATATCTGCTGGAAGCGGAAAGCCGTGTTCAGCTTATCCTTGGGGAAGCGCAGCAACAGGCTGATGCATTGCTGAATAACGCACAAAAACTGGCGGACGAAACAAAAAACCAGGCCAATATCCAGGCGGATAATATCATCAAAGAGGCCGCGGGGCAGGGCGCCTTGACTGAGCTGGCGGCAAAAACATCGGCCGACGAGGTGCGGAAGCAGGGCGACCGGCAGGCACAAAACATCATGAACGAAGCCCGCCAGAAGTCGGATGATATCCTAGAAAAGGCCCGCCGGCAGGCGCAGCAGGTCAGGGAGGATGCACAGAAGAAGATTAATCCCTGATATTTGACTTATGTAAAAAAATATATTACCTTTGACATAAAAAGTCAACATGTCGTTAGTGTCATTTGGGATGATGATGAGGGGATTGAGAGAAAGATCCGGACTTTCTCTCCGGCAGACTGCCCGGTTGTCTGAAATTGATATAGCATTGCTTAGTAAAATGGAGCGTGGGGAAAGAAAGTTTGCCAGGAAACACATTGCTGCCCTGGCATCAATTTATAATGCTGATCCGGATAACCTGATCATTCAATTTCTGGCCGATAAAATCCAGTATGAGCTGAAAGATGAAAAGAATGCTGAAAACGTCATTCAGCTGGCTGAAAAATCAATCTTATATGGCAAATGGGTTAAAACCACTGTAAAGGACATTATTTTATTATCCGAAAAAGTATTTCGCGAGGATAAAAGAATCGAAAAGGTTTGGATTTTCGGGTCATTTTCAAGGAATGAACAATCTCCGGGAAGTGACATCGACATAATGCTCCGGGTCAGGAATGGTTATATATTGAGCCTTTATGACCTGTCAGAATTACAATATCAATTGGAAAAGGCACTATCAATGAAGGTCGATGTTGTCGATGAGAGGGCGTTGAGCCCGTTGGTCTTAGATTCTGTGATGCAAGATAGAGTAATAATTTATGGATGAAAAAAACCATCAGCGGATCATTCACATCAAAGAAGCAATTATTTCTATCAGAAAATTCTGCCAGGATAGATCGTGTGAGGATTTTTTAAATGATGAGATCTTATATAGCGCCGTTTTACATAAATTCCTGATAATAGGAGAGTCGGTTGCAAGAATCGATAGGGAATTATTACAAAAATTCGAGTACCCATGGTATAAGCCACGAGCGTTCAGGAATTTCATCGCACATGAATATTTTCAGACCCTTCCTGAAAGCATTTGGGAAACCATTAATAAGGATCTGGATGGATTAGAAGAGGTGATTGACAGAATATTAAAAGAAGAGATTCACGATGATTTTTACAAATAATTTGATAATAATCAAATGCGAAGTCAAAATCTTTACTTGGTTGCTTCGTGCCTGATACTGATGCCTTTCACTGGATGTTACCATAATGGGAACAAAGAGATCAGGCTGGCTATAGAGCAGCAATTATTGTTTTATCCCGAGTCGACCCTGCAGGACTTATACAAGAGCTTTTTCCAGGACGAATATGGTCCGGGTCATTTGCTTAACGATACCGTTGCGGCGAGAAATTATTTTGAACGCGAACTTTCTCAGATGGTGTCCCAGGGAAATTACCGGGTGGAACCCTGCGGCACCGGAAAGAACTTTTTTCGGGTCCCGCTTGACCTGGTGAAGGATGGGAACGTACCGGCGGAAGATTATTTTAATGCTTTCATGGCCAGTGCCGGCGCTTTCCGGGAACCCGATATCATGGCCTGGAAAAAGAAATGGGAAAGGATCCTCCGGGTGATTGAAGGCATGAACCCTGCTATTGAAAATTTCGAGGCGGAAAAAATGATGCTGGAAACCATGCTTGAGGAGGGCCGTTTCGTGGTGCACCATAGCCGGGCATATATCGAAAACTACGATCCTCACTACCGGATCATCAAAAAGCAGATATGGGAGGAGGTTCGTTTTCGATTATCTTTGGATGAAAAATCAATCGATAATCAATTGAGGTGACAAAACTTCCGATAAAACCACCGCATGACCACCGCATGACCACCGCATGACTATCGTATGACCACCGTATGACCACCGTATGACCTCCTTGAAAGCCATCATCTTCGATATCCGCCGCTACTGCATCCACGACGGCCCCGGCATCCGGACCACAGTTTTCTTCAAGGGCTGTCCGATGCGCTGCCTGTGGTGCCATAACCCGGAGAGCCAGGGGGAGCAGGTGGAAGAGATGGAGGTGCAAAGGATGCTGGATGGGAGGTGCTTTGTTAGCGAGTCGGAGGTCGGCGGCCTGTCCCGAGCGCAGCGAGGGATCGGCAGTATGTGGTCGGTTGCTGAAGTGATGCAGGAAATTGTCAGTGATGCTGTATTTTATGCTTCATCGGGCGGGGGTGTTACTTTTTCGGGGGGAGAACCCCTCATGCAGGCTGATTTTTTGGCGGAGATACTGGCGTTGTGCCGGAAAAAGGGCTATCACACGGCAATCGATACCAGCGGCCATGCCGGGCCGGCAGCGATTAGCAGCGTGATGGACCTGGCCGACCTGTGGCTGTATGACCTGAAACTGATAGATGATGCAAAGCATGTCGAATATACGGGAGTTTCGAATGAGCTTTCGCTGGTGAACCTGGAAACGCTGGCCAGGGAGAAAAAAGATATCATCATCCGTTTTCCGGTGATCCCGGGGATTACGGACGACGATCATAACATCAGCGGGATCATCAGCCTGATGAAAAGGCTCCATCTCAAACGAATTGATTTGCTGCCATATCATGATATTGCAAGGGAAAAATACAGAAAGCTTGGCAGGGAATACATTGCGGGCGATATTCAACCGCCGTCTGCAGAGAAGATGATGGAAATTATGGATACTTTTGTCCAACAAGGGATAAATGTTGAATGTTGAATTTTGAATTTTGAATTTTGAATTGGGGTAGGTGATATCTGTGTAAATCTGTGTATTCAATCTGTGCAAATCTGTGAGAAATTAAAAGTATGTTAACTGAAAGGATCGAAAAACTTCGTCAACAAAGCCTGGAGACTGTCCCGGCCATCTCTCACGAACGGGCGTTGCTGCTGACGGAATTTTATCAGTCTGATACGGCAAAGGGCTTATCTGTTCCGGTTCAGCGGGCGATGGCGTTCAAATACATCCTGGAAAACAAGCATATATGTATAAATGAAGGCGAGCTGATCGTCGGGGAACGGGGTCCGGCGCCTAAAGCGGTGCCGACCTATCCTGAGGTTTGCCTGCATTCCCTGGAGGACCTGGAGATCTTGCATCAGCGGGAAAAGGTTTCGTTCAAATCGGATGAAGAAACCAGGAAAGTTTACAAGGAGAAAATCATCCCTTACTGGCAGGGCAGAACGCAGCGTGACCGGATATTTGCCGCGATGGATCCGGAATGGATCGATGCCTATGAAGCGGGTGTTTTCACCGAGTTCCAGGAGCAGCGGGCACCAGGGCATACGGTGCTGGGGGATAAGATTTACCGGAAAGGATTTTTGGATTTGATTGCGGAGATTGATGAGAGTGATGAGTTCAGAGTGATGAGTTCTGAGTTGGGGACCCGGAACCAAAAGTCCGAGCAGCTTAAAGCAATGAAGATCGCGGCGGAGGCGATGATTGCATTTGCGGAAAGGCATGCTGATGCATTGGTTCAAAGTTCAAAGTTCAAGGTTCAAAGTTTAGTTGATAAAGTCAGGAGTGAAGAGTTGATGGAACTGGCGGGGATTTGCCGCCGGGTGCCAAAGCATGCGCCGCGGACATTTCACGAGGCCCTGCAATACTACTGGTTCGTGCACCTTGGCGTGATCACCGAGCTGAACCCCTGGGATTCGTTTAACCCCGGGCGGCTCGACCAGCACCTGTACCCGTTCTATGCCAGGGAAACAGCCGCTGGCACGCTTACAAAAGAAAGGGCGAAAGAGTTGCTTCAGTCCTTCTGGATCAAATTCAACAACCATCCCGCCCCGCCCAAGATCGGGGT
>JAWOHY010000059.1:0-6472 GCA_046484945.1 Bacteroidales bacterium
GCAGAAAAGGACAGGCACTGTTTGCCTGCGATTTGGAACGGACGCGCAAGAAATTCACCAAGGAGAACCCCGATATCCGCCATCACCAGGTATTGCTGGCCAAAAACATGGAAGGCTATCAGAACCTCTCCCGCCTCTCCTCTTTGGGTTACCTGGAAGGCTTTTACGATGGTGTGCCGCGCATCGACAAAAACCTGATCGAACAACACCGGGAAGGCCTGATTGCTATTACCGGCGCACTCCGCTCGGAGATCCCCGACCTGATCCTGAATGTGGGGGAGACACAGGCCGATGATGCTTTTTGCTACTGGCACGGTCTATTTGGCAAGGATTTTTATGTTGAATTGAACCGGCACGGGCTGCCTGAAGAAGAGCACGTAAACAAGATCTTGGTGCAATTGGCCCGGAAATATGGGGTTAAGATCATTGCCGCCAACAATGTGTACTATCTTGAGAATAAAGACGCCGATGTCCATGATATGCTGATCTGCCTGCAAATGAATGAGTACCAGTCTACGCCGGTAGGGAAGGGCAGGGGGCATCGCTTCGGTTTTCCCAATCATGAGTTTTACCTGAAAAGCGGTGAGGAGATGCTGGAGCTCTTCCATGACCTGCCGGAAATTTCGTTAAATATCGCTGAGATCGTCGACAAAGTGGAAACTTACCTGCTGAAAAGGCCGCCGCTGATGCCCGATTATCCTATCCCCGAGGATTTCAGCGATGCAAATGCCTATTTGAGGCATGTGACCTACAAGGGAGCGGAGGAACGGTATGGCGAGATTACACCTGAAATAAGGGAAAGGATCGATTTTGAGCTGGAGACCATTCAGCGGATGGGATATCCGGGCTATTTTCTCATTGTCCAGGATATCCTGAACCAGGCCCGGCGGATGGATGTATCGGTCGGCCCGGGCCGCGGATCGGCGGCAGGATCCGTGGTGGCCTATTGCCTGCATATCACCGAGGTGGACCCTTTGCAGTTCAACCTGCTCTTCGAGCGCTTTCTCAATCCCGAGAGGAAAACACTCCCCGATATCGATATTGATTTCGACGAAGACGGCCGGGACCGGGTGCTAAGATGGGTAGTCGAAAAATACGGCGCCGGCCGGGTGGCCCAGGTCATCACCTTCGGCCGGATGGCGCCGCGCGGCGCTATCCGCGATATCGCGCGAGTAAAACAATTGCCGCTCAATGAATCGGACAGGCTGTCGAAGCTGGTGCCGACAAAAGTGGGGACGACATTCCGCAAAGCCTATGTCGAATCGCCCGACCTGCTCAGGGAGCGAAAACAGGGCGACCCGCTGGTGCAGGAAACCCTCGAGGGAGCGGAAAGGATCGAGGGTCAGATACGCAATACCGGCACGCACGCCTGTGGTGTCATCATCGGTAAAAATGACCTGATCGACCTGATCCCGCTGAGCATTACCAAAGAATCGGATATGCTGGCCACCCAGTATGACGGTTCCCAGATCGAGGGCGCCGGCATGCTGAAAATGGATTTCCTGGGGCTGAAGACCCTTTCGATCATCAAGGATGCCCTGGATAATATCAAAAAATCAAAAGGAAAGACCATCGATATTGAGGCGATCCCGTTTGACGATCCCGATACCTTTATGCTTTATTCCCGTGGCGACACGAACGGCATATTTCAGTTTGAATCGGAAGGGATGAAAAAACATCTGCGCGACCTCAAACCAAACCGGTTCGAGGACCTCATCGCCATGAACGCACTGTACCGTCCGGGACCAATGGAATACATCCCCAATTATATCCGGCGCAAACACGGGAAAGAGAAGATCGAGTACCTCATCCCGGAAATGGAGGAGATCCTCACAGAAACCTATGGCATCACGGTGTACCAGGAACAGGTGATGCTTCTCTCCCAGAAACTTGCCGGCTTCACCAAAGGCCAGGCCGACTCGCTGCGAAAAGGGATGGGCAAAAAGAAAAAAGAAGAGATCGACAAAGAGAAGGTCAGATTTCTTGAAGGGGCACAACAGAACGGCTACCCGCCGGACCTGATTGAAAAGATCTGGCACGACTGGGAAGCTTTTGCCAATTATGCGTTCAATAAATCGCACTCCACCTGCTATGCTGTTGTTTCCTACCGTATGGCTTACCTGAAAGCGCATTATCCGGCCGAGTTCATGGCGGCGGTACTCAGCAGGAACCTGACCGAGATCAAAAAGATCACCTTTTTCATCGATGAGTGCAAACACCTGAACATAGCAGTGCTGGGACCCGATGTGAACGAGAGCGATTTGCATTTTGTGGTCAATAAAAAGGGCGAGATCCGGTTCGGTATGGCAGCGATCAAAGGGGTGGGCGAATCGGCCGTCAATGCCATCATCGAGGAGCGGGAAAAGAACGGCCCGTTCCGGAACATTTTCGATTTCACCAAGCGCATCAACCTGCGGGCCGTCAACAAACGGGCCATGGAGGCCCTGGCCAGGGCAGGCGCTTTCGACAGTTTCGAAGGGGTCCACCGTGCCCAGTATTTCCACCAGGAGAATTCCGATGACCCTATCTTTCTCGAAAAGGTGATGCGCCATGCAGCACTCTTCCAGGAAAAACAGCAGGCTTCGCAGCACTCCCTCTTTGGCGACAGCATGGCCATTGAGCTCCCCGATCCGAAAGTGCCCGATTTTCCGCCATGGTCCAAGCACCAGCAACTGAAAAATGAGCGGGAAGTGACCGGTTTTTATATCTCCGGGCACCCGCTCGACGAATATAAGGCGGAAATCGATGCTTTTTGCAATGTGAATTTCCAGATGCTCAACGGCGGTCTGTCGAAATTTGAAAATAAGGCCGTCTCTTTTGCAGGGGTGATCAATTCCGCAGAAATCCGCACGTCAAAAATGGGTAACCAGTACGCCCATTTTGAACTGGAGGATTTTACCGATACTTTCCGGTTGAGCATTTTTTCGGATGAGTTCATGCGCTATAAGCACCTGCTGGTTGAAGGCACCTATGTACTGATCCATGCCCGGGTGGATGCCAACCGGAAGAATAACCGCCTTGATGTCCGGGTGCGTAATATGCTGTTACTGGCAGAATCCATGGAAAGATACTGCAAATCGGTGAGCATTTCCTTTGAGCTGGAAAATATCAACGACGAACTGATCAAGCAGATAAAAATGCACATCCGGGAGCATCCCGGCGAATGTGAATTGAAATTCAAGGTGAAGGATATGGAAGAGGGATATTTGCTGGATTTGTCACACCGAAACTTGCGGATCAATCCTTCAGGATTTATCCGTGCTATTTCAGGCATAGATAACATGGAATACAAACTGAACGGATTTCATCCGGGTGGATGAATTTATCAGTGACCTTCAATGGCTATTTTTAGTAATTTTGCCCGCTGAATTTAATAACTAAAATAATTTTAAGATGGCTGTAGAGATAACAGATGCGAATTTCCAGGAATTGGTATTGAATGCAGATAAACCCGTTATTCTTGATTTTTGGGCCGAATGGTGCGGTCCCTGCCGCATGGTAGGACCTGTGGTCGAGGAGATCGGGCGTGAGTATGAAGGAAAAGTAATGGTCGGGAAACTCAATGTGGACCACAACCCGGAGGTCACCCGTAAATTCGGGATCCGGAACATCCCTACGCTTCTTTTTTTTAAGAATGGCAATGTTGTCGACAAACAGGTCGGGGCAGTAGCCAAGCAGGTGATTGTCGGGAAACTGCAGGGCCATTTATAGCATATCATTTTGAGCTATTCCATTGATCATAACCGGCTGCAGCAGTTCGGTTCGCTGGAATTCCTTGCCAGGCAGGTTGTGGAAGGTTTTATCGTCGGGCTGCACAAAAGCCCCTTTCACGGTTTTTCCGTTGAATTTGCCGAACACAGGCTTTACAACTCCGGGGAGTCGATCAAGCATATCGACTGGAAGTTGTACGGACGGACCGATAAGCTCTTTGTGAAGCGTTTTGAAGAGGAAACCAACCTGCGTTGCCAGCTGGTGATCGACAACTCGTCGTCCATGTATTTCCCGGTGCGGGAAAAACCCTCCATCGACCAGCCCAACAAGATCACATTTTCCATCTATGCTGCGGCTGCCATTATGAACCTGCTGCGCCGCCAGCGCGACGCGGTGGGCCTCAATGTGTTTTCGGAGCAGATAGAGTTCGGCTCTGCTGCCAAATCAAGCTCGGTGCATTTTAAATATCTTTATTCAGAACTGGAAAAGATGCTTCCGCCTATCGGCGCCGAGGTGCGCCGAAACACCCTGGCCGCGGAAGCACTGCATCATATCGCCGATACCATTCACAAACGCTCGTTGGTGGTTATCTTTTCCGATATGTTCCAGAACCATGGCAATAGCGAGGAGCTCTTTTCAGCCCTGCAGCACCTTCGTCACAACAAACATGAGGTGATCCTGTTTCATGTCGTAGATAAGCGCCAGGAGCTTGATTTTGAGTTTGAAAACCGTCCGTATCGCTTCATCGATATGGAGAGCGGACGCCAAATAAAAGTGAATCCGCTGGAGGTTAAAGCCGATTACAGCCACGCCGTCAATGCCTTCAAAAACGAGCTGAAGCTGAAATGCGGCCAGTACCGCATCGATTTTGTCGAAGCCGATATCAATGCCGGTTTCGAACAGGTGCTGCTGCCATACCTGCTGAAACGCGAAAAATTACACTAACCCGGTATCTTTATCCTTACCTGGAATTCCAGCTCGTTCATCCTGTTCCCGTCGATCTGCTCCGATCCAGACCCTGCTTTCCGGTCGGAATAAAATACAGTGGAGAACCTGACCCAGGTGTCGATCCATGCCAGCGGCGACCAGGAAAGCATTAGTATTCCCCTCATCCCTTTGCCGTAATACATATACGAAGTGAAATCGTAAAGAACATCGTTCTCGTAAGCATACATTCGGGTGTCGTAACTTGATACCTCGAAATAACATACCCTGAGCCAGATACGGTAGGCTTTGTGCGGCAGTTTGAAAGCGATATCCTGAAAAAGAAGCCAGGCGGGCCGGTAATTTTTTCCCGGCACCCAGACCATGTTACTTTCTATTCTTGTTTTCATGGCGACCCCCGGAATTGTCTCATATCGACCTTCCATTCTTATCCTGAATTGCTCAGAATAGCCTGCCCGGGCGATCATGGTGAATACATCCGGCATTTCGACCGTCTTCCGGAGGTATTTGAAGGAAAGGGTGAGCATGCCCTGGCTGCGCCAGTTCTTATCCACCGTTCCCATCGCCATGAACTGGCTGGTGGGCAGGTCCAGATTGTACCGGATCCAGGGCGATTCAGAAATGTCGGCCAGCGCTTCGATATTCCACCTGTGCGGGAGCCCGAGGCGAAGCTTTGCCCGTAACCCTTTTTCGTTGTTGTTCCTGCTCTGGGAGATAAACCCCATCCCGTGCCAGTTTTGATAGTTGATATCGAAATTCCGGTAAACCAGGCTGATGTTTGCGCCTGTCACTGGAGTGAAATTCAATCCCGACAAGAAAGCCCAGCCTTTGTTCCTGCTCATCGAAAATTCGGAAAACCATTGCCATTTGTTCAGCCAGATGGCCGTTGCCATGCCCGCCACCAGATTTGAACGCCCTCCGAAATAATATTTCGAATAGGGGCGGGCGCTTTTTCTGACCTCTGCGTCGAACTGCTTGTGATGGGCGATAACGCCGGCTTTCAGCCAGTTGTTGCCATACACGAGATGCCCTCCCAGCATGTCCCCCCGGATCGCTTTGCGCCTGTCCAGTTGCGTATTTGTCCGGTGCATTCCCGATTGATCCAGCGAGGAAAAAGAGATCACTTTCCCCGAGGCGGTGTCGATGACCGGTGATGTTCCGTCAAGCCGGAGGCTGGATCCGAACAATGTAAGGGTGAAGCGGCTGAGTTTGCAGTTCAGGGCAATCCCCCGCATAAAACCACTTTCTCCCAGGGAGGTATTCGGCCTGATCCGGTGGGCCAGGCTGACCGGCCCGCTGCCGCTCAAGGCACCGTACTGGCCTGCCGCCAGGTTGATCCCGAACCCGAAACTGACACGATAATCACCCAGTATCAGTTGCCGGACCGGGCCTAAGCGATTCACCTGGATAAAGCCGGAAAGATGATCAGGGGTTTTGATTCCCTGCAGGAGACCGTATTGTGATGTGACCAGGTAAGGCTCTCCCGGGTCCTTTTCCAGCCGGATGCCTGCCTGGTATTTTTTACGGTAATCGATATCATACCGAAGCGAAAGCCGGAGCGGTGATCCAATGTAATCGGGCGCTTTTATATCACCATTGGCATCCGTTTTTTCGAGATAACCACTCTTCTTCTCCGGCGTGAAGGCCGTTTTTACCACAAGCTGCTGGCGGACCGGCATCCGGCGAGTCTTTTTATGGCCAGGCTTTTCCCGGTAAATGACCGACACCAGTGGCATCACCCTGGCGGTCGTCTGGCTATCCCAGCCATCTACAAAAACCAGTTCATATACCGACAGCATATCGCCGTATTTCAGGC
>JAWOHY010000089.1:0-6048 GCA_046484945.1 Bacteroidales bacterium
ATTGCCAAAAATATTTGATTTCTTGAAAATAAATAGGTTGGGTACATCTGAATCTTTCAGTTCCTGCCCCAGGATCTTCCGCACCGGTTCGGAGAACGTTACGGTTATGGCTGAATTGGGGTCAACATTGATTGATCCGTTTACGGGGTTGAATTGTACCGATGGCAAATTCATATCATACATGCCTTTCAGGTCTAATTGACAGGCGATTCGTTTCGTATTGTCTTCATTATCGAAGTTCAGTGTCAGGACATCCTTGAATTGACCTTCTTCATTTGACTTGAAAAATAGTGAGATTTCGGTCGAACTGCCCGGAGAAATATAAACGGGCAGATCTTCTGAATAAAATTTAGAAGTTTGATGATTATGGGAGCTTGTAATCTGAATGGTCTGGGAATACTGGTTAGTAATTTGAAGAAGGTATTTTTTGGGTAAATTATAACCGTAATAATTACCAAAGTCGATATGATCTTCGGTGCTGAAAACGGTCATTTCCCATGGCAACCTCAGCGAACGGTAACCGGTAACATTATCGGGCAAAAACAGCTCAAAGACGATCTCATTGCTGGAATTCACTTCTGTCATAGCCAGCGGTGTATACCCGCCCCAGCCGATGAGCCGGTTATTGTTCGGCAGGCGCTGATTGTTGCCCGTGACCGGGGCGTAGATATCAGGTTCATACTGGTATCCCCAGACCAGCATGGCTGTCATGTTCACCTGATCCAGGTTGTATTCCAATGCCCTGGAAACAGGAGGTATATGCAGGTTGCCGTTGTCATAAAGCGTATAATTGCCGTTGGGCAGCTTTCTGATATCATGCTGGTGCGAAAAACCGATCGGGTCGTTGAGGAAAGTGAATTGATTGTTTTTTGCGTTCAGTCCAAGTCTCCAGATCACATTACCGGTTGAATAGCTGATTTTTGTAACCTCATCCATATTCCGGCACGAAACAAGAATATTCCCGTCGGAATCCAGGTCCAGTGCGTTGGCATGCACATAGTCGATCCAGGGGCTGGTCAGGCTGATATCCCAGGTAGCATCGGTTATTTCAAAATGGTCCCAGCTCCGCCACTGGAAATAGACGTTCCTTTCCAGGTCTACCTCCTGGATCACCAGCCGGGTGCTGGGCGTAAAGAAAAGATAACCTTCGGCTATGCCATTCCCCATAAAAACACCGGTCGGTGCAGGGTAATCGAAAGGCAGGTGGTTGTTGGTGATGTTCGGGACTGAACGGTTAACCTTATTGTCGACCGGCGATGGCTTGCATCCAGTGTAAGCACAACAAGCCGGTTCCGGTTGTCTGTGAACCTGGGGTTGTTCCCTGACCGTGAAGTTGAAATGTATATCGCTGATATTTAACCCATCCGTTGATTTCAAGCCCGATTGCAATGTAATATAGATCTTCTCCCCATAAGCAAATTGGTCATCGGGTATAATAAAGAGGGTCTGAAGATCATCGGATAAAACCAATTTACATGAGATGAGTCCTGATTTTGAACCAGATATGTTAACAAGGTTGTCAGTTAAGGAATTGTGATCAAAGGGAAGCCCGGTTTTCAGGATCGGTACCTGCTCCGGATTGATCCCTGATGAACCCGGGACGGGGCTGACGTAACTGAACAGTATGGATTGGGCTGAGGAACCTAAGATTAGCAAAGTGGAGATGAACAGGAGGATAATTTTTTTCATCACAGAAAATTTAGCTGACTGTTTTCAGACGGCTAAAAATACATAAAAATAGTGATGATACAATAAATAGGCTGGCTTTTAGGTCAATGTAATCGAATTACTGCCTGGAAATGATTCATGCTCCAACGACTAAAGCCGTTGGTTCCAGGCATGTTACAAGTTGGAACCGACGGCTTCAGTCGTCGGACTACCTGACACTCAAACGATCTTTTTCGCCTGCTGGAAAGTATTGTCATCCTTGAACAACCGCCGGTATGTGATGTGCTTCTTGCCGGGTTTGGCGCCCACCGCCTCGAGGGTTGCCATCATTTTGGGATTGAAATCGCCGACCCATGACAACTCCATTTCGGTGATATGGGGCCGTTTTATGAGCACGGGTTCCTGCAGGTGCCAGAATAAGGCCGATTCCAGTCCCATTCCCTGGTATTTTGGCACGATCCCCATCATGGACTGGCGAAGGCGCGTAATCTCTTTCGTTCTCTTATAGTAAAGAAACCTGAGTTTATTCCATAAATTCATCTTTCCGTTGAAGTGGCGGAAGATCATGTTGGCGTCAGGGTACATCACGAAAAATGCTACAGGCTTCCCTTCATGATATACAAACCAGATGAAATCCTCTACCAGGATTGGTTTAGCGCTTTCAAGTTCTCTTTTTGCCACTTCGATATCGAGCGGGACAAAGTGTTCATGATTCACCCAGGCCTGGTCATAGATCTCTTTCAGGTCATGCAGGAACTTATCAGCTTCTTTATAGGTGAAATGCCGGAAAGAATAACCCGGCCGTTTATTCACCCACCCGGCGATTTTCCAGAACCTTTCCGGGAAAGGAACGGCCAGGTCGAGGTGTTTGGTGATCTGGGTAAAATAAGGTTTGAACCCGTAGTTTTCGAAAAGCTCCTGGTAATAGGCGTGATTATAGGGCATGCCATAAGCCGGATGGGTGAAGCCTTCCACCAGCAGGCCCCAGAAGTTGTCATTCTCCCCGAAATTCACCGGGGCGTCCATGGCTTCCATCCCCTGACTGTCCAGCCAGTCACTCGCCGCATCAAAAAGCTTGCTGGCCGCCTGCTGATCATTGATGCATTCGAAGAAACCGGCCCCTCCGGTTGGCTGCTGGTAACGGTTCGCTTTGTTTCTATTGTAAAAAGCGGCAATACGCCCCGTCAACTTCCCCTGATCATCTTTTAAGATCCAACGAATGGCATTGCCATCCTTGTAAAAAGCATTTAGCGCAGGGTTAAATATTTTTCTGATATCCATATCCAGTGGGCATACCCATACAGGATCATCTTTGTATAATATCCTGGCGATATCGAGAAATTGTTTTTCGGTTGTTTGGCTGGTTACTTCAATTAATTCCATAAGGGTGAATTAAGGCGCAAAAGTACAATTTAAAATTTTGGCCATGAGGGTTGCCCGGCGAATTAATTCTATAATTTTATTTTCTCAAATTTCAATATAAAACAAATCTGAATGGCTTACAAAGATATTCTGAAACTACGGCCCTGGATCGAAATAAACCGATTCCAGCTATTGCTCCTTGCAACGGGGTTGGTATTGATCCTGCCGGCTTTCACAGGGGGAGGCTTTCTCTCCGAATTGCTTTTTGTTGCCTGTCTCAGTTTCCTCTTTATCCAGAGCATGATCGTCGCATACGCAATGCGCAGAACACATCATGCCCTGCGGGCCGCGTTGGTTGCGTTTATGGTTATCATTTTCTGGCTCGATCCAGCCGGCGTCCGGTCACATATATTTGACATGTTGCAATTGATGCTCCTGGTCTTATTTTTCATATTTGTAACGAGCTCCCTTATCACGTTCATCCGGCGCTCGAAGGAGGTTGATCTGAATGTTATCCTTGCGGCCATCAACATCTACCTTCTGATGGGCATTGTTACCGGGAGCCTGGCATTTTTACTTTACATGATTTACCCCGCCGGGTACAATTTCCCGGATCAAATCCCGAATCCTGATTGGGTTACCTTCACCTATTACAGCTTCATCACCATGCTGACAGTAGGTTATGGCGACATCACCCCTGCCATCAACCAGACACAGACCCTTGCATACCTGACTGCTTTAGTCGGTCAGTTGTACATTGCCATTATCATTGCCATCCTGGTCGGTAAATTTATGGCAGGGAAAACGCACTGATGATATTTCCCGGATCAGTAGCCAAACTCGAAGAATATTCCAAATGCCACTACACCTGCCCTTAATGAGGAGTCGTCGTTATTGCGGCTGTCGTCAAGGCGGGTTTCAATAAAAACTTTACTTGTCCTGGCGAACCCATATGATGCACCCAGATCGAGGTACATGATCCGGTAATTACCCGCCGGGCTGTCGTCATAGGGTTTCAAATAGTTGAATCCTCCGTAGAAGCCCCATCTCTCCCTGAACCGGTATATGGTGTAGAATTCAAGTCCATAACCTGAGAAGTAATTGCCATGGTTATCTTTCTCATGGTTCTTGAAATTGCTGGCCGTAAAGGTGGCCATCCAATCTCGCGAATCATAGTACAGGCCGAGAACCCATGATTCATCGCCATATTTCGGCTGACTCAGTTCAGGGTGAAGAATTCCGTCGCGAACCTTATCATACGCTGCTCCAATGCGCAGGCCGAATCCAGTCTTAAGAATCAATGCCGCTGCATAGGTATCGGCCCAGGTAGTACTTGAATCTGTTATTGTCCGGTTTTGAACCTGTACCCCCGCTTCCAGGTACTTCAGTTTCAAACGGTACTGGAATGAATTGGATGCCCTGCCGGTGCCTGACACCGAACCGTCGGTATTGGCTGAATATGTGCCGGAAGCCTCCCCGCCGAAGGCATTGAAACTATCTGTCCATCCACCAACGTCAGAATAAACCGACCATTGCTTGCCCCAGGTGAATTGTCCGTATTTCGTCCGGATCCCCAAATAACCCAGGCGGGAAGTGAATACATTGTCAACCTCTCCGACAGTTCCGCCTGGGTCACCACTGAATTTGATCGTTGTCTTATTGCCTACCAGCCCAACCCCTACTTCCAGTTGCATGACTGCATCAATCCCTTTGGTAATAGGTACCGCTCCCCTGATACCTAACCTTGAAGTGTTGTCCTGTATGCCCGATTCACCGTTGAATCCAACCCCGGCTTTGAAACGCAGGGTGCCGTAAATATCGGTCAGATCATCCATTTTTTTCAGGATATTCTGAATATTGCTTGTGCTGTCAGGATTATTTTCCGGGCCGCTATCAGCGAACCCGGCTGCCGTAATATTATGTGTCAACAATATCAGAATGGAAAGCATAACCGCACCGGTTATCCCATTCCAAATCATGCGAAATGATCTCATAACAACTGTGATTGGTATAAAGTGATGAGACAAAGTTCATCAAAAGAACTGAAATTTTACAGAATATTTTTGGTCTATACACGTTTTTTCAACAGCCTCCCGGGGATGGCATAGGGACCTTCACCTCGATGGGTTCAGGTTCTGCCTGGTCGAATGCTTTGAAGTATTCCCGGTAGTTGTAACGGGCTTTCTCTTCGCTGAAAAACAGCGCCGGGGCATGGCCGCTTTCCAGCCTCGTGTTTTGCAGGTGCCTGAAGCTGCTGTTCACCGCTTCAGCCTCCACACCGAGCATATTCAGCAATAATGCCGCCTGGTGGGCCGTGGCTTCCTGTTCACCGTAAATCATCACGGGGCTTTTTTTGAGTTTTTTGAGATTTTTCCGGTCTAAAAGTTCGTCTAAAGGAATATTTACGGCCCCGTCGATATATTCCTGCGAGAAGGCCTCCCTGCTGCGGATGTCGACAATCATTGGGACTGTGCCGGCCGACCGGATCTCATTCCAGAAATAAATAGGTGCTGTCCCCTGCTGATCAGCAGCGGCCGTGGCCGCCTCCTTCAGCGGCATACTGTAATTTGCCGGCCATATGCGGAAAACCAGTATACCTGCCAGCAATACGGCCAGCATGATCATCATGCCTAAACGCAAAGGGGTCATATTTTCATTTTTCATGTTAGTGCTTTTTCAGGGTTAACATCCACCGGCCGCAACCACGGTGGTGGCGGGGACAGGAACTTCCTTTTTCTTCGCAGATGCCGGCAATGCCATGCCGGCCATATCTTCATCCCGGAAGATGGCGGCCGCCTTTTTCCGGAAGCGGAACTTGCTGATCTCGTCAAAGGCAGTCAGCCCTTCCGGTGGTTCATTGTTATGGAAGATGGTTTCGACAAATCCATTGAGGCCGCCATCCAGCACATAAAGGTCATCGTATACCTTCCTTGCCAGTAAAATATATGCTTTGGATGCTTCAACGCCGCCGTTGGAGATCAGTACCGTTTTCTTCATCGACAAATATCCCTCCCAGCC
>JAWOHY010000096.1:0-5560 GCA_046484945.1 Bacteroidales bacterium
TGAAAATCTCATTATTATACCGGTAATCGAAATAGGGATCCGGCTGAAAATCAGGATTCCAATAGATCATCAATGGTTTATCTGCTGTTTGCTCCGCCAGCTCAATAGCCATTGACCGGGTGGGAACGGCAGGATGGGATCTTTCCCAGGAAGGTATAATGGAGAGGTTAAACGCCATCCGGAATATCAACAGGCCGATGGCAAGCCATAAAAGGCGATAATAAGCCTGTTTACGATAAAAGAAAAGGACAACACCCAGGCTAAAAATCAATAATGACGATATCCAAATAATATATAGAAGGTTTTTGGTTTCAGGGTGAAAAATGAAAATAACCCCTGCCACCATACCAATCCCGATCATTATTCCCATGCTACCATCAACCCACCTGACAATCTGAAGCCCTTCATTCCGGTATTCAAAATAAAGGCTGATAAAAATTGACATGATCAGTGGGATCAGCATCAGGATATAACGGGCATAGGCCTCGGGCGAGGTCCAGTATGGGATAATGTTCACGATAAACAGCAGCAGGCAATACCAGAGGAACGGTTTCTGCCTGATCCGCCGGATGCTGTCTTTCCTGAATAGCACGATAACCAGCAGCGACCAGGGAAGAAAATGATAGATGTTTTCAAAAGGATAGGTCAGCAGGTGCAGAAATGTATTCCATATGCCGAACCTGACAACGGTTCTCCGGGTCACTTCGCCGGTGAGGACATCCAGCACCTGTCCGGGTTCGATGGTGTTACGGGTGAAATAGAGCAGGTAGTATGTACCAACGATCAGGATCAACAGGAATATACCGGTAACATGCCGCCAGTTGAGCAACATTTTGAATTGTTTGCCCTGTATGAAAAGGACCAGCAGCGATGCGGCGGTAAAATAAAGGCTGGGCATGCCTTTTAACAGGTAGGATATGGCGGTGATCGCATAGGCAACCATGAAAAGCTGTAAGAATTTCTTCTTCCGAAAGAAATGCCATGACAGCATGAAGAAGCTGTACGTCAGCCAGGAAAAGGTAACGTCGATCAGTCCGTGCAATGACTCATAGAAGATGATCCTGCCATAGGTAACAAATGCCAGGGCGTTGATCAGGGCGATGTGCTGACCGAATTCTTTTCTTGTAAAGTAAAATATTGTTAATGCGAAGAATGCGATCGATATGATAACCGGCAGGCGGATGACCGTTTCGGAATAACTGCCTGTAAGCCAGAAAAAAAATGCAATGATCCAGTTGAACACGGGTGGTTTGTTAAGGTACAATTCCCCTGAGATTGTCGGGGTAACATAGTCTCCACTCTGGAGCATCTCGAATGCGACGATTGCCCGGATAGCCTCATCGCGGATCAACTGTACCATATCCAGGTTGATCAGGTATGCCGGCAGGAAAAGCGCTGCAGCGAGGAGGGTGAAGAGGGTGAAGGTTTTATTTGATTTCGTTAAGTTCATCGGAGTGGTCAAAGATAATAAAATGATTTTCTGATTTTTTAATTTTCAACGCTGCCAGGTCCTCCTGCGTCGGACGCTGACAGGTTATTTTTCCGATCAACAACCATTTTTTCAACGCTGCCAGGTCCTCCTGCGTCGGACGCTGGCAGGTTATTTTTCCGATCAACAACCATTTTTTCAACGCTGCCAGGTCCTCCTGCGTCGGACGCTGACAGGTTGTGTATCGTTACAAGCCCAACCACTCTTCCAATCTTTCAATTTCAATCTTATTACTATGCATCTGTTTAAAATCAGCCAGGTTATCAAACCAACCGTTCACTGCAATTCTATTTAATTTTGCAGGTTTCAATGTTATACATGTTAAGTAAGAAGACCAGGCATAATCCAGGACATGTTGGCAAAAGCCATGATGAACAGGGTTTTGATGTATATATATAATCAATGAACGAAAGTATCTTTTATTATCAACTAGTTTTCGCTTGAACTGACGTTCAAACAAACTTCCATGGCGCTTATATTTCAGGTTAAAATATTTAGCGTACGCATTAAAAAGATGTGAGAAATGGAGGTGTGGTTGGGGTACTTTTATTGTTAACGCTGCCAGGTCCTCCTGCGTCGGACGCTGACAGGATGATTTTCCGATCAAACCTGACAGCTTCGCCGAAGGCGAACTGTCAGCGTTTAATTCCATCGTTTCCCATTTTACCTCATTAAACTTTTCTTTGTCATTACTAAAATCACTTTTTGAATACTTATAAATGATATTTTCCTTGATCCTTACCAGCACATGGAAATGATTTCCCATGAGTACCCAGGCATAGGTTTCACAAACCGGTGAAATAAATCTTTCAAAAAGATTCAAGAATCTTTCATAATCCTCTTTTCTCTTAAATAGATCAGTCCCATTGATACCGCAATTATAAATGTGGTAAAGCTTTCCTGGTTTCAGATGAATTTCATTTTTCATAGTTGTAAAACTCATTAACAAACCTTTTTTCAACGGCCAGGTCCTCCTGCGTCGGACGCTGACAGGTTGCTTTTCCTATCAAACCTGACAGCTTCGCCGAAGGCGAACTGTCAGCGTTATTATTAATAAATGGTTGAAAATTTATGGGCAACAACGGTGGGCAAGAAGACTCTTGTCCAGCAAAAATAATATTTATTTTCGTCCCAAAAAGGTTTTCATTCATACCTGTATCAGATAAATTACAGATCAACCAGCGTTGATAAAGCGGGGAACGGCGTGTTGAAAATTATTCAAGTATATTTGTATCGATAAAACACGAAAGTGAATAATATGCCAAAGCTCTCCCTGGTCATTTCGGTATACAATGAAGAGGCAAACGTGATCCCGCTGACGGAAAAGATTACCGCATCGCTGAAGGATTTTGACTACGAAGTGATTTATGTCGATGACGGATCGCAGGACAATACTGTCAAAAATATTTTGTCGATGCAGGATCCGCATGTTGTGCTGATCCGTTTCAAGAAGAACTATGGCCAGAGTTCGGCCCTTGCCGCCGGCATCGATCATGCTTCCGGGGATTACATTGTCACGCTCGACGGGGATATGCAGAATGATCCGGCCGACATCCCCATGATGGTGAAACTAGCGGAGGAAGGAGGGTGGGACCTGGTGGCCGGCGTGCGGAAAATCCGGAAAGACGATTTTTTCATTCGCAAGATCCCTTCCCGCATCGCCAACCGTATCATCCGCAAAACCACGGGGGTGAAGATGAAAGACAACGGCTGCGCCCTGAAGGTTTTCCGGGGCGAGATCGCCAAGCAGATCAGCCTGTACGGGGAGCTGCACCGCTTCATTGCCGTGCTGGCCGCCCTCGAAGGCGCTACGATCACCCAGGTCGACGTGAACCACCACCCACGCGTCCATGGCAAATCGAAATATGGCCTGTCGCGGACCTTCAAAGTTGTCAGCGACCTGATCCTGCTGCTGTTCATCAAGCAATACCTCCAGAAACCCATGCACTTTTTCGGCAAATGGGGCATGATCATTTTCATACCCGGCTTGCTGATAAACCTGTACCTCCTCATCCTGAAGATTTTCGGCCACGATATCTGGGGGCGCCCGCTGCTCATCCTGGGCATCCTGCTGCTGGTCGCCGGCTTCCAGATGATCACCAGCGGCATCATCGCCGAGCTGGTCATGCGCACTTACTATGAGTCGCAGCAGAAAAAACCCTACCGCATCCAAAATATCTTCAAAGGTGGGAAGCAGGTATAAACGGCTGCTGAAAACGCTGCTGAAGTTCATCATTACCGCGGCGGCGCTCTATTTTGTCATCCGGAAGATCGAAGTGGCGGAGGTGGCTGCCCTCTACCGCCAGTCTGAGCTGTGGCTCCTGGCCCTGGCCCTGCTGGCTTTTGCGCTGTCAAAACTGGTGTCGGCCCTGCGCCTGAACCTCTACTTCAAAGCCATCGGCATCAACCTCACAGAAAAAACGAACCTGAAACTTTACCTGCTCGGCATGTTCTACAACCTTTTCCTGCCCGGCGGCATCGGGGGCGATGGCTACAAGATCTACCTGCTGCAGAAGCATTACCAGGCCGGCACAAAGAAGATCCTCGGCGCCGTCCTGTGCGACCGCATCTCCGGGATGGTAGCGCTGGTCGTCCTCGCCCTCGTGGGACTCAGCCAGCTAAACCTATCCATAATCATCACCCAAAATTCAACATTCAACATTCAACATTCAACATTACTCATTATCCCGTTGGTTTTCCTCGCCTACTACTTCTTCATCAAATACATTTATCCCTATTTTCTGAAAATTAACCTGGTGACCTTTGGTTATGGTTTCATTGTTCAATTGTTGCAGGTTCTCTGTGCCTGGTTGTTATTGCTCGCCCTGGGGGAAAAAGACAACCACCTGGCCTACCTGGTCATCTTTCTCGCCTCTTCGCTTGTTGCGGTACTGCCGATCTCTGTCGGCGGAGTGGGTGTCAGGGAACTTACCTTCCTTTTCGGTTCACAATTGTTGAATGTCGATATGAACGTCGCCGTCGGGATCAGCTTCCTGTTTTACCTGGTCACCGCTGTGGTGTCGCTGGCCGGGATAAAATATGTGGTCCGGCCTGTCAGGTTTGAGGATGTTTAGCGACAGTAGACAGTAGACAGTAGAACAATTGAACAATTGAACAATTGAACAATTGAACAGTTGAACAGTTTAACAATGAAACAATTACTTATGCAAATCATCCGGCCATTTTTAGTCATTTTCGCGTTTTTGATATCAGCGCCATCATTTTCGCAGGGTTGTAACGATGCAGGCATCTGTACCTTCGGGGATTTTGGCACCATACATATCCATCAGAAACAAAAGATAAAAGCTGAGGTTTCCTATATTTTCGGACTTGGAGAGCAGCAGAGCCTGGTCAATACCATCCAGTTGGATCAACGGTTTTCAGTATTAAAAGACAGGGGCCAAATCTTTTTTCGTTTACCATTCACATACATTTACGGCAACCTGGGGCATACTGCCGGGCTTGGCGATGTGACTGCAGGGATGGAATACAATGTATTCCGAAAAGAAGAATTAAATATCACTGTAATGGCAGGAGGAAAAATCCCCTCCAACGACGCCAATAAATCCATAGAGGGCAAGGGCCTGCCCATGGTCTACCAGACCAGCCTGGGCACCTATGACCTGATCCTGGGCGCCGGTGCCATCATTGCGACATGGCGGATCGGGCTAGCCTATCAGAAACCTTTCGGCACCAACGAGAATACCTTCTTGCATGAATCCTGGCCCGACAATGACGAGGCCCGGGAATATTTTGAATCAAACCAGTTGAAACGTGGCGATGATATGATGCTTCGACTGGACAAAAGCTTTTCAGCTGGTAAGAAGAACAAGCTGGATGCCGGACTATTAGCCGTATATCGTTTGCAAAAAGACCAGATCACAAGAGACGGAGAGACGGTCAGTCTCGATGAATCGGATGGGATCACCATCAATGCCAGCCTGAGTTATACCTTTTCTATGGAAGATAAAGGGAATCTTCGGTTGTTGCTGGCGGCTCCGATCATTACCCGAAAATACCGCGCCGACGGTCTGACCCGGACATTTGTTTTCAGCCTGACCTATGCCCTGG
>JAWOHY010000155.1:0-3937 GCA_046484945.1 Bacteroidales bacterium
CCGGCCACCTGGGTGCCGGCCACACCGGCCATGATCCCGCCATTGAAATACTGGCCATTGACCGGGCCAACCAGTAATAAAAAAAACAGTGAGATTATGCTGATTATTAAGGATCGCATGTGCAGAAATTCGAATTTGATGCCAAAGATCGTAAATTTATACCTGAACCTCCTAAAAAAACCAAACAATCCACCATCTTAAAATCAAAATCCCCCAATCCTCCAATCCCCCAATCCCCCAATCCCCCAATCCCCCAATCATTTCATCCTGTCCCTGATTTCCCGGTATTTTTCCGGTTTGAAAAGGCGGAGGAAGGTTTTGGCCACTGCAATCGGACCGCGGTTAAGTATAAGCATTCTGGCATTGTAAGGAAATTTATCAATGATCACTGTAAGCACGGCCAGGACATGTGCCAGCGTAATTCCGGGCAGGGCCTGAAGGTAAAGCAAAAACCCAAACCGATCGAACTGCCTTTGATAGCCGGCTTCTTCAGCGATTTTTCCTACCGCCAGATCAGCCAGTCTGATCTCATTTCGGGACAGCTTCTCTTTCCAGATCCCCGACCTGCTTTTGTTAATCTTGTTCACCAGATTCGCATGAAATCTCATGACAAACGCTTTCGGGTATACCTTGAAGATCTCATCTTCTTTTCTATGAAATTCAAGCATTTCGGGCCGATAATCAATTCCGAGGAAAGCACACACCGGCTTCATCTGTTTCTCGGGGTCATCAACAAGGTCCTCATAACGGATTGTCAGATATCTTTCAGGATTTTTCCCGGCTGCCCGGCGGACATTTTTATAGAATAATTTCCATTTGGTTGCCACCAGAGATGGAACCGGCAGTTCAAAATCAACATCTTTTACAGAAACATAATTATCACGGTAATCGCGCAATATCTGGATGAATTTCGCATCTGGGAATATCTTCAGCAAACGCTCAGTATAGATGGTATAACCGGGGTTCTTATCACCAAACCAGAGGATTTCCTTTTTTTCATAAAATGATTGGTAATGATGATAAACAACTTTGCAAATCATGCTATAGGAAGTTTTGCCGGCACAGGCCATCAAACCGGCCTTCAACTTTTCCCGGTCTATCGTCCAGATATTGAAACGCCATTGTCGAATCAAATCCTGGTAGAATCCTTCAAGTTCCATTTCAGACCAGTTTGTCTTCTTTCCGTATTTTGGGTAAAGGTCAAGGATAAACTTGCATTCCGGGGGGATTTGCACATTCGGATGCGCGTCGAAAAGTGTTCTGAGCAGGGTTGTCCCTGAACGGGGCCTGCCCAGGATAAAGAAAAAAGGGATCTTATCTAATTTTTCCATTTATTCAACAACTTGGGAATGAGGTCTGTAATGACCCGCATGTCTTCTTTTCTGAACCGGATAATCTCCAGGTATCCGCAACCAGTATACCTGGCAAAGATAATCCAGTATCCTGCGGCTCCGGCGGCATAGCTGATATTTGTCGCAATTGCTGCACCTAATGCGCCATAACGAGGTATGAACCAATAATTCAAACCGATATTCAACACCAGTGCGGGGGCGAAAACATAAATGGAAAGTTGCGGTTTGCCCATCCCTGCCAATTGTCCGCTCAGAATCCTGAAAATGATCATCAGGACAATGCCCGGAAGGATAACCTGCAGTAGGAGGATACTCGGGATAAATTTCAATCCGAAAACCAGAGGAATCACCATTGGTGCGACAAGAAAGATGATAACCGCCAGGCAAATGGCCAGGATCAATGAAGCCCTAGTCAGCGAAAGTGTTTTGGCGGTCATTGCATGTGGGTCGTCTGTATTGGCGGTACGGCTGAAGAGGATGATACTGATAGCCAGCGGGATCTGCCAGAGTTGTTCCGCGATATTAACGCCCAGGGAATAGAAGCCCACTTCCTGTAAATTTCTCATTCTTTCCAACAGGACAATATCTACCCGGAAATTCAGCATGATAATAAAAAAAGAGGCGGAAAAGAGAATGCCCAGCAGGAACAATTTCCTGATGATAAGCAAATCGAACCTGAAGGAAAGGCGGAAGTGATTAGAGAGTTCGACAAAGCCAAAAATGGCAACCAGCATATTTGCAGCGAGCACGGAAACGACAGCACCTGTGACGTCCATCTTTAATCCCCAGACCAGGAGGGCTGCCAATGCAAGATTAATCAGGTTAATGGGCCAGTTCAACCGGTTGGCTTTCCGGATCTCATCTTTTCCGATAAATATCCCGCCGAAAAAGACCAGGGCCAGCCTGAAAGGGATGACAGCCAGCACCAATCCGGTCAGCAAAAAAGTGAATCCCGGGTCATCATACACGCGGTATGCGAAAAAACTCATGATGATCCCGGCAAAAGAGGATATCAGAAGAAGTGAAAGGATGGCAGAAACAATATCCTGTTCCGGAATTTTCTTTTGGCCAATGAGGTAAATTGCTGCTCCGCGTACACCTAGATTTGTAATCGAAACGACAATTAGCGGAATGACAAGCAAAGAGGTAAAAAGACCGAATCCTTCGGGACCCAGTTCGCGGGTCAGCAGAACCGACAGCAACAGTCCGCATACAAGGGAAAAGACGTTGCTGTTGAAAACGCCCACAACATCTTTAAGAAACATTCTCCTGGCCATGATTTTCTTCTATGCATCAATTACCTGAATCACTCCCCTCAAAAACGCATCGGGGTCCAGCGGGTCTTTGCTGCCAAAAACCACATTATGTCTCTCCACATTCGAGAGGTAGGACCAGGCGGCCGCCTTTTTGCTTTTCGTCGCTTTCAGTGTTTGCAGCATTTTTTTCTGGACCACCTTATGGTCGTACATGATCTTCCAGTTCTTCCACATGGCGTCCATCATCACTTCAGGGCTCATGGTCATTGGTTGATGGATGACCTCCATAAAGTGGTAACGCTCCCAGTCGCCCGGAAAATTGGTGAACAGCAGCCGGTTTTCCTTTTGCAGGCGATCAAAAAGGCCCGTTCCTGGCAAGGGGGTGACAATGGTGGCCTGCATGGCGTCCATCCGGGAATTGATCGCAAACTGTGTGCGGTCATACAAATCTTGTTCAGTATCGCTGTCGAGCCCGTAGATCAGGGCTCCCAGCACGCTGATGCCATAGCGGTGGATCTTATCGAACACCTCGTTATAGCTGTCGATCCCCATCCGCAGGTTCAGCACTTTTTTAGCCTCTTCGAGCTGGTGCACCTTTTCCGATTCGATCCCGATAAGGATCATGTGGCAGCCGCTTTCGGCCATGTATCGCAGCACCTCCTCGTCATCGGCCACGTTCAGCGAAGCCTGGCAGTACCAGTCTTTTTTGATGCCCCTTTCGATCATGCCTTTGAAAAGCCTTTTGGCGCGCTCCTTTGATTTTTTTGAATACCCGATGATATTATCGTCGACAAAATAGATCCTGTCGTGAGGAATGGTTTCCAGTTCGTCGAGTACCTCATCGACGGGTCTTTCGCGGTAATGGCTTCCGTTGAAAGTATGGACGGAGCAGAAGTCGCATTTCATCGGGCATCCGCGGGTGGTCTGAATATTGGCATAAGTATAGCCCGGGTGAAAGAGATCACGGCGTGGCAGGGGTGCATTATCCATGGGCAGCAGCTTGCCATCATAGCGTTTTTGCAGCCGTCCCTGCTCAAAATCGGCGATGAGCTGCCCCCAGATGCTTTCCGCTTCGCCGGTGGCTACGGTGTGGACAAAGGAAGCGGCCTCTTCGGGCAGCATGGAAGCATGTATCCCGCCGATCACCGCCGGGATTCCTTTATCGCGGTAGATGCCAGCCAGCTCATAGGCCCGGTTCACCGATGCCGTCATGGCCGTGATCCCGACCAGATCAGCCTGCCTGTATGCAAAGTCTTCAAAATTCTCATCCAGGATCTCCACATCCCAGTGCTGCGGCGTGAGGGCCGCTATGATCCCCAAAGCCAGCGG
>JAWOHY010000162.1:0-12932 GCA_046484945.1 Bacteroidales bacterium
TTTCTGATCAGCTCAGTCAGTGAAGCATTGTTCTTTGCCACCAGCTTGATGATACCGTTAAAAACACCTTTTCTGGCATCAATTTTAACTGATATCATATTCACTTTCAAGTCATTGGAGATAATCTGCGATATTTCATTCATCATACCGATCCTGTCTGTACCGGTAATCTGGACTGTGGCCCGGAAAGATTTCCCCTGCTCAGCATCTTTCCACTGCACCTCAATTTTTCGATACCCATAACGTTTGAGCAATTGCTCGGCATTTGGACAATCTCTCCGGTGAATGGTGATGCCCCGGCTGATGGTCACAAATCCGAATACGGCATCACCTGGCACCGGATTACAGCATTTGGCAAGCTTAAAGTTGACATTCTTCAGGCTCCGGTCGATCATCAGCACATCTTCCTCTGTCTTTACTGAAGTTTTGGAAGATTCGGGTTGTTTTATTTCTCTTGCAGGTGCAGTTTTGCCCTCTTCTTCTTTATCGCCTTGACCGGAAAGGAACCGTTTGATCTCAATCAGGTCTATCTTCTGATTATAGATCAGACCATACAGATCAACCGATGAAGAGAGCTTATATTTTTTGATCAGCCGGTCAATATTTTCGTCATTGAAGGTGATCTTCCAGTTCTTGAATTTTCGCCGCAGGATCTCGTTGCCCTTTTCAGCTTCGAGGAACTGGTCTTCCTTCAATGCCCGCTTGATCTTATTCCTGGCTTTGTTGGTCACCACATAATTCAGCCAGTCCATTTTTGGCTTCTGAATTTTCGAGGTGATGATCTCCACCTTGTCGCCATTTTGCAGGACATGTTTCAGCGGGACGATCTTGTTATTGACCTTCGCACCGGTACACGAATAACCCACATTGGTATGGATTTCAAAAGCGAAATCCAGGACAGTCGCCCCCAGTTCCAGCTCTTTCAAATCACCGGTTGGCGTAAAAACGAAAACCTTTTCAGGTTTCTGTTTATCGGGGACACTTTCCGTTTCGTCAAATCTGATTTGCTCCGGGTGTTCGATGATATCCCTGACTTGCAGCAGCCATCGTTCCGTATCCTCTTTGGAGCCAAATCCCTTGTATTTCCAATGGGCCGCCTGACCTTTTTCAGCGATCTCATCCATCCGTTGCGACCGGATCTGGACCTCCACCCATTTATTATTCGGGCCTTTCACCGTTGTATGCAGCGATTCATACCCGGACGCCTTGGGGCTTGATATCCAGTCCCTCAATCTTTTCGGATTGGGAGAATAGATATTTGTAACAATGGAATAGGCTTTCCAGCAGTCTGGCTTTTCATTTTCAGGGGATGAATGCAGAATGATCCGAATGGCAAACAGGTCGAAGACCTGCTCAAACTCTACGTTTTGTTTTTGCATTTTACCCCATATCGATGGGATGGATTTTGGCCTTCCCTTCACATCAAAAGTAAATCCCTGCTTAAACAGTTCGCGTTGAATTGGGGCAATAAACTCATTGATGAAAGCATTTCGCTTCGACTCGGTGTCCCTTATGAGTTGTGCAATTTGCTGGTAGATTTCCGGCCGGGAAAACTTCATTGAAAGGTCTTCCAGCTCTTTTTTGACGCGGTAGAGGCCAAGGCGGTGCGCGATCGGGCTGTAAAGGTGGTTGGCCTCATCGATATACCGTATCTGGTATTCGGAAGGCAGTTTTTCGATCATCCGCATATCCCTCAACCGGTGTGCCAGTTTGAGAAGGATCACACGGATATCGTCCACTACGGCCAGGAAAAGCTTGCGGAACGTATCCGACTGGAGGGTGACTTTTTGTGTAGGCAGTTCGCTGATCCTGGCGTAGCTGAATACCATCCCGCTTATCACCGGGCCAAATCGTTTCGTGATTTCATCGATATCAGCCAGCCGGGCAGTGATCACATCGTGCAGCAAAGCGGTCGCGACCGGGTTAAGTCCAAGGCCCATTTCTTCCGCCGCAATGCGTGCCACAGCCAGGGCATGGCATATCAGCAATTCACCCGTCAGGTGCCTGCGGTCGCCATAAGCTGTCGCGGCAAAATCAAACACATCATCAATGATCTGCCGGTCGTTTTCATGCAACGACCCCTGGAGAGCAGCCAGCAACGAATCATATTTTGCCTGAACAGACTGTTGATCGGCTTCAGAAATCCTCATTCATCAGGAAATTTGATCAGGTCTCATCCTTATCCTGATCCTTTATCCCTTTTTTGGGTTTGGTTCTGGGTGGATCTGCAATAGAATCGCGCATCTTGGTATCTGCCTTGATATTCTGATAGCGCATGTAATCCATGATCCCCAGGTTGCCGGTGCGGAAAGCTTCGGCAATGGATTTGGGAATTTCGGCCTCGGCCTGGATGAGGTTGGCGCGTGATTCTTCCGCTTTGGCGCGCATCTCCTGTTCGCGGGCCACCGCCATGGCGCGGCGCTCCTCAGCCCTCGCCTGGGCAATGTTCTTGTCGGCGTTGGCCTGGTCCATCTGCAGGAAGGCTCCGATATTTTTCCCCACATCAATGTCTGCAATATCGATGGAAAGGATCTCGAAAGCCGTCCCTGAGTCGAGCCCTTTGTCAAGCACCACTTTGGAGATACTGTCAGGATTTTCGAGCACTGATTTGTGCGACTGCGCCGAACCGATGGAGGAGACAATCCCCTCGCCAACCCTGGCCAGCACAGTCTCTTCTCCGGCGCCGCCGACGAGCTGCTTGATATTGGCCCGCACGGTGACCCTGGCCTTGGCTACAAGCTGGATACCGTCCTTGGCAACCGCCGCCACCGAGGGCGTATCGATCACCTTTGGATTAACCGACATTTTCACTGCCTCGAGCACATCGCGGCCGGCCAGGTCAATGGCGGTCGCAGTCTGGAAATCGAGTTTCATGTTTGCTTTGTCGGCCGATATCAGCGCGTTGACCACCCGGGTTACATTTCCACCCGCCAGGAAGTGCGCCTCGAGCGAATTCCTGTGGAGCGAAAGACCCGCCTTGGTTGCCGCAATGAGGCTATTGACAATAACCGTGACAGGCACCTTACGCCAGCGCATGATGACCAGCTGCAGCAATGAAATGCGGACTCCCGACACCAGCGCTTTGAACCAGATCCCTACCGGTATGAAATAAAAAAGAAGCCAGATGGCAAAAATAGATCCCAGGCCAATGGCCAGGATCACAAGAAATTGATTATCCATGATCTTGATCTTTACGTTTTACAAATATTTTATTGAATTCAATTTTATCAACGACTATTTCCGTATGTTGGTCAATAAATGTACCGTCTGTCCTTACCTCATAAAACTCCCCGTTGATCAGGGCTTTGCCCATGGGTGCCAGACGTGAAATGGTTTTCCCGGCATCTCCGACCCGGATCTTTTCCGCATCGATCATATTTACTTTACCGTCGATCTCTGTCGATAACATCAGCTTTCGCCAGGTTCGTCCCCGCAATGACAAAACAAGCGTGATGACCGTCAGCAGGAATGTCCCGCCAAGGACCAAGTGTCCGGCCGTGGCGCCAAATACTGCATACGACTGCCATATGCCAATGGAGATAAGGATAAACCCGACAATGCCGGCAAACCCTGCGCCGGGAATCACCAGTATTTCAAGAACCAGGAACAGCAGCCCGATCACGATAAAAGTAGCAATGAGTAGCCAATGCATATAAATCAGACAATTGAAATAGTTAGATTGCCAAAAAACTATAATTCTGATAAAGATACGAATAAATCGTCACTGCATGATAAGATAGATGAAAATAATAAAAAATTAGCAATTTTGCACCTCCCTTATCCCGGTTTTATAAATGGACGCTTTATTAACACTGGTAAATTTTCTGAAGAAGCGCCTGGCTGAGCCACTGCCGGGCATGGATGCCCAGATGAAGATGGCAGGCATGCGGCGGATCATCCGGCAGGGTAAAATTCAGGCTACTTCCCATGCAAAAAAAGCGGGGGTGTTGATCCTTTTCTTCCCTGATAATGATGATATTAAACTGGTTTTCATTCGACGCAACGAATACAAGGGCGTCCATAGCGGGCAGATATCTTTCCCGGGAGGCAGGCATGAGCCGGAAGACCGGGATCTCATCGAAACTGCATTGAGAGAAACCGAGGAAGAAATCGGGATCAGCAGGAACAATGTGAATCTTATTGGCCTTTTGACCGATCTGTTTATCCCGCCCAGCCACTTCCTGGTAACACCGGTTGTGGGCTTTATTACCGAACGACCGGTTTTTCAACCTGATCCTGAAGAAGTGAAAGGGATCCTCGAGGTGTCACTGAAGGATATCCTGAGTAAGGATGCTCAGCAGGTAAAAAAGATCACCATTTTCCCCGGCGTCAGGTGGAAGGTGCCTTGCTTTTACGTGCACGAAACCGTTATCTGGGGGGCAACGGCCATGATATTGAACGAGCTGGTCGAGGTGATCAGGACAGGATCCGTATTTCATGAGTGATCTCCGCACCGAATCGCAACATGGCGCTGACCCCGCAAAATCTTTCCTGTGAAAGGTTTACCGCCTTTTCAACCTTATCATAATCCACCCCTTCACCTTTAAGTTCATATACCAAATGTATTTTATGGTAATACTTGGGATGTTCTTCGGTGAGTTCTCCTTCAACGGAAATATTGAAGTATACGGGCTCTATTCTCATCTTTTTCAGGATAGAAATAACATCCATGCCGGTACACCCGGCCAGTGAGGCCAGTGTCAGCGGCTTGGGCCTGGGGCCTTGGTTCTCCCCTCCCACGGCCGGATCGGCATCCAGCAGGATCTTAAAACCGTTCACATCGGCCTCAAAAGCCATTCCCTTTTTCCAGGAACAATCTATTTTTGCTTTCATGATATTCATTTTATGCAAAAATAGTGCTTTATAAGATCATTTCGGCTTTTTTCAGTTAAACCAGAAGCCATTGGGGATGATGCCCGCCATAAATGAATCAACCGGTGCGCCGTTGTCGGCCCTGAAACGGTAAATCCAGCCATTCTGGTTATAATCCAGCGGATCGGAGGCATAGAGCATATCCGATGATGGATCATAACCGAGACCATAATACGAGATCGCAGCGGGGACCAGGGGCGATACATTCAAGCTTGTCGCCGATACAGGAAAGGAATAGATCCCATCAGGATAATTATAATACAGGATCGTTCCGCTACCGTTTATGATCAGGACATCGGGATGGATCCCGGGATCGGTGAACGGGACTTCCCGGATGACGGACATGCTGGCAGGGTCGATACAGATGAGTTTCGCGGGTGTATCATCCTGAGCAGGCCAGCCGTTGAATCCCTTGCCGGAGCATAATACCCATACATGGCCATTGATATCCTTTACAATACCGGAAGGACGGTGCCATAATTCCATGTTTCCATATACAGACTCATCACTGGTGTTGATATAAGTCACGGTACTGTCGGTTCCAAAACCGCCCGAATTGATCACAAACAGGTAATCGCCCGCCACGATCATCTCATCGGGTCCGGCTCCTGTGGGTATTTCTGTCATCACAGTATAGTCAAACAGATTAATGACCTTCACCGTGTTATCCCAGCAGGATACATATCCCTTCTCTTCATTGAATCCCAGGAAGTAACGTGGAGAAGAGAGGTTACTGATCGTGGCCACCGACCTGAAATCCTTCAGTTTCGCCACTTCGATCTTATCTTCCCGGTTCACGACAATGAACACCAGGTCGCCGACTACCTGCAGCGACTGAACGATATTTCCCAGCGGCCGCCCGTTTGCACTTTCGAACAACCCATGGCTGACTTTCACGCTATCCCGGTCAAAGGCACTGATCGTCCCACTACCCGACTGGAACGGTCCCTCGTTCACAATAAAAACACTCTTCGACCATTTCCCGTCAGGAGTATTATTTTCTTTAATACACCCATAATTAAGAAATGTTGCCACAATCAAAAAAACCAAATAAAACACTATTTTCATAACCTAAACCTTAAAACTTAAAACTCAAAACTTAAATTTTTTCAGTTCCGCCCTCACCGTTCCCATCACGCCAAACCCCGGCATCGGCCGGTACGGCACCACCTGATAATCCTGGTCAAGGATATTGTTCAGGTTGATTTGAAATGTGAGCGGATATTTCTTACTGATATGAATAGTTTTAGCGATGATAGCATCCAGCAGGAAGAATGGGGGCAGGCTGTGCTGATTGTCTTTTGTCGTATAAATCTTCCCCGTATAGGTCCCCCTGAGTGAAAGGCGGTAACCCCGGTACTCCAGCCCCGGCTTCAGCAATACACGATGTGCCGGTGAATAAATCAATTGTTTCTGGTAAGATGCGTCGAGATCAAACAGTTTCTTTTCATTGGTCGACCGGGTAAAAGAATAGGACTCAGCCAGGTGAATGGTGAATTTCCCCGCCTGAAACCGTTGGATCCCATTAAACTCAAAACCCCTGGACCAAACCTCCTGGGCATTTTCGACCGACCAGTAACTGCTGCCGGGCAACCAGAGGATCCAATCGGTCACCTTTGAATTAAAGATCGTAACCTGGAAAAAAAAGCTGTCATCGCCAGGTTGAAAATCAACGAACAGACCTCCTTCCAGGTTCAGGCTTTTTTCAGGCTCCAGTTCGGGATTCCCGCCGGGTTGCCAGAAACGTTCGTTCAGGGTAGGCGCCCGGAAATTGCGGGAAAATGATAATCTACCCGACAATATCTTCCATAGCTTCCCCTCGGCTCCCGCTGAAAACAGAAAAGGGGAACTATATCCCGTGAGCATTTCCTGTCTTCCGTTCAGGCTGAACTGCCACCTGATCTTCGGGAAATAATAACGGAATGAAGCGTAAATGGCAAGGTTCTGCTGGTCCTCCGGCTGGCTGTAGAAATCAAGTTCGGCGTATTCGTAAGTGTACTGTGTCCCGGCAAAAACAGCCGCGTGCTCCGTCAGTTCCCAGGTGCTTTCAAATGCGGCGATAAAAGATTGGCTGTGAATGTCCGAAAAGATCTCCGGGATGGGGTCGCTGTAACGGGTAAATTCGTTGAAATAGGCCAGCCTTGCCTCCAGTGTGTTCCGGGGGTTGAAATCTTTCCAGACCAGCATGGTACGCCAGGAGCGGTCGAGTTGTTCGGCTTCGGAGACAGATTCGGTCAGTGTCGGGGGGATCTCCCGTTCGGCAAACTGGAACCATCCGGTAGCCATAATGTATTGATCACCGGGCAGTTGAAAGGCAATATCCTGGATCACACCTGCTTTGAAGATAGCCGCATGCGGGAGTTTTTCCTTCTCCCCTGAAAAGTTTTCATAAGAGAAGTCATTCCGGGCATCCATCAATGAGAAAGCGGTGCGGGAATAAAGGTTTTTTCTGCTGACGGTCCCTTCGCCTTCTGTGGCGAAGGTGGAAAAACTACCGGCACTGAGACCCAGGTTGAGCGCTGCAGACGGCTGAAATACCGGCCGGTTGTTGAGGTGCACCCCGCCCCCGATCGATCCGCTGCCGAACATGGGGCTGGAGCCGCCATACAGCATCATGATATCCTGGAAGAAATTCCCCTGGATCAGCGACAGGTCGACATAGCCGATGTTGGGTGGCGACAGGCGCACGCCGTTCCAGATCAGGCCGGCGTGGTTGGCCGATGTCCCCCGCATCGATAGTGTGGCCAGTGTTCCCTGCCCGTAATTCCTGACATAGGTGGTGCTGAAATCCTGCAACAGTTCGGTCAGGCTCCCCGCAGGGTTATCCCGGCGGGTAAGACTGTCGAGGATTTGAAAAGCCTGTCCCCGGGCAAACTGGCTGATACGGGTCGAACGGATCGTCACGATCTCCAGTGTCAGCGTGGTATCGGGCGGCGCCATGTCCTGTGCATGCATTCCTTGCAGGAAAATGACTGTAAGAAAAGTAAAGACAAGCAGGCGCATGGTTTTCATAATAGTCTGTCAGCAACTGCTCCGGGAAAAAACCTGAAAAAAGCGGGGACACCCTGTTCAGTTCAGCCTCTGACCCGGAAGCATATCATCATTAATGGCACCGGCAGGTTTTCTGACTTACCCCCCTTACCGGCTGCCTTCCCATTTCCTCCTTCACGGAAACAGTGGCTTCAGGATGCCGGCGGGTATGGCCTTACTCAGGCCAGGGCTTACAGCAGCGGGCACTGTCCGGGATTCTCACCCGGTTCCCTATTATGTCCCGGTTTCAGAAAGGAAAACGGGACCACCGTCGCGGGAACAAATGTAAAATATTTAATGACGATAAATCAAAAACTTTTATAAATTTATCCCCTCGAAATAAAAAACCGCCCTGTGGCGTTTATTTAAAAAGTCTGTTATCGATGAAAAGAATACTCAAACTGTTATTTTTACTGCTGATGATCAGTATGCTTGCCGGGATCACCAGTTCCTGCGCCATTTTCAGCAGCGCTCCTAACCAGGGACTTCATTCATTCAAACATAAAAAGCCCCTGCCGAAAAAATACATCATCAATAACGATTACAAACCAATTGTAAAATAAGTCAATCTTATTGGCCACACACCTGCTAAAGGTTGAAATACCTTATTCTTCTTCCATGAAGGGGTACCGGTAATCTTCCGGCGGATTGAAATTTTCCTTGATGGTACGGGGCGATACCCACCGTAAAAGGTTCAGGTAGGATCCTGACTTGTCATTGGTGCCCGAAGCCCTGGCGCCGCCAAACGGCTGCTGACCGACAACGGCCCCGGTCGGTTTATCATTGATATAGAAATTGCCGGCAGCATTGACCAGTTTTTTTGTCGTCATGTCAATAATATACCGGTCCCGGGCAAAGACAGAGCCCGTCAGGGCGTAAGGAGAGGTCTTATCCAGGATGTCCAGGGTTTCCTCATACTGATCATCTTCATATACATAAACGGTCAGCACCGGCCCGAAAAGCTCCTCGCACATGGTGACGTATTTGGGATTCTTTGTCAGGATCACGGTCGGTTCGATAAAATATCCCACCGACTTATCATATCCGCCACCTGCAATGATCTCCGCATCAGGGTCTTTTTTCGCCTGGTCGATATAGCCCGCCAGTTTGTCGAATGCATTCTCGTCGATCACGGCATTGATGAAGTTCCGGAAGTCTTCCACACCGCCCATGCGGAACGAATGGATATCGGCCAGCATCAGGGTTTTGATCTCCGGCCACAGGCTGCGGGGTATGTAGGCGCGCGAGGCGGCGGAACATTTCTGGCCCTGGTATTCGAATGCGCCGCGGGTCAGCGCCGTTACCACCGGTTTGATGTTCGCCGAAGGATGCACCATCACAAAGTCTTTACCCCCGGTTTCACCGACAATCTTCGGGAAGGTGTTGTGCAATGCGACATTTTCACCGATGGCTTTCCATACCTTATTAAACACTTCGCTGGATCCGGTGAAATGCACCCCCACGAATTCGGGATGGGTGGCCATGATCTTACCGCCCACGGGGCCATCGACCATGATCATATTGATCACACCGTCGGGCATACCCGCTTCATGGAAGATCTCCATGAGGACATTTGCGGAATAGACCTGGGTACCGGCCGGTTTCCAGACGACCACGTTGCCCATGAGGGCGGGCGCTGCCGGCAGGTTCGCCGCGATGGAGGTAAAATTGAACGGGGTAATGGCGTAAACGAAGCCTTCCAGCGGGCGCCATTCCATCTTATTCCAGACGCCGTGCGAAGAAACGGGCTGATCGCGATAGATCTCCGTCATATAATGAACATTGAAGCGCAGGAAATCCGCTGTTTCGCATACCGCATCGATTTCAGCCTGGTAAACATTTTTCGACTGTCCCAGCATGGTGGCAGCATTCAGTTTGGCCCGGTAAGGACCGCTGATAAGATCGGCGGCCTTCAGGAAGATAGCAGCGCGCTGGTCCCAGGTAAGCGACTGCCATTGGGGACGGATGGCCAGGGCGGCATCGATGGCTTGCAGAACATGCTCGCCGGTTCCCTTATGGTAATGCCCCAGTACATGACGATGATCGTGCGGAGGATTAATTGGAATCAATTCTCCTGTACGGACCTTGTCTCCTCCGATATACATGGGCAATTCAATCTGCCGGTCGCGTAAATCGACAAGGGTTTCTTTTAATACTTTGCGTTCGGGTGTTCCCGGTGCGTAGGAGAGCGTAGGCTCATTATAAGGAGCCGGCGCTTTAAAAAAACCTTTAGACATGGAAATAATCTTTTAGTGAAATTTCAACCAGCAAAGGTAAAAATTTAATTTGGAACCATTCTAAATCTGAAATTAACCTTTTATTAACCTTTTCATCATGGAAGATAATCTTGGTTTTTTGAAGAAAAATGATTATCTTTGTATTAAATACATAAGTAATTCATTATGAATGATATACATTTTACAAACACATGACTAAAAATGAGGGATTTATGGACAAAGATTTGATAACAGGAAACACACCACACACATTAGAAACAAGCTTCCGGAAGGATCACGTTTACCGCGACCTCCTTCCCAAAGAAGGGCTGAACAAGCAAGACAGGATTTCCATTGATATTCGTTCCGGGAAACTATTACAGGTTTTCATGCAGGAGAACCCCAAACTCCGGGAAATCGTGGCGGCCGCCGACACGGTGGATGCTATGATGGAGAAATTGCGGGCGTGGATCACAGGGCGCATCGGGAAGGAATCGCCGGCATACCAGGTTTACCTGGGTGAAGTTTACGGCAGGAGTGCTTTCAAAAAGCTCAGTTCCATTGATATTGCTTCGATCCGCATCCTGGATTACCTGGATCATTCGGGCATAAAATACCCCGATCTGAACCGCAAGGGTGAAATGACCGAGAACCATCCCTTCAAAATCTTATGGCTGGCCTATCATTATGGCCGTGGTGGAGCAAAGCCCAATTTCTTCATTGATATGATCATGCTGTTCCGCCAGCTTTCCGGCAAAGTGGCCAATAATTTTCCGTCACTTGATACTGTAAAAGGCTGGATGAACAGGCATCCCTCCGGACTTGATCCGGAGATCGTGAAGATGCGCCGGCAAAACAGAGACCGGATACTCAACATCTTTATTGACCAGATCGACAAAGGCGAAAAAACAGACAACCGTTACTTCTTCCCGGAGGGAATGAACCGGGCAGAAAAACTAAAGATGGCAAAGGAATGGTGGAACGAAAGGCTTTTTCACCTCCGTTTCGCCATTCGCGACGTCAAAACATTGAACCGGATGCTCGACTGCTCGCTGGATGCTGAAACATTAGCCACATTAAATGAAGGTACTGAAAAAGGTATCCCGGTCTTTGTCAATCCGTATTATCTTTCGTTGCTACTGATCAATCCGCCGGCCCACCTGGCCGGGGCCGACCAGCCCATCCGCGACTACATTTTTTACAGCCGCGAGCTGCTGGAGGAGTTTGGCGACATTGTAGCCTGGGAAAAAGAAGATGAGGTGGAACCGGGCAAGCCCAACGCTGCCGGCTGGATACTCCCCAACAATTTCAACCTGCACCGCCGTTACCCGGAGGTAGCCATCCTGATCCCCGACACCGTCGGCCGCTCCTGCGGGGGTTTGTGCGTTTCCTGCCAGCGTATGTATGACTTCCAGCGGGGAAACCTCAATTTTAACCTCGACAAGCTGCTGCCGAAGGAATCATGGTGGGATAAGCTCGAGGGGCTGATGGAATATTTTGAGAACGATTCACAGCTTTGCGATATCCTGATCACCGGCGGAGATGCGCTGATGAGCGCCAACAAATCGCTCGACCTGATCCTCAACGCCGTCTACCGGATGGCTGTCCGCAAACAGGAAGCCAACAATAAGCGACCCGAAGGGGAAAAATACGCCGAGATCAAACGCGTCAGGCTGGGTACCCGGCTTCCGGTATATATCCCGATGCGCGTTACCGAAGAACTGGTGGAGATACTGTCGAAATTCCGGGAAAAAGCCTATGAGGCAGGCATCCGGCAGTTTTTCATACAGACCCATTTTGAATCGGCCATGGAGATCACACCCGAGGCCAAAGAGGCTGTCAGTAAGCTGATCTCAGCCGGCTGGATCGTGACCAACCAGCAAGTGTTCACCACCGCCGCATCCCGCCGGGGGCACACCGCCAAACTCCGTAAAACGCTCAATGATATCGGGGTCCTCCCCTACTATACCTTTTCAGTGAAAGGTTATATGGAGAATTACCACAACTTCGCCACCAATGCCCGGTCGGCGCAGGAACAGGCCGAAGAAAAGCTGTATGGCCACATCCCGGGCGACCTGTGGGACGAATTGCGCAAGCTGTCGGACAACCCCGCAGATATCCAGGAAAAGATCAACCAGATCAGGGAGAGCGCCGGCATTGATTTCCTGGCGACCGACCGGAACATGCTGAACATGCCCGGCGTCGGAAAAAGCCTGACGTTCCGAACGATCGGGATTACCCGATATGGCCGCCGAATCCTGGAGTTCGACCACGACGAAACCCGCAACCACAGCCCCATTATCGAAAAGATGGGCAAGGTGATCATCATCGAATCCAAGCCCATGCAGGAATACCTCAACCACCTGGAGGAGATCGGGGAGAACCGGGAAGAATACCAGAATGTTTTTTGCTATTCGATGGGTTTCTCCGAGCCCCGCGTTCCGGTGTTCAAATATCCCGCCAGGGAGTTTGATATCACCGAGGAGCTGACGAATTTTGGGATGGATAGCGGCGGGGATTAAGGATAGTTTATTGTCATTCGCTAGCGACACATACGGTGGTCATACGGTGGTCATACGGTGGTCATACGGTGGTCATACGGTGGTCATGCGGTGGTTATACGGTGGACATTTCCCATTATTGTGAAATGCGCCTTGGCATCGCGAAATGAGAAATGAACTGCATTTTTTCCTTGCTTTCGGGGGATTATAACGTCTCTACTGACCATTGGATCTATCATCCTCCCTGAGCGGCTATTCCTTCCATGACAAGTTTTTCATTGTCATCTTGCAATTAATCTAATTATTCATTTTA
>JAWOHY010000163.1:0-16089 GCA_046484945.1 Bacteroidales bacterium
TGATATGCACATTGTAATCTTCCGCCTCGCCATAGTTATAATTATTGCAGGGATCAATACCCGTATTATACCATACTTCCCTTACTCTCAGTCTCACTATCCCGACAGTGGCATCCGATGGAACCGGAAATGTGATCGTGGCCGTGGCAGGCATGGGTGAAATGTTATTCGCCTCACCCAGTTTCTCGGCAGGCTCAAAGATCCCGTTCCGGTTCCATCGGATGCCACTGTCGGGATAGTGAGACTGAGAGTAAGGGAAGTATGGTATAATACGGGTATTGATCCCTGCAATAATTATAACTATGGCGAGGCGGAAGATTACAATGTGCATATCATGCCACCCGGCTGCTGGCTGGGCCATACGAATGAGTGGAACAATCCCGCGAACTGGAGCGACGGAACGGTCCCGGGCCCTGAATCTCATGTGATCATTCCTGAGATACTGATGGGAGATCACTATCCTGCCGTTTTTACCGGGGGGAATCCTGAGATCGATCTGCTCGAACTGGAGCCGGGCTCAAATCTGAACATCCCCGATGGTATTACCATCACTATTGGAAACAGCCCGTGATATAAACTTTAACGAAATACAGTTTATGATCATAAAAATTATTGTCCTGTCGCTCTATGCCCTGTTGATCGTAGTGATTGGAATTATCGGCCTGAAAAAGACCCGTTCCTTCTCCGATTTTTTCCTGGGTGGGGGCAAAGTTGGCGCCTGGATGACCGCTTTTTCTTATGGTACGGCCTATTTTTCCGCTGTCGTTTTCATTGGTTTTGCCGGTAAGGTGGGCTGGGGGTTCGGTTATTCAGGGATATGGATCGGCGTTTTCAACGCCCTGGTGGGGGTGTTGGCCGTGTGGGCGCTGCTCGGGTGGAAGGTGAAGAAGATGTCGGTCGAAATGGGTGTCACCACCCTGAGTGAATTCCTGGAAAAGCGCTACCAGAGCCCCGCTTTAAAGCTGATTGCCTCCATTGCCATTTTCGTTTTCCTGGTTCCATATTCCGCCGCGGTGTTCATCGGCCTTTCTTATCTATTCACCTCCTCCTTCGAAGGGTTGCAATACTGGCATGCGGTCGCTTTCATGGGGATTTTCACGGCCCTCTATATTACCATGGGGGGTTATAAATCGATGACCATGATCGATGTTATATTTGGTATTATCATGACCATTGGTGTGCTGTTTCTGGCTGGTTTTACCATCAATGCCGGCGGTGGATTGGGAAGAATCTCGGAGACGCTGGCGGCGATAGATCCTAAACTGACTGCACCTGTTGGCCCTCCCGGCTGGTGGCATTTGTTTGCGCTGGTGGCGCTGACCAGCGTGGCGCCATTTGCCATGCCGCAACTCATCCAGAAGTTCTATGCCATCAAGGACCGGAAAGCCATCCGGACCGGTATGGTCGCCTCCACCTTTTTTGCCCTGCTGATCGGGTGCATCGCTTATTTCCTCGGCTCCACCACACGGGTTTTCCTCAATCCGCAGGCCTCGCCCGCAGCATTCCTGGAAAGTGGCAATCCCAACGTGGATGCGCTGATGCCCGAGCTCCTCACCAGGGTCATCCCGGAATCGCTCTCCATCATCATACTGTTGCTGATCCTGTCTGCCTCCATGTCAACCCTGGCAGCCCTCGTGCTCATATCAAGCTCATCTTTTTCAAAAGACTTTTATGCCGGGTTCGTCAACAAAAACATCACTGATAAAAAGCTTACCCTGCTGATGCGCTTTTCCAGCCTGTTCTTCGTATTGCTATCGGTAGTCATCGCCCTCATCAAACCGGGCACCATCGTGGCGATCCTGGCCATTTCCTGGGGCGCTATCGGGGCGGCGTTTCTCGGGCCTTTTATCTGGGGATTGTTCTGGAAAAAGACGACAAAAACAGCAGCTTATGCCTCCATGTTCCTGGGACTGGGAACGGTGATCGGGATGTCGCTCGCCGGTTATTCTTCACCCGAGGCCGGAACGATCGGAATGGGGGTTTCATTGATCGTGGCCCCGATTTTTACGATATTTGCAAATCCTAAATACAATGCTATGTCAAAAAATTCAACCCGGATTCTTCCGTTTTCCACATTGGTTTTAATGATCCTGGTTTCCTGCCAGTCTTTTCAACAGAGAAAGCCGCTTTCAGCCGAAGAACAACACGAAATGATCACCATTGGAAATAAGATCACCGAAGAAGGTTTCAAAGCTTTTTCCGGTGAATTAATGGGCGCTTTGCAGGAAGGCGGCGTTCAGAATGCTATCGGCTACTGCCACCTTCAGGCCAGCCCGATCACCGATTCCCTGTCGGAAGTACATGGTGTTGTCATCAGCCGGTTGTCTGACAAAAACCGCAACCCCGGCAACAAACCCGGTGAACCCGACTTACTGGTGATCGCGTCATATCAAGAGCAACTGGCAGAAGGCCGTGAGCTCAGGCCACATCTGGGAAAAACCGGCGCAGACATGATTTACTATGCCCCGATCGTTATCCAGAACCCCGCCTGCCTGTTATGTCATGGAGAACCCGGGAATACCATGGATCAGGAGAATTATGAATTCATTCTTGAAAGATATCCTGATGACCTCGCTACGGGCTATCAGATGGGTGAACTGAGAGGGGTCTGGAAGATAGAATTCGGAAAAGAAAAATAAGATTATCCCAACACGCATGATATGAAAACCAGTTTTGAAGTTATTCACAATGAATCAGGCAACCGGTTTGAAGTCCATTTGGCTGATATGGAATATGCCCTTCTGATCTATATGGTGAAGGCCGGTCTTTTTGTGATTACACATACGGAAGTTCCTCCGGATTATCAGGGACAAGGCATCGCGGCACTTTTGGCCCAAAAAGCACTCGATTACGCCAGGGACAAAGGATTACAAGTCCGATCCTATTGTTCCTATACCACCTGGTATATCGACAAACACCCCGAATATCAAAACCTGCTCGGCTGAATTATAATCCCCCCAACCCCATTCTATCTTCTAACTTCTACCTTCTAACTTCTACCTTCTGTCTCCTGTCTCCTGTCTCCTGTCTCCTTTTTCCCTATCTTCGCAAAAACTATTCAGCTATGCTTGTCATTGGTATCGCCGGCGGATCGGGTTCCGGAAAAACAACCGTGGTGAACAAGATCATCTATGGCCTTCCACCCAAATCTGTGTCCATCATGTCGCAGGATGCCTATTACTGGGACAACGGCCATCTTTCCCCTGAAGAGAAAAAGCGCATCAACTTCGACCATCCCGATTCCATAGAATGGGATTTGCTGATCCGAGACCTGGATGCACTGATCCGGGGGCAGGCTGTTGATATGCCTAAGTATTCCTACGTGGAATGTGCCCGGTCTAATGAAACAGTCAGGATTGAGCCCAAAAAGGTGATCATCGTGGAAGGGATCCTGATCCTCACACATCCTGATTTACGAAACCGGTTCAATGTCAAGGTTTTCGTGGATGCTGACGCTGACGACCGCCTCATCCGGATCATTCAGCGCGATATCCTCGAACGGGGCCGTTCGGTCAATACAGTGCTCATTCACTATGAAACATACGTTAAACCTATGCACCTGCAGTTCATCGAACCCTCGAAACGCTATGCAGATATTATAATTCCGCAGGGAGGCGAAAATGAAGTAGCCATTGATCTGCTGAGCTCACGGATCAACTGGAAGATCAACCAGGAGCGATGAAATTGTACAGAGAGCCTTCTTCGGATTGCATCATTTGGCTGCCATGATTATTATTGATGATATCACCGTTTCTGACGACTTGTACCTGGTGCGCTTCTGCTGCCACCTTGAAAAATGCCTGGGAGCCTGTTGCGTTGTGGGAGACGCCGGTGCCCCGCTGGAAGAAGATGAGATCTCACTGCTGGAAGACGAATTAGACCGGATCATCCCCTATATGACCGAAAGAGGTATCCATACCGTGAAAAAAATGGGGGTGTTTGATTATGATATCCAGGGAAAATTCGTCACACCGCTGGTAAATGGGGGAGAATGTGCATTCGCCAGCTTTCTTGACGGTATGGCTGTATGTGCGATTGAAAAAGCCTATTTTGATAACAGAACGCCTTTCCGTAAGCCGGTATCCTGTCATTTATATCCTGTCAGAATAAAAGTTCATGAACATTTCGAGGCAGTGAACTACGAGAAATGGCATGTATGCAAGCCGGCACTGAAAAAGGGGAACCGGGATGGCGTCCCCTTGTTTCAATTTCTGAAAGAAGCACTGATCCGAAAATACGGCACAGATTGGTACCGAAAATTGGAAAATGAAATCTTACTCCGCCAAAAAAAACCGGATAGTAATGAATATTAAGTGGCTTCCGGAGCCGCAGCTTCACTGGCAGCTATGTTTCCCAATTCCTTGTCGATGTGGAATAACCCTGACTTTTCATTACCGGCCAGTTCCATTTGATCCAGAATGCCGCTCACCAGTGTTTCTTCCTCCAGTTGTTCGGTGATATACCATTGCAGGAAATTGGCCGTTGTGTAATCTTTCTCATTTACACTGATCTCATACAAGTCATTAATGGATGCGGTGATGTACTGCTCATGCTTCAGGATCTCCTGGAACATTTTCAGCAGGTTCTCATACTGGTAAGGGGGCTGCTCGATGGGTTGCAAAACCGAATAACCATTACGGTCGTTAAGGTAATGTACAAGCTTTAACTGGTGCATCCGCTCTTCGTCGGAATGGGCATACAAAAAGGCCGCCGCTCCCGCAAAACCGTTTTTCTGGCACCAGGATGCCATCGCCAGGTAAAGCCTCGAGGAATATTCCTCCTTCTTGATCTGATCATTGATTGCTTTTTCTACTTTTTTGCTTATCATATCTTCAATTTTTAAATACTAATCACAAATCTAACTAAAACCTTAAACCTAAAACCTAAAATCTATCCTCTCAGCGCTTCCGCTCCGCTGACGATCTCCAGCAATTCTTTCGTAATGGCAGCCTGGCGGGCCTTATTATAGGAAAGTTTCAATTGCTTGAGCAGTTCCTGCGCGTTGTCGGTTGCCTGGGCCATCGCTGTCATGCGGGCCCCGTGTTCCGCGGCATAAGAATCGAGAATGATCTTGTAAAGATGGGTCTTTAATACTTTTGGTACCAGTTCCCGCACAAGTGTCTCTTTTTCAGGCTCAAAGATATAATCTGTGGCCTGCCACGTGTCATTCACTGCTTGCTCAGTAACCACCGGAAGGTACTGGTCAATGGTGATCACCTGCTGTGATGCGTTCTTGAAATGGTTATAAATGATCTCAATCCTGTCGTACCTGGCCGAGGCATAATCCGCCATCAACTCCCCGGCCAAAGGGGATGTATTTTCAAATTTCAGCCTGTCGAAAATGGCATGTTCTTCTCTGACTAAATTATATTTATTCTTCCTGAAAAAATCGGCTCCTTTCCTGCCGATCGCGAAAATATCGAGATTCCCCTGCCGGTTGATGTCACTGTAAGTTGTTCCGATATACGATTTCGCCGCCTTGATGATATTGCTGTTAAAAGGCCCGCATAATCCGCGGTTTGATGTAATGACGATGAGCAGGACTTTTTCAACGGGACGTATGGCGGAATAGGCGGCGGTTTCGGTATTTTCAAGGCTTATGCTGAGATTATTCAGAATTTCCCTTAGCTTGGCCGCATAGGGCGCCAGCGCCTGAACGGCATTCTGGGTGCGTCGCAGTTTGCTTGCCGACACCAGTTTCATGGCGCTGGTGATCTGCTCCGACGATTTGATCGAATCGATCCGTATTCTTACTTCTTTAAGGCTGGGCACAATTATCTCTCGTATTTCTTTGCTACATCCCTTGCTGCTGTTTCCATCAGCTTGATATCATCATCGCCTAAAACACCCGCTTTCAGGTTCTGAAGAACCCTGCCGTGGTTTTCCTCCATATGATGCAGGTATTCGGTCTCAAAATCCTTCACACTTTCCAGGGGGACATTTTTCAGCAGGCCCCTTGTCCCGACGAATATGATAGCCACCTGTTTTTCTACCGGCATGGTATCGTGCAGCGATTGCTTGAGTATTTCCACATTCCGCTGGCCTTTATCCAGGACCGCTTTTGTGGCCGGGTCCAGGTCGGAACCAAACTTGGAGAAAGCCTCCAATTCACGGAATTGTGCCTGGTCTAATTTCAGCGTACCGGCGACTTTTTTCATCGACTTGATCTGGGCTGCTCCGCCTACACGCGAAACCGATATACCTACGTTGATCGCCGGACGGATACCTGCGTTGAACAGGTTTGTTTCGAGGAAGATCTGTCCGTCGGTGATGGAGATCACATTGGTCGGAATATAGGCTGAAACGTCGCCGGCCTGGGTTTCGATGATGGGCAGGGCGGTGAGGGAACCGCCGCCTTTTACCCTGTCTTTGATGGAAGCCGGCAGATCATTCATTTTTCTGGCGATCTCATCGGCTGAGATGATCCTGGCGGCCCGTTCCAGCAGCCTGGAGTGAAGATAAAAAACGTCGCCGGGATAAGCTTCCCGGCCAGGGGGCCTTCTCAACAAAAGGGAAACCTCACGATAGGCTACAGCCTGTTTTGACAGGTCATCGTAAATGACCAGCGCAGCCCTGCCGTTATCCCGGAAATATTCCCCTATGGCTGCACCGGCAAATGGCGCATAAAACTGCATGGCGGCAGGATCGGATGCCGTTGCCGATACTACGATCGTGTAAGGCATGGCTCCAAAGTCTTCCAGTGTTTTTACCGTTTGGGCTACCGATGAACCTTTTTGCCCGATCGCTACATAGATGCAATAAACCGGGGTCCCCTGTTCGTAATTTTCTTTCTGATTGATGATGGTATCGATGGCAATGGCCGTTTTTCCGGTCTGTCGGTCACCGATGATCAGCTCGCGCTGCCCCCGTCCGATCGGGATCATAGCGTCGATCGCCTTAATGCCTGTTTGCAGCGGTTCGTTCACCGGCTGACGGTAAATAACTCCCGGCGCCTTGCGCTCGATGGGCATCTCGAACTTCTCTCCTCCAATCTCCCCCTTCCCGTCGATCGGCTCACCAATGGTGTTGATCACGCGGCCCAGCATTTCTTCCCCCACTTCAATGGAGGCAATATGTTTGGTGCGGATGACCTTGTCGCCTTCGTTCATATTCGTCGACGGTCCCAGTAGAACAACCCCTACGTTGTCAACCTCCAGGTTTAACACAATCCCTTTCACGCCGGTCTTTTCAAAATGGACCAACTCGCCGGCCTGGACGTTGTTGAGCCCGTAAACCAAGGCAATCCCGTCGCCGACGGCCAGCACTGTCCCGACTTCCTCAAGAGTTCGTTCATCTTTAAACCCTGCCAGCTGCTGCCGGAGAATGGCAGATATCTCAGCAGGTTTGATTTGTCCCGTGTTCATGATGCAATCCTATATTTCCCTGATGTATAAATTTTCTTCAAATTCCTTTTTCAGTTTTCTGATCGCCGATTTCAGGCTGGCATCGTACCGCTGTTCTTTGGATGTAATAATGAAACCGCCTATCAGGCTTTCATCCTGTATCTCCACCAAATCTATCCTGACCTTACGACCCTGTTTGATGATTTCAATGATCTTATTCCGCAGATCCTCTTCAATGGGCACGACAGATCTTAGTTCCAACGTCACAATATGATGATATTCCTTGTATTTTTCGATAAAATGCCGTGCGATGTCGGGCAGGTATTTTTCCCGTCGTTTCTGGATGATCAGATGGTAAAATTTCTTTGTCAGTACCTGGGTTCTGTCTTTGAATATAGAATCCATGACACCGATCTTTTTATCGGGCCTGAAAACAGGGCTGACCAGCATTTGTTTAAATTCCCTGGAGACCCGGATAACCTCCATCAAGAGGGCCATGTCATTCTTCACCTCTTCAAGCTTTTTGTTTTCGATGGCAAGCTCGAAGAGCGCTTTGGCATATCTTTCCGAAATAATGGAACCCAGCATGAATTTAAAAATTAGTTGGCTTGAATTTCGTCAAGCATTTTTTTGATCAGTCCTTCCTGCTTTCTATCATGAGATAGTTCATCCCTGATCAGTTTTTCTGCGATTTCAATAGATAACAAAGCGATCTGGTTTTTCAACTCGACGATCGCTGCCATTTTATCGTTTTCGATCCTTTCCCTGGCATTTTCGATAATGCGCTGGGCATCTTCATTTGCTTTGATCCGCGCTTCTTCAAAGATCTTGTCACGGATCTTGCGTGCTTCGTTCAGTATGGCATCCCTTTCATTCTTGGCTTCCTTGAGCAGCACTTCATTATCAAACTTAAGTTGCTCCATTTCTATCCTGGCAAGGTCGGCGGCATGCAGTGCCTGGTCAATGGATTCTTCCCTTTCCCGGAGCATTTTCAGTATTGGTTTCCAGGCGTATTTCCGCAGGATAAAAAGTACGCCCAGAAATGATAAGGTCATCCAGAAGATCAGTCCCAATCCTGGTTGAATCAGTTCCATAGCAATGTGGTTTAGATTTCACGATCATGTCGATGGCATCCCGGCCAACCGCCGGGATGCTTCTCGACCCTTACTCATCATACAAACAGGATCAGCAGGCAGATCACGATGGCAAAAAAGGCCACCCCTTCGATCAGCGCCGCGGAGATGATCATGTTAGACCGGATATCTCCCGCTGCTTCCGGCTGCCTGGCTATCGATTCCACCGAATACCGTCCGATAGTCCCGATGCCAAATGCAGCTGCAACCGACACTATTGCCGCACTGAAACCTGCACCCATTTTTGCAATAGGCGCCAGATCAGTCGCTGCTTGTAATAAAATTAACATAAGATCCATAATATATTGATTTAAAGATGAATAAATACAATAACTCAATGATGCTCTTCAACTGCCATACCAAAATATAAAGCCGAAAGAAGTGTAAAAACATATGCCTGTATGAATGCCACCAGAAATTCCAGGAAAGTCATGAAAATGCCAAAAATAACCGATACAGGAGCAATGGCTAATCCCAGAGAGGCCTTCATACTGGAAAAAACAAAGATCAGGCTCATAAATCCGAGAATGACCAGGTGCCCGGCTGTCATGTTGGCAAAGAGACGGACCATCAGCACAAACGGCTTGGTAAACATTCCCAGGATTTCCACGATGGGCATCAGGGGTAACGGAAATTTCAACCACCAGGGGACGCCGGGGGTGTTGAAAATATGTGCCCAGTAGTGTTTGTTGCCACTGAAATTGGTAACAAAAAATGTCATCAGCGCAAGGCCGCCCGTTACGGCAAGGTTCCCGGTTACATTGGCCCCGAATGGAAAGACCGGGATCAGACCCAGCAGGTTATTTAAAAAGATGAAAAAGAACAGGGTTAAGAGGTAAGGCATGAACCGGTCAGCCTTTTTTCCGATAGCGGCGCGGACAATATCATCCCGTACGAACAGTATGATGGGTTCCATGAATGACTGAAAACCCTTCGGCGCCTGGTTCTGCCGCCTGGTGTATGCTTTTGCCACCGAAATGAAGATCAGGATCAACAAAATGGCGCTGACAAAAATACCGAAGACATTCTTGGTAATGGACAGATCAATGATCGTTCCGGCCTGCTTATCCGTCTCCATCGTCCCTTCAATTACCCGAACGATTCTGCCCTTCCTGGGGCCAGTATCTTCAATCTTAAATCCCGCATAGGAATCATGACCATGATGAAATTTAGATGACATGAAGACATGCAGCCTTCCTTTATAGATCAAAATTACCGGTAGGGGAACTGAAACATGTGTTTTGCCGATGTCCAGGATATGCCATTCATAAGCATCCACAATGTGACCGATCATCAGTTTCCCGGCATTGAATTTTTCATTTTCAGGCTGATGGGAAGAGTTGGTGTCGGGTGTTTCTGCCGCCCTTGAAAAAACGGTAAAAGCGATCATGAAAATCGTGATGCAGATCGCTCTGATGCTTATTGCGCCGGGTTTTCCGTTCATCGAAAACACTTATATGCTAGCCTTTGGATATTTTAGCGTGCAAGTTTACGAAGAATTCGTGAAAATATTATAAAAAAAGACAGAAGACAGAAGACAGAAGACAGAAGATAGAAGTTAGAAGACAGAAGACTAAGGACTGGATACTCTAAGGTTGTGGCTGCGGCTAATGTGCATTGATTAAATTCTGTACTTTTGTCAGACATAAACAAATGAAACATTATGAAAATTTTAGCTGCCTCAATTCTGATTTCTTTACTTTTCTTTCTTTTTGCATGTCAAACAGGTCAGGAGAAAGCTGCCAGTGAGCAAACGAAGGATATCACGGCTATGGTCAGCCCGGAACAGGAAGTAACCACCGCAACAGATTCCATGGAAGCATACAAAATGCCAGGTGATGCTGAGAAAACCGCATCTACGCTTTTTAGCAGGGGTCTGGAACTGGTCAAAGGAGGGCAATATGACGAAGGAATAGATTACCTGAGCCGTGCCATTGATGCTGATCCGGACAACGGCCGGATATGGTTCAACCGGGGTTTTGCTTATTACAGTCAGCAAAACTACGATCTTGCCCAGGAGGATTTTGACCAGGCAATACGGCTGAATCCCTCCGATACCACGGCCTTTCTCTATTCCGGTTTGACAAAGTATTACAAGGAAGATTACAAGGGAGCTTTACAGGACTATACCAATGCTATCATCAAAAGCAAGGCATATTCTACAGCCTGGTATAACCGGGGTATTTGTAAAGGGCAGTTAAAGGATTACAAGGGAGCATTGGATGATTTCTCCAAAGCCATTTCCATTAATTCCAACTATCCGGAAGCTTATTTCAATCGCGCCATTGCTAATTTCTACCTGCGGGATACGCTGAAGGCCTGTGAGGATTGGCGGCAGGCAAAAGCCCTTGGTTCTTTCAAAGCACAGGAGGCGCTGAATATTTATTGTGGGGGCCGATAATATGGAAACACTGAGAACAATTCTTTCCCGCAGAAGCATCCGGAAGTATTCCGGGAAGGACATTCCGGAAGAACATGATGAAATATTACTCCGGGCTGCGATGTATGCCCCATCGGCACGCAACCGGCAACCCTGGCATTTCATCATTGTTGGGGATAAGGCCATCCTCACTGCCCTGGCTGAATCCACGCCGGCCTGGAAAATGCTCTCCCATGCCTCGCGCGCTATTATTATTTGCGGTGATACAACGATCGAAGACACTGAAAGTTTCGTGGTCCAGGATTGTTCGGCAGCTACGCAAAATATTTTACTGACCGCCCATGAACTGGGCCTCGGCGCGGTCTGGCTGGGGGTTCATCCCCGCGAAGACCGGGTGAGGACAATCTCAGAATTGTTCAAGCTTCCCTCGAATATCATCCCCGTATCCATGATATCACTTGGTTACCCTGATGAAGAACGGCAAACAGAAGACCGTTATCTCGCGGAACGGATCCACTTTGACCGATGGTAAGCACCTGATCTGAAATATACCAAATCAAATAATTCAACAACATCTGAATGAAAACGTTTATCCTGACCTTGATTTTAATCTCTGTCGCCCTTCTCCTGCTGATCACGAGTTTTTTTATTCTCCGGAAAAAGGAAGATGCCAGGGAAAAGCACACCGCTTTCCTTATAGAATCAACAAAACATATTGATATTCCGGTATCGGGATCGGATGGCAAATCCCCTGATGCGCCACATTTAGCTATTTTCCAGGACTTTTTACAGACTGTTGACCCGGCTGAGCAGCGGGTTCCGGTCGAAAGGCTATATCAGGCTTATGTAAAGATCAGGGCTGAACAACAGGAGTCATTGCTTAAAGCGGGCAGGTCGTTGCAGTGGAATATTGTTCCCTCGAACATGGGCGGCCGGGCTAGGGTTGTCATGTACGATCCGAATGATGCCGGCGGGAATAAGGCATGGACGGGCGGAGTAACCGGCGGACTGTGGTATAACAATGATATTACCAGCAGCTTTTCCGCCTGGATCCCGGTGGGCGACTTCTGGCCCTCCCTGGCCATCAGCAGCATCACCTATGACCCCAACGATCCGATGACCTTTTATGTCGGAACCGGTGAGGCTTTCACTGCCCGTGTGATATACCGCGAGTCTTCAGCCGTGGGTGCCGGCATTTTCAAGTCATCCGACGGCGGACAATCATGGCAGCAGATCCCTTCTACGCTCGACTGGAGATTCGTTACCGATATTGCCGTAAGGGATGAAAACGGCAACAGTGTCATCTATGCAGGCGTTGCTTCCGGTATCTATCACGGTTCGCACCAGAGCCAGCCTTCCGACGGCCTGTACCGGTCGTTCGACGGCGGACAGACCTGGATGCAGGTGCTGCCCATTATTGCCGGTACAAATCACCCTTATGCCGTTGCTGATATTGAAATAACTGCCGGTAACCGGATCATGGTCGGCACCATGCCCAACCTCAATAACCAGGGCGGTGCGTCCATTCTTTACTCCGACCAGGGCATTATTGGCACCTGGACCGTATATGATGATTATGTGGCCATTATCCAGTCCAACCCCGATTATTATGTCCCCAACCGCGTGATGCTGGCCAGCGCCCCGTCTGATCCAGATATCGTCTATGCCCTGCTGGATGCAGGTTACATTAACAGCAGCAATGGATTTGTATATACCCGTGGACGATACATACTCCGGTCTGATAATGCAGGGCTCACATGGATTTCCAAACCGGTACCGACCGGCGGGGATTATCATTGGGCTACCATCGGCTGGCATGCCCTGGCAGCAGGTGTCGATCCCAATGACCCCGATGCACTGTTTATTGGCGGCCTGGATGTTTATAAATCGACCAACGGCGGGAATAACTGGACCCAGGTATCGGATTGGAGAGGAATGTATTATGGCGGGGGTGATGATTATGTGCACGCCGATATACATGATTTCGAATTCAAACCCGGTTCTTCCGATGAACTGCTGGTATCAACCGATGGCGGTATATTTTATACGAACCAGGCATCCGTGACCCTTCCCGTATTTCAGGAGAAAAATCTCAGCTTCGGATCCCTGCAGTTTTACACCTGTGCCATTCATCCCGGAGCCGGCTCCGTGGAATATGTCGGGGGATTGCAGGATAACGGCACGCTTTTCCATACCGGGACACCGCTGACCATTTTAGACATGATCGATGGGGGCGATGGCGCCTATTGTTTCATCGATGAAAACGAACCGCAATATATGATCACATCTTATTACTACAACCGCTATACACTATTCCTCAACGGTAACTGGTACAAATCCATGACCAACTGGTCTAGTGGAACATTTATCAGCCCGGCCGATTATGATTACAGGAACAACGCCATCTATGCCAATGCCTGTTCCTTCGGCGGCAGCCAGGCCAACCAGATCCTGCGCATCAGGAATATCCCGAGCAACCCCACCGGCAACTATTTAAACCTGAATACCGGGTTGAATGTCTATTTCAGTGCCGTAAAGTATAGTCCCCATTCTCCAGCCGGCACAGCCAATCTGTTTGTGGGCTCATTGAACGGCAGGTTATTCCGGGTGCAAAACGCTCAGGGTATTCCACAGGCGACAGAGATCACCGGTAATGATTTTCCGCCCGGTGCTATTTCCAGTATAGCGATCGGTGGTTCTGACGACACGCTTTTGGTGACTTTTTCCAATTATGGCATCTCTTCCGTATGGCAAACTTATGATGGAGGGTCGGCCTGGGAGGAAAAGGAGGCTAACCTTCCCGATATGCCGGTCCGCTGGGCGATCTATCATCCCAGCAGCAGCAAACATGCCATGCTGGCTACTGAATTAGGCGTCTGGACAACCTCCAACCTGGATGAAGAAGAGACCATCTGGACCCAGGATATAGAAGGGATGGCTAACGTCAGGGTGGATATGCTGCAGATCCGTAAATCAGACTACACGGTGCTGGCCGCTACCCATGGCCGCGGACTCGCCACCGCCATATGGGATATTCAAACCGGGATTTCACAACCTGAAATGAATCTGGTTGCAGAAGTTTATCCGAACCCCACAACGGGGAAGTTCAAAGTTCAAAGTTCAAAGTTCAAAGTTGCTGTGTGCAAAGTGGAGTTGGTTGATATGCAGGGGAAAACCATTGAACTATTGTCCAATGGAATTGCCGGGAATGAAACCCTGTCGTTTGACATAAGCCACCTGCCAGCTGGACAGTACTTCTTGAAGATCACTGCCGGGAATGAAGTAGCCGTTAAAAAACTGATCAGGTTGGATTGATGAGTATCAATTTGTGCCTGTTACCTGGGTGTCTTTCTGAATGGCCAGTACCCCGTTTATTTTTTCGATAATTACATGGTAGAAAACCTCTGCGTTATTTTCTGCCGGAGGGGTAAACCTGTAATTGTTTGTTGGCCAGTCGGTTTCACTTCTTAAGCAGGGAAAAGGAATATGCGTTGTATTCAAAGTGGCTTCCAGGTAATTTCCCGGGCCGCCTGTAGCATCTTTTATCCCGATCGAAGCCCCTTCCAACGAATGATGGGTGCCTGCTGTCTTGTCACCGTAACAGAATTCTATGACATTTGTTGTTTCATGCAGTTTGACCTGGAAATTCAAGCGAACAGTTGATCCGGAGGAATACGACAGTATATCCTTCCATTCCACAGTGAATATACGGTCGGGTGCAACGCCTGTTGTGACATAGGATATACTGCTGCCGGCATCTGCCGTGAGATCATCCCACCATGGTGCTATGACTGTGCTGGGGCCAAATGACTCAAACAGCATGTTATTGTCGGAAGATGATCCATCATCTCCGGAAAGGTTCATCGACAACCATCCGTTGGTATTGACCCTGGCTTGTGAATATGTTGTCCCGAGATATGTAAAATCAAATCCCAGGGGAACATCACTATGTGCATTATCTCCCGTTGGGCCGGCAATGCCCCCGGTAACAGGTGTCATCCCTGCATCAAATGACGTGAGGATGTAAGCGGCAACATAGTCAGCCGGCGGGACTCCCACTCCGATCTCCGAGGGGTCAGGACCGTTAAACCTGACCGTTCCCGTTCCGGGTATGAACGTCCCGGAGTTTGTCCAGCCTCCGCCTATATGCAGTGTGCCAGAACCAGTCATCTCCAGGGTATGGCCCGGGTTGATCGTGAGATCTCCTGAAACGGAAAATTGCGCATTGGCATTAATAACCAGGTTTTTACAATGGATCCCTAATGTGAAATCACCATCGAATGCCGGCCAGTTTTCTGATCGTGAGAAAGAAGGATCAAGGGTCACGTTGGTGAAACGATCTGGTACAATACTGTCAAACCAGTTCCCGGCATCATCCCAGTCCCCTGATATTTCGCCGGTCCATACAAATTCTGCAGGAGCTACATTTCCGTCAATATAAAATGTGGAAAAGGGTTCAGCATACAGTGGTGAGCCTGAACCGCCGTAAAAGTACTGGCATGATGTCCCGTCATCAAACCAGACCAGTGGTATTACACCACCGGCATAAAGAAATGTCACATATACCAGCACGCTTCCGTCAGGAAGACTGATACTATTTCCTGACCATGACATGCCCAGCCTTCCCGAACTGATGATATTGGCTGTGAATGAACCATTCAATGCAGCATGCGGTGTAGCATTATAATAGGTAAGTGAAGCAGGATCAAAATCCAGGGTAAGGGAGCCGCCCTGGATGTTATTATAATCCCATACTTTTACCGGGAATGAGACAAAATCGCCTTCTTGTGCAACGGCCGAATCAATTTTTGTTAACGGCGCGAGCAGTAGTGTTACCGAGCCATCCAGATAAAAGTCAGAATAGGGCGTGTCCGGCAGCGGGATGTTACCAGGGCCGAAATATTTGCAAGAAACGCCGTCTGCTAGCCAGTTAAGCGCTGTTTCCCCCATTAAAAAATTGAAATGGATCAAAGCGAGGTCTGAACTGTCTGGTAATGAAATAACATCACCGGAATAACTGAGATTTACATTCCGCTTTCCTCCGGTACCGGAAACATCTGTGACCACCAGCGCACCATTAAAGGAAGTATGGGGTGTGAAATTACTATATGTCATGACCGCCGGATCATACTCAAAGGCCAGTGTAAATTCAGTAATATCATTAAAATCTGTTACCCAAACAGGGATATCTACCATACCAGGAGCCATAATGTTACTTAAGGGCAGATTGGTT
>JAWOHY010000186.1:0-9642 GCA_046484945.1 Bacteroidales bacterium
CCGGTTTAGGATTCCGGATTCCGAATTCCGGATTCCGGGTTACGGGTTTCGGGTTTCGGGTTCAAGGAACCAGGAACCAGGAACCAGGAACCAAGAACCAGGAACCAGGAACCAAGAACCAAGAACCAAGAACCAAGAACCAGGAACCAGGAACCAAGAACCAAGAACCAGGAACCAGGAACCAGGAACCAGGAACCAGGAACCAGGAACCAACAACCAACTGTAACATTCCCTCTCCTTCTTCGTCTTATGCTTAAATTTGTATTGCTAAGACAGCCGGCATGACCGTCAGTGAATACAACCAATGCGTAGATAACCATGCGGATGGCGTATACCGGTTCATCCTGAAAAACCTGCGGGATGAAGCGGCGGCAATGGATATCGTCCAGGATGCCTTTGAAAAAATGTGGCTGAAATTCCGGGAGATCAGCTTCGGGAAAGCGAAATCGTACCTGTTCACCACAGCCTACCACCGCATGATCGACCATATCCGAAAGGAAAAAAGAATGGGCAGGCTGGAACAGGAGTTTGATCCGGGGGATTATACCGGGATAACACCGCATGACCTGAAAGGGATCCTCGACGAAGCGCTGGGACGCCTGCCCGAAATCCAGCGGTCGGTGGTGCTGCTCCGCGACTATGAAGGCTATTCGTACGAGGAGATCGGGCAGATCACCGGGCTGAACGAATCGCAGGTCAAGGTCTATATCTTCCGGGCGCGGTCGGCACTGAAAAATTATCTCGTTAGCGTGGAAAACGTCGTCTGAAATGAACATCAACAGGGAAAATATCGAACAGTATCTCCTCGACTACGCCGAAGGCAGTCTCTCCCCCGCCCGGGCCGGCGAGCTGCTGGCATTCCTCAGCGCCAACCCCGACCTGATGCCGCTGCTGGAGCAGTACGACCCGGAGGCTATCCTGCCTATTGACACAATCGCCTTTCCCGGCAAAGAAAAACTGAAAAAAGACATCCTCCTGACGCCCGACACCACCATCACTTTTCCCGCGAAGGACAGGCTCCGCAAGAAAGCCCCGCTGCTGCCGCTCAGGCGCCTGGCATGGAGCATCCCCGCCGCCGCCGCCGCTGTCGTCGTGCTTTTCATCGCCATCCGGTTTTTCACCGGTTCGCATGTGGAACAACCGGTCGACGTCACAGGGACGGAGTCCTATGCGGGAGGGACGGAGTCCCTGTCAGGAGAAAGTCAAATTGAAACACCAAACACCAAACACCTAACACCTAACACCAAACACCAAACACCTAACACCAAACAGCCCCTTGCTGCTAACATAACCGGGACTCCATCCCTTTCGCGGATCGAATCCCGCAGCGCCAACCCCCTGGTCACCGATCAACCCATTGCCGCGACTGTATTCAGCCCGGAGGAAAAAACGCTTTCCCATCCTTCCGCCTTCACCACGAAAGATCAGCCGTTGATCGCCCGCGTGGCATCCGGCATTTTACAACAAATGGGCAACCAGGTCAGGGAAATACTGCCGGAAAACAGCATCCCGAAACCAAAGCTCGATCTCTGGTCGGTGGCCAAGGCTGGCGTGAAGGGGTATAACAGCATGACCGACAGGGACCTGGAGCTGCTGGTGGAAAAGGACGATGAGGGAAATCTGATCTATTATGCGCTCAAGGAAAACGACCAGGTAGTCCTCAAAAAGGCGACCGGCCGTGAATAAACCGCCGCCCTCCTGTAACATTTCAGCTTTCCGCTGCGTCACAAGCAAAAACAGATAAAACTTCAATACAATGAAAACAGGAATGATTAAAAGGTATTTCTTTATTGCACTGACCACCTTCATATTGGTGGGTTTTCTGACGCCCGCAGCCGGGCAGGATGATGTCGTCCGCGACACCAGGGAATTGCCGGCTTTCAACCGGATCGATATCGGCGGGGCCTTTGAAGCGGCCGTCACTTTCGGGGAACCGCAAAAAGTAGAGGTCGAGGCAACAAAGAAAGTGATCGGCGATATCACCACCACGGTCAGCGACGGAAAATTCACCGCTTCTGCCAAGGGGATCAGGAGCCGGACGCCGCTGCGGCTCTACATCACCGTACCGGAGCTTGAAAAGATCTCGGTTTCCGGCGCCGCGGAGCTGGAGGGGACCAACACACTGATCACCGAAATGCTCGAGATCAACGCTTCGGGCGCATCGGATGCAAAACTGTCGCTCGACGTGAAAACGCTCAGCACCCAGGTCTCAGGCGCCTCCACCCTCACCCTGACGGGCAAGGCGGATAACCACAGCACCAACGTGAGCGGCGCAGCCACCCTCAAGGCCGGCAACCTGGCCACCGCCAATACCGATGCAAACGTCAGCGGCGCCGGCACTGCCCGCGTGACCGCCGACCAGCTGACCGGCAAAACAAGCGGTGCGGGAGAAATCAAATCAGACACGCCCCTCTCAGCTGTCGACAAAACTGAAACAAAGAAAAGCTGCAGAAAAGAAAGAAAATTCAACGGGCACTGGGCCGGGGTCGACATCGGTTTCAACGGCTACGTCAATCCCGATTTCAATATGAATTTCCCCGGGGAATATGAGTACATGGATCTCAGGATGGAAAAATCGATCGCGGTGAACCTCAATTTCCTGGAACAGAACATCCCCTTCACAAAGAACCAGAAGTTCGGCATGGTGACCGGCCTGGGGTTATCCTTCAATGATTACCGGTTCCTGCACCCGACAAGGCTCAGCATGGATGGCCCCGTGCTGGAAGGTTACCTCGACGATGGCATCAGCATCCGCAAATCAAAGCTCTCGGTCATGTACCTGACCCTGCCGGTGCTGCTCGAATTCCAGACCGCACCCATCTATCATAAGAAGGGTTTCCATATCAACACCGGGATTGTCATCGGCGCCAGGCTCTCATCCCATACAAAGAAATACTACAACGAGCTCAACAAGGAGTTCGACGTAACACAATACAACCCCGAAACCGGGCTGTACGACGTGGCCTATACTGCCATCTCGCCCGAATCCCCCAAAGCCCACGTCTATGGCGACTGGTTCCTGCAGCCGTTCAAATTCGACGCCTCCGTCAGGATCGGCTGGAACTTCCTCAATTTCTGGGCCAACTACTCGCTGAACACCATGTTCCGCAAAGACAAAGGCCCGGAGCTCTATCCGTGGTCGGCGGGGATAACGCTGGTGTGTTTTTAAATGTTGAATGTTGAATTTTGAATGTTGAATTACAGTTTTTTTGTTATTGGTTGATCAGGATGATCTGACAGGGAGTATTTTTTCAGGAATTTATTTTAATTTTACACCCATCAATTCAGTCTGCTGAAAACGAACAAGACTGCATTGATAAATAATTCAACATTCAAAATTCAAAATTCAACATTTCCCATTTTATGTCCGGTCACAATAAATGGTCAACGATCAAGCACAAGAAAGGGGCGGCGGATGCCAAACGCTCGAAGATCTTTTCAAAGATTGTCAAGGAGATCCAGGTTGCGGTGAAAGAGAGCGGCGCCGATCCCGACGGCAACCCGCGGCTCCGGCTGGCGATCCAGAACGCCAAAGGGGTCAGTATGCCGAAGGACAACATCGAGCGGGCCATCAAAGGCAGCAAAGACAAGGATGCCAACAGTTTTCTCGAACTGACCTATGAGGGCTACCTGCCCAACGCCGTCGCCGTTTTTATCGAGTGCACCACCGACAACCAGCAGCGCACCGTGAGCAACATCCGCTCGATCTTCAACAAATACAACGGGAACCTGGGCACCAACGGCTCCCTGAGCTTCCTGTTCGACCGCAAGGGGGTTTTTACCATTCCAAAGGCCAACTACAACCCTGATGAACACGAGCTGGAGCTGATCGATGCCGGCGCCGAAGAGATCGACCACGAAGATGAATACATCACGGTGACCACGGCCATGGAGGACTTCGGACAGATGCAGAAAAAACTGGAGGAACTGGGCATCGTCGCCGAAAATGCCGGTTTGCAGCGAATCCCCAGGGACTATGTGAAGCTCGGCCGGGAAGAAACACTCAAGATCATGAAGGTGGTGGAGGTTTTTGAAGATGATGATGACGTGCAGAATGTTTATCATAATCTCGATATTCCCGACGATCTGATCGATGAGATGTAATACGGATCATCCCTTTATCAGGCTATCATATCTGTTGATCATCATGATGGCGCTGCTGTTTGCGGCCCATCTCCCCTTCCTGCAGGCAGACCCCGATATACATATTTCTTTCAGCCGCGGCCCGTTCACCGACGAGGGGCTGAATACGATCCAGGTCCGCAACTGGGTCAACCACGGCCAGCTCGACCTGGCAGAATGTGATAATCTTCTGAAAACACCCCTGCTCGGGTTACCGCTGGCCCTGACCTATAAGCTATTCGGCGCAACCCTGGCCGTATCCAGGCTGCACGTCATGGTCCTGGTACTGATCGCCCTCATCATCTTCGGTTCCGATCCAAAAAACCGCGGCATTGCGTTGATCCTCATCCCTGTCACATTTTTGCAATACCAGTTATTCCAGTTTACCCACTTCTCCCTGGCCGAAATGCTCTCCTCCGCCGCCGTGCTGCTCGCGTTACATTTCCTCTCCCGCTCATCCGATCCGGAAATCAATATTAAAGATCAGGACAAAATGGCCATCTTATCAGGTGTGCTCCTGTCAATGGCCTGGTTCTTCAAAATTCAATTCATATACCTGATTGTCCTGTTACCATTTATCCAGTCTGTGAGGCTTCTAACTGAAAAAAGCCGCCGCCGGATGATCATCCGGCAGGGTTTCATTATCAGCGCCACCCTGCTATTCTTCCTGGCATTGTACCTTGTGGCATGGTACCTCCCCAACAGGGAAGTGTACGATCATATGATGGCCCACCAGTCAGGTGAATTCTCGCTCGGTGAAAAGACCAGGGAATACCTCCACTTTAATATCAGCTTTTTTTTCCTGAAAGGAGGGATGCAATATTTTGTTTATACTTTCCTGGCATGCCTGGCAACAGGGATCGTGCTGCTCGCAACCAGGCGCTCCCCCCGCTTCCCGGTCATGTTCATTTCCTCCCTGGCCTGGTTCCTGCTGGAATTTCATAAACTGGCGATGGTTTATCTGCCCACCCGCTACCAGATCAGCCTGCTTGTCTCGATGGGTTTGCTGATCAGTATTGTTTTGAATGAGATCATCAGTTTCCGTCAGGAGAAAGGAAAACGGGTCAGCTTGCTTACAGTGATGAAAGCAACAGCCATTTGCCTGATTCTCATTCTGCTTTCCATCAATATCACCAACTATTTCAACACCCTGGAACGAAGAAGTTACGTCATCCGCGACGCCAACGAATACCTGGCTGACCGGCTCAACCCGGGTGATCTGGTAATCGGCGCCTGGGCCCCCTCGCTAACGTGGAAATCCAAAGCCAAAGCGATCCCTGTCTGGAATGATTTCCTGAACTTTGAAGATCCGGTCAACCGGCTCAATCCCCGCGCGATCATTGCCGAAACCGACGAACAGGACTCCGAACAGGCATACCGGAGCCAGGGGATCATTCTGGACGAGCTTACCGATTCGACTAAAGTTGTTACAATCGGGCAGTGGGAGGTTGGGATGTACTGGGTGGGAGTTTTGAATTTTGAGTTTTGAATTTTGAATTCTGAGTGATGTATTATATTAATGTCTTTAGCTTTAGAAAAGTTTAAAAAAAATTTTATCTTCGCCGCTTAAATCTCTAATGTTAAAAAATTAACATAATTGATAAAAATGAGAACAGTTGCTGCGGCACTTTGCCTGTTCATACTTACACTCACCTCTTATTCACAGGAAGAACCAAAATTCGGGATCAAATTCAGCGGGTTCGTTAAAACAGACATCCTTTGGGATTCCAGGCAAACGGTAGATATCAGGGAAGGGCATTTCCTGTTATATCCCAAGCCGGTGTTACCTGACGCCGAAGGAAATGATATCAACGCCAGGGCCAGCTTCAATTTCCTCAGTATCCAGACCCGTTTGAAAGGTGATATTTTCGGCCCGGACGCGCTGGGTGCAAAAACCTCCGGCACCATCGAAGGGGAATTCTTCGGGATGGCCGACGGAAATATCAACGGATTCAGGCTGCGGCACGCCTTTGTAAAACTGAACTGGACCTCCACCGAACTGCTGGTCGGCCAGACCTGGCACCCGATGTTTATCACCTCCTCCTATCCTGAAGTCGTTTCATTCAACACCGGCACTCCATTCCTGGTATTCTCCCGAAACCCGCAGATCAGGGTCACCCAGGATATCAAAGGGCTCCGCCTGATCTTCACCGCCCTTTCGCAAATCGATTTTAAAAGCAACGGACCGGATGGCCCCAGCACCAAATATCTCCGCAATTCAGCCATCCCCTCCCTTAACCTGAACCTTGAGTACAGCCGGAAAAATGTTGAAGAAAAGAAAGAGTTTTTGGCCGGCATAGCGGGGAACTTCAAACGGCTCATTCCTGAGCTGGTAACCGATAGCGGTTACAAAACTGGCGAAGGGATCAATTCCTTCGCAGGCATGGCTTATGTAAAAGTCGGCATGCCAAAAGCGGTATTCAAACTGGCAGGTCTCTACGGGCAGAACATGTTTGATTATACCATGATCGGCGGCTACGCTGCAGAGCAATATATTGAGAATGAAAAAGGATTTGTCACCTACCGCAACTTTACAACCCTGTCGGTCTGGACAGAGATCATGACCACCGGGAAGAAAATGCAGGGAGGGTTGTTCCTGGGCTGGTCAAAGAACATGGGCGCCGGCGATATTATCATGAAGCCCTACTATTCCAGAGGATCGGATATTGCCTGCCTGTACAGGATATCCCCACGGTTTGTTTACAATGCCGGCAAGTTCCGCATTGCACCGGAGATCGAATATACGGTCGCATCTTATGGTACTACCAACTTCCTGGATGGTCAGGTGACGGATCCCGAACCGGTCGGGAATTTAAGGTTCCTGCTGGGTGTATTTTACTTCTTTTAATCCATGAAGAATCCAAATTAAATCAAACGATAACTCAATCATTCATTATTAATTAAAAATCTTAAGGAACATGATGAAGAAAATCTCAAGTTTTGTTGATTACTTTCAACAATATCAGGAAAGTGTGACGGACCCGGAAGGGTATTGGGCGAAGATTGCCGAAACGTTTAACTGGCAAAAGAAATGGGACAAGGTCCTGGAATGGAATTTCAAAGAACCAAAGATCAACTGGTTCATTAACGGGAAGGTGAATATCACGGAAAATATCTTCGAAAGAAATCTCCCGGCCCGCAAAGACCAGGTAGCGCTGATCTGGGAGCCAAATGATCCTAATGAAAAAGAGAAGAAGTTCACCTACGGAGAACTGTTTGAAAAAGTATGTCAATATGCCAATGCACTGAAAAAACTGGGCATTAAGAAAGGCGACCGGGTGGCGATCTATCTGCCGATGGTTCCTGAGCTACCGATCGCCATGCTGGCCTGTGCCCGTATCGGCGCCATCCACAGCATCGTATTCGCCGGGTTCTCCGCCACTTCGCTGTCAGACCGCATCAACGACAGCAAATGTAACCTGGTGATCACTGCCGATGGTTTGTTCCGCGGAAACAAGAATGTTCACCTCAAATCCATCGTTGACGAGGCGTTGCAAAGCTGTGATTCCGTAGAGCATGTCGTCGTGCTGAAACGTACCGGCGACCCCATCGATATGAAAGCCGGCCGTGATATCTGGTGGGATGATTTCATCGCCGGTGTCCCGGTGGAAAACAAGGCCGAAGTGATGGATTCGGAAGACACCCTGTTCATTCTTTATACTTCCGGCTCGACCGGTAAGCCGAAGGGCGTGCTGCACACGGTTGGCGGCTATATGGTTTTTGCCGAATACACCTTCCTGAACGTCTTCCAGTACAATGAAGGCGACATTTACTGGTGCACGGCCGACATCGGCTGGGTGACCGGGCATACCTATATTGTTTACGGTCCGCTGCTGGCGGGCGCCACTTCGATCATGTTCGAAGGCGTTCCCACCTATCCTGATCCGGGCCGTTTCTGGGAAGTGGTCGACAAATACAAAGTCAACCAGTTCTATACCGCTCCTACCGCTATCCGCGCTTTGATCGCCCAGGGAGAAGACTGGGTCAGGTCGAAGGACCTCAGCTCGCTGAAAGTGCTCGGATCCGTCGGCGAACCGATCAACGAAGAGGCCTGGCGCTGGTACCACGACCTGGTTGGCAAGGGCAAATGCCCGATCGTCGACACCTGGTGGCAAACCGAAACCGGGGGTATCCTGATCACCCCGCTGGCGGGCATCACCCCCACCAAACCGTCGTTCGCTACGCTTCCATTGCCGGGCGTCCAGCCGGTCATTGTCGACAATGAAGGCAAAGTACTTGAAGGCAACAACGTAAAGGGCAACCTCTGCATCAAGTTCCCGTGGCCGGGCATGATCCGCACCACCTACGGCGACCATGAGCGTTGCCGGATCAATTATTTCTCGACCTACCGCAACCTCTATTTCACCGGCGACGGCGCCAAGCGCGACGAAGAGGGCTACTACCGCATCCTCGGCCGCGTCGACGATGTGATCAACGTATCGGGCCACCGCATCGGCACCGCCGAAGTGGAAGACGCCATCAACCAGCACCCCAAAGTGGTCGAGTCAGCCGTCGTGGGCTACCCGCACGAAATCAAAGGATCAGGCATCTATGCCTATGTAACCTGCGATGCCCTGTCGGAAGACGAAGCCCGCACCATCGAAAAAGAGATCATCGCTATCGTTTCCAGGATCATCGGACCGATCGCCAAACCCGACAAGATCCAGCTCGTGGCCGGTCTCCCAAAAACCCGTTCGGGCAAGATCATGCGCCGTATCCTGCGCAAGATCGGCGAAGGCGACGCCACCAGCCTGGGCGATACCTCCACCCTGCTCGACCCCGGTGTCGTGGAAGATATTATCCGCGGCGCAAAGGTCGAAGTGAAGAGATAAACTATAACTGCCGGCAGCACTGCTGATGGCTATCGGTGGTGCTGCCTGTTGGCGAGAAGTTAGAAGATAGAAGATAGAAGTTAGAAGATAGAATATTGTTCATTTAAAACAGGAGATTTGGGATTAGATGGAAGATATTAATTATCCTGGGGAGGATTTTTTAGATTCGAATGAGATTCTTGTTAATGAAGGAGCCAGATCATTTATGGATTTATCAGTTTGGAAAAAAGCTCACTCCTTTGTAATTGATATTTATCTGGTCACTAAAAGTTTTCCCAAGGATGAATTATACGGGTTAACGAGCCAGTTGAGACGAGCTGCAGTATCAATTCCTGCAAATATTGCTGAAGGCTTTGGAAGGTTAAGTAGTGCTGAAAAAATAAGATTCTATAATATCTCTCAAGCGTCCCTGAACGAGGTAAAATATTATCTGATCCTTTCTAACGACTTAAACTACGCTGATACTACCGGGCTTGTAAATCGTTCTGATGAAATTGGAAAAATCCTGGATTCTTATATCAAAAGAATTAAAGAAAATCCAATGTGATCAAAAATCACCATCTATCATCATTCTATCTTCTATCTTCTATTTTCTAACTTCTATCTTCTAACTTCTATCTTCTAACTTCTATCTTCTAACTTCTGTCTTCTGCCTACTGTCTTCTGACTACTTACACAGTTCTTTTCC
>JAWOHY010000215.1:0-4198 GCA_046484945.1 Bacteroidales bacterium
ATTACGGCATGGATCCCTACGTCCGGCCACAAATGAAAATTGTCTTCCCGGAGCTTGATTTTGTCGAGCTGCCCTTCGATCATCCTATCTATCATCAGAAATACAGCTTCCCGAATGGTTTGCCTAAGATCCACGAACACGATGGCAAGCCCCCGCAGGGGTTTGGCCTGATCTATGAAGGGCGGCTTGTATGCTTTTACTCCTATGAAACCGACCTGGGAGACGGCTGGGAAGATTTAGAGGTGCACAACAACAGCCCCGAAACCCACCTGAAAGCGTTAAAAATAGGAGCGAATTTGATCAGTTACGTTTTTTTGCAGTAAATGGGCATAGGGCGTAGGGCTTAGGGCGTAGGGCGTAGGGCGTAGAGTCTATGCCCTAAGCCCTAAGCCCTAAGCCCATTTATCTGCGCTTCGATCACTTTTATCCTTGCCTCCGCATCGGCCTGTTTTTTGCGTTCGGTTTCAATGACTTTCTCAGGGGCGCTGCTTATAAAGCGTTCATTGTTCAGCTTAGCCATCACCGAGGCCAGGAAGCCTTTGGTGTATTCCAATTCATTTTCAAGTTTAGCAACTTCCGCTTCAATGTCGATTGATTCAGCCTCCAGGGGAATGTAAAACTCAGTGGACCCGACGATAAATGAGGCGGCGCCATCCACCTTTTCTTCGACATAATCAAGTTCAGCCAGGTTGCCCATCTTTTTGACAATGCAGTCGAAATATGTATTGGACTGCTGCCCGAGATTTTTCTTTACGAGCAGCTTTATCTTTTCTTTCTGAGGAATGTTTTTGTTCATCCGCTCATTTCTGATGGCAATGATCACCTCCCGCTCCATATCAAAATGCTTCAGCAATCCTTCGTCATATTTACCGGCAACAGGGTATGGCGCTATGATAATATCTTCCTCCGCTCCCCTTTCATTGAGCAAATGCCATATCTCTTCCGTAATAAAAGGCATAAAAGGATGAAGCATTCTCATGAGCGTTTCAAAGAAAAACACTGTCAGGTCATAGGTTTTCCGGTCAATGGGCTTCTGGTATTCCGGTTTGATCATCTCCAGGTACCAGGAGCAAAATTCGTCCCAGGCCAGCTTATAGCCGGCCATCAGCGCATCTGAAATCCTGAATTTCGTAAAGTGGTCTTCAATCTGTTCCAGCACATGGTTCATTTTATTTTCAAACCATCGGGCGGCCACCTGGTTACTCTCTGAAGGGGCAAGATGATCGTCAACCTTCCAGCCCTTAACCAGGCGCAGGGCGTTCCAGATCTTATTGCTGAAGTTCCTGCCCTGTTCGCAAAGCGATTCATCGAACAACAGGTCGTTGCCGGCAGGCGACATGAAAAGCATGCCAATCCGGACGCCGTCGGCTCCGAAGTGCTCCATCAATACCAGCGGATCGGGAGAGTTGCCCAGCGATTTCGACATCTTGCGTCCGAGCTTATCGCGCACGATCCCGGTGAAGTAGACGTTCCGGAATGGTATCTCCTTGCGGTATTCCAGTCCTGCCATGATCATCCGGGCAACCCAGAAAAAGAGTATCTCGGGGGCGGTGACCAGGTCATTGGTCGGGTAATAATAATTAATGTCCTTATTATCAGGATGCCGGATGCCGTCAAAGACCGATATGGGCCAAAGCCAGGAGGAGAACCAGGTATCGAGCACATCCTCGTCCCGAACAAGGTCTTCCTTTTTCAGATCCGGCATCTGGTATTTCTCTGTTGCGATCTGCCAGGCCTCATCATGCGACCGGGCTACAATCACTTCACCGTCGGGCATATAAAAGGCCGGAATGCGCTGCCCCCACCAGAGCTGCCGGGAGATACACCAGTCGCGAACATTTTCCATCCAATGCCGGTAGCTGTTCTTCACCTTGGCCGGATGGAATTTTACCTTTTCGTCCATCACCGCCTCCAGGGCAGGCCTGGCCAGCATATCCATCTTCAGGAACCATTGCAATGATAATTTCGGTTCGATCACCTCATCGGTCCTCTCAGAATAACCAACCTTATTAATGTAATCTTCTATTTTCGCCAGGTGGCCTTTCTGATTGAGCCCGGCTGTGATCTTTTCCCTCACCACAAACCGGTCTTCTCCGATGAAAAGGATCGCCTTTTCACTCAGCGTGCCGTTATCGTTGAAAATATCAATCGATTCCAGTTTGTGTTTCCGGCCGATCTCATAGTCGTTGATATCATGGGCCGGAGTGATCTTCAGGCAACCGGTGCCGAATTCCATATCGACGTACTCATCTTCAATAACCGGTACGGGCCTGTTCACCAGCGGCACCAATACTTTTTTACCCTTCAGGTGATGATACCGGAGATCGGCGGGATTCACGCATACCGCCGTATCGCCCAGGATCGTCTCGGGCCGGGTGGTGGCAATGGTGATATATTCTTCCGGGGAACCCTCCAGGAAATATTTGATATAATATAATTTGGAATTGACTTCCCTATATATGACCTCCTCATCAGAGAGGGCAGTCATGGCCCTGGGGTCCCAATTCACCATGCGGACACCCCGGTAAATCAGTCCTTTTTGATAAAGATCGATAAATACTTCTATGACAGATTCATACAGCGCCGGGTCCATGGTGAAACAGGTCCTTTCCCAGTCGCACGACGCCCCCAGTTTCTTCAATTGCTCAAGGATGATCCCGCCATGTTTTTCTTTCCACTCCCAGGCGTGGCGAAGAAATTCCTCGCGTGTGAGATCGAACTTATGGATGCCTTTTTCCTTAAGGCTGGCTACCACGCGGGCTTCTGTGGCAATGGAAGCATGGTCGGTGCCCGGCAGCCATTCGGCGTTTTTTCCTTCCATCCGGGCTTTCCTGACAAGGATATCCTGTATGGTATTGTTCAGGATGTGACCCATATGCAAAACCCCGGTCACATTGGGAGGTGGTATAACGATGGTGTAAGGTTCGCGATCGTCGGGCTCCGAATGGAAATACCCTTTTTCCATCCAGTGCGAATACCACTTCTTCTCTATGTCACCAGGGCTGTATTTGCTTGGAATGTGCATGTATTGTAAGGTCTTTGTTAATTCAGGCCGATAAAGGCGCAAAATTAGCAAAATCTACCTTACAGTCCATCCCTCTTCCTTGTTCTTCACAATATCGAAGTTTTATGTTGACTACTTTTCGTTCAGCTTGTTCAGCTTGTCCATTCCTTCAATATTCATGGTTTTGGAAAGCTTGCCGATGGTGTTCATATCGATCAGCCCGGTGATGGTAATAAAACCGGCCTGTTTTTCACCGTTGATCACCAGCAGCAATTCACCGATCTTGTCACCTTTTTTCATGACCAGGAATTTCACCTCCTCGCCGGTTTGCTTCACCTCCATCAGTTCGGTGTAGCCCTCTGTTTTTAGTTTGCCGATTTCGCCCCTGAATTTACCAAGCTCAGCATCAGCAACATCCCTGGTTTCGTACATCAGGATCTTGATGCCATCGAGCTGGTTCATCATCTCTTTCACCTCCTGCATTTCGGGGTCGTCTGAATCAATGCTGGAGAACATTCCAAAGAGCTCCTTTGAAATGCTGACGGTTGTGTAACCGTCCTTACCGCCATATTTGTCATACAGTTTGAGCGCTGAAGTGTTCTGAGCGTTCACAAATTGCGTTCCCAGGAAGAGGAACAGGATCAGGGTTGTTAGAATGTTGCTTTTCATTGTGTTGTAATTTAAGTTATTGTTTCGTGTTTTTTGTTTCGTGTTTATTGTTTCGTGTTTATTGTTTCGTGTTTATTGTTTTGTTATGAGTTTAGCGGTGTTGTCTATATGATTTAGTCTTGAGATCTCGTTGATTCCGTCATCGAATGATGCGACGGGGCTGAGGCTTTTCAGGCCGGTCTCGAAGTGCGAAACGGGTTCGAGATGGCTGGTGCCTTGGTTTAGTTTATCCGCTACGAAAAGCAATATCTTTTTCGCCTCCTGATAAGCTATCTGCGGATCGTGGAAAGTGTCTTCGATCTTTGATGAGAACGGGTCAAATTTAAGAAAGACCGCCACCATGATCATAATACTAACCGCTATTCCCGTGGCCCAGTAATAATATTGCTGGCGGAATTTAATGATTTTAGCCGTCTTTTTACCTGCTAAGCCAGCGATGAACTGCTGATCAAAACCAGGTTTATCCAGATGTCTGCGGGCCTCCAACTGCACAAAGCGGAAATAAGCAGCCATGCCATGGTATTT
>JAWOHY010000153.1:0-6654 GCA_046484945.1 Bacteroidales bacterium
TAAACCTTAAACCTTAAACCTCAACACTCTTACTTGCTCATTCGTTTGCCAATAAAATAGCTGAGCACCAGCGCTATCCCGCCAAAGAGAAATACCATGGAGAAATAGGAGGTCTCGGCGCCGAGGCTGGTGCTGACCTCCAGGATGTTACCCAACAGGATACCGATGGCCAGCCCGATCAGCAACATGCCGTAACGCAATGAAGCGATCTTGTCGGTTGGCGGTGGCTGGAATATGGCCGGATCGGCGCCTTTTTCCAGCAGGGCCATGCGCTCTTTCCGGCGGATGTTCAGGTAAATGATCCCGTAAAGGAAGCCGAAAATGATGGCCAGCACGAAGATTGGAGTTAGCTCTACCATAATGTTGAATTTTGAATGTTGAATTTTGAATTATTTTCGTTTCGTCCCCCATTTGACGGCAGAATTTTTTCCCGGTTACATTATATTTAACATTTAACTTTGTAACCACGAGCGATCTTCAACGTCAAATGACCAGATGGAACCCCGGGATGATATCCATGTCATTGAAAAGGTGATCGCCGGTGACACGGCGGCGTTTGCCATGGTGGTGAACAGGCACAAGGACCTTGTTTTCACCATCGCGATGAACATCAGCCGGAACCGGGAGGATGCCGAGGAAATTGCGCAGGATACATTTGTGAAAGCATTCCAGAAACTGGGATCTTTCCGGAAGGAGTCGCGGTTTTCCACATGGCTTTACCGCATCGCTTACAACGAGGCCATCAGCATGGTGAGGAAAAACCGGCTGACGACCGTCGCCCTGGAGGAGGAGATCACGGAGGCCATGCCGGAAGAGGAGGTCGAAACCGAAATTGCGGGTATGGACGGCAGCGAGCAGAAAACGGTCGTCAGGGAAATCCTGGCCAAATTGCCCGAAACCGACCTGGTGCTGGTTACCCTGTACTACATGGACAACCAGCCCGTCAGTGAGATCAGTGCGATCACGGGGCTGGGCGAAAGCAACGTGAAAGTCAGGCTGCACAGGATAAGGAAGAAACTGTATAAGGAACTGGAAGCTTTCATCAGCAAGAAAAACTTCGTTTAACCAGAAAATATTTCCAACATGGAAAATCAAAATAACAACCACGATTTCATCAGGGAGCTGGCCGGAAACAGCGGCCTGGAGCAGGCCCCCGACCGGTTTACCGAAAATGTGATGGCGCGCCTCACGGTTACGCCTTCCCTCGCGGAAGACATACCGCTGCTGTCGCGCGGCACCTGGATCGCCATCTTCCTCTCGGTCGCCGCCCTCATCGTGGTCATCTTTACCGTCGAAATGCCGTTCATCGACAGGATGTTCTCCACCGTGAGGATACAGCAGATCTCCATGAGCATCATCACAGAAGATTTCCTGAATTCAATGACAACCTTTTTCCAGGGGTTGAATTTTTCAGGGATAACGGTAGCGATCATCCTGGCCGCAGCGGGGCTGGTGGTGATGGAACGGCTGCTGAAAAGAAGATTCTCCCAAACAAATATATTAATGATTTGATTTTCAAGGGTTCTCGCGGATTTACGCAGATTTCAGGCGCAGATTTGCGCTGATAATATTTTCATATTTTGAGAGTTTTAATAATACAAGATTATAAATTGTTAACGATCCTGATAATAGAACTATTAATATTTGCAGTGTTAAAATTGATTAATAGTCCTAATTTGACGCCTGTAATTTTTAGATAGGTCAGTAACTGTTTGTGATGAACATCAGCTAATTGATCTACTGACTTAATTTCCAGGATTACTTTATCTTCTACAATTATATCAAGCCGGAAGCCAGTTTCCAGGATGTTCCCTTCATAAATGACCGGAAATGACTTCTGACATTCAACTTTAAGCCCTGCCTTCCTCATCTCAAAGGCTAATGCAAACTCATAAATCGATTCCAGCAATCCGGGGCCAAGGTTATTATATACCTTAAAAATCAATCCCCTAACTAAATAAGATATTTCATTCTCCAACATAATCAGCGTAAATCTGCGTTTAACATCTGCGTAAATCTGCGAGAAACATCAGCGAAAATCTGTGAGAAACCTATACATATTAATCCGGTTTTTTTGAAAATATACCCGCCTCGCCCCCTGAAAAAATCTTAATTTTGCATCTTCATTTTTCAAAACCCCATAAATCCATGTCTTTCAATAACATCGCCGACGAGAAATCACCGAAATCGCTGAATTTCATCGAACAGATCATCGAAGAAGATATCCGCAATAACAAGAACGAGCGTCGTGTGCACACCCGTTTCCCGCCGGAGCCCAACGGCTACCTGCACATCGGACACGCCAAGTCGATCTGCCTGAACTTCGGCCTCGGGATCAAATACAACGGCAAGACCAACCTCCGTTTCGACGACACCAACCCCACCAAAGAGGAGCAGGAATATGTCGACTCGATCATGGCAGACGTCCGCTGGCTGGGGTTCGACTGGGAAGACCGGCTTTATTTTGCGTCAGATTATTTCGATCAGCTTTACGAATGGGCGGTGATGCTGATCAGAGAGGGGAAAGCGTATGTAGATGACCACAGCGCCGAGGAGATCAGCGGGCAGCGCGGCACGCCCACGCAGCCCGGGGTGGTGAGCCCCTTCCGCAACCGGTCGGTGGAAGAGAACCTCGACCTGTTCGAACGGATGAAGAACGGGGAATTCCCCAACGGGACCAGGGTATTGCGCGCCAAAATCGACATGGCATCACCCAACATGCACATGCGCGACCCGGTACTGTACCGCATCCTTCACGCCCGTCACCACCGCACGGGCGACAAATGGTGCATCTACCCGATGTACGATTACGCCCACGGCCAGTCGGATTACATCGAAGGCATCACCCACTCCATCTGCACCCTGGAGTTTGAGGTGCACCGGCCGCTGTACGACTGGTTCCTCGACCAGATCGTGAAAGATAAAAATGCCTACCGCCCCCGCCAGATCGAATTTGCCCGGCTCGACATGACCTACACGGTGATGAGCAAGCGCATGCTGTTGCAACTGGTGCAGGAAAAGCTCGTGAACAGCTGGGACGATCCCCGCATGCCCACCATTTCAGGATTGAGAAGAAGAGGCTATACCCCTGCCTCGATCCGCAATTTTGCCGATACCATCGGTGTGGCAAAAAGGGAAAACGTCATCGACGTGGGGCTTCTGGAGTTTTGCGTGCGGGAAGACCTGAACAGGATTGCGCCACGGATCATGGCGGTGCTCAACCCGCTGAAGGTTGTTATTACCAACTATCCCGAAGGGCAGACGGAAGAATTCGAAGCCGAAAACAACCCGGAAGACCCGGCGGCCGGTACGCGTATCATTCCTTTCTCGCGGGAGATCTACATCGAACAGGACGATTTCATGGAAAACCCGCCCCCAAAATTCTTCCGGTTGTCACCCGGCGGCGAGGTAAGGCTGAAAAACGCCTATATCATCAAATGCGAAGAGGTTATAAAAGACAATGCCGGATATATCACCGAACTCCGCTGCACCTATGATCCCGAGACCCGCAGCGGCAGCGGCAGCCAGAAAAAGGTGAAAGGGACGCTGCACTGGGTGTCAGTCCCCCATGCCCTGCCGGTGGAAGTGCGCTTATACGACCGTCTTTTCAGTGATTCGGAGCCTTCCGGCCATGAAGACAAGGACTTCAAGGAATTCCTGAACCCTGATTCGCTGAAGGTCCTCTATCCCGCCTTTACCGAGCCCTCTGTCAGGAACAGCAAGCCGTTCTCCCACTTCCAGTTCCAGCGCATCGGATATTTCAACGTCGATCCCGACAGCACACCCGAGAAAATGGTGTTTAACCGGACGGTGGCGTTGAGGGATCCGTGGGCGAAGGGGCGTAGGGCGTAGGGGCATAGGGCGTAGGGGCATGGAGGCATGGAGGCATGGAGGCATGGAGGCATGGAGGCATGGGGGCATGGGGGCATGGGGTTAGAACAGGGGGATTTTGTAGGTTTCTTCCACGAATTTAAAGTACCAGAAAAGTTTCCGGTTCAGTTCGATGCCATAGTCGATATTCGGCCAGTAATCAAGGTAGGACTCGATGACGCGGTGATATTTGCCCGTGTTGTAATAATCATTCCAGTTCGCGGCGGCGATACTATTTTTCATCCGGTAGTATTCATTTGTGCGGTCCTTTGCCGGGGAATAATTCATCAGGTACCAATTGTCGAAACGGGTATCGATGATCACCAGTTCATATTCGGTGGAGTCCTGGCTGGTTTCTGACAACACGGCTTTGGTCGGGCCGCTGACCTTTTTTGCAGGCGAGCAGGCCCACACCGCTAAGGCAATGATTGAAATGACAATAACCGGTTTCATGACATAGAATGATTAAAGTGGTTGATCAACAATAAAATAGATGCAGAAACCGTGCCAATTACTTAAATAAATTCCAGGTTCCGGGTACCAAATTCTGAATTATTACTAAATTTGCAATCCCAAATCCACACCCACACTTCACTTGCACACCCACACTCACACTTCACTTGCACACCCAAACACACACCCAATTGCCCGATGGTGTAACTGGCTAACACGTCTGACTCTGAATCAGAAGAGTCTAGGTTCGAGTCCTAGTCGGGCAACGAAAAAATAAATTAAACCGGTGTAAATGAATACTTTGCACCGGTTAACTTTTTAAGGGGGGACGGTAGGGGGGACGGTAAAAACAGTTTATGAATCAATTTTTATTCATTTTTTGATTTCTCCCAGGCATCTAAAATCTGATAAATCTTTTTAATGTTTTTATGCATTGATTCTACATAAAAGGCCATTACAAAAAAGACAAGAAACGCTAAAAAACCTACAAAACCGGCAATAATGGTGATTAATGATTCCATAATTTAAAAGATTTTGGTTAAATATTTTCCTAAAGTTAGGGTTTTTTTCAACCGAGCGGGTATATTTTGCAAAATTCCGGTTTAATAGAAATGAAATTAATGGAAAAAGGTGGTACACTTTCGCCAGGAATCATAGGTACACTTTTTTCAGAATATTCACAAAACAAATTCATAAACATCAACCAGTTTAATTTCTTTATTTAAAGAGGCACATAAATTGCAAAAATAATATTGATTGATGGATAACGAAGTTCAGAATAATCCTCATCATAGCTTATTTTTGTTAGAATGGCCTTAACTTCATTTTGCCATCCTTTTTTGTATATATGAGCAGAAATTTCAGCTGGTACATATCCAATGAAGTATCTTTTACTCCCAAATAATTTCTTTACAATTCCAATAACCTTTATTGCGTTTTTGTCAACCTTATTATATGGCTCTAATTCTAATTGTAAACTCATTTGGTGTTGTGGATTAGGGATAAACCTAAACACTTCATTTTCATTATACTTAATACCTTGAACTTTAACATAATCCTCAAAATATTTGCAGTCATCAGGTAAATCGTATGGTGGGAAGGTTTTTGTTATCATATCAATGGGTTTTGGTTAAACATTGCCTAAAGTTAGGTTTTTTTCAACCGACCGGGTATATTTCACCACCCCTCCGCTGATTAACATACTTATAGCGCCGAATGATAGCTGATGTTGCCCTCTGAAAGATAGTTCGGAGTTGATGGCACAGGATAAAAATGAAGGATTAGTATTATTAATATGCAAAAGGAATAATTATCATGGTGTTAGGTATCTCCAACCCATATTTTCATCAAATATTGCAAATAATTGCCTCATTATAAGATATTTATTAATCGATTTGAAATCATTTCCGTCATAAATGATCTTATTTACAGGTGAATGTATAAATTGAGCAATCTCCTTTTCATTTAATTTGACATACCCGAAATTATAAAAACGATGCCCTCTTAGAATATAAGATTCCTTAAAGGAAAGATTAATCTCTGAGCCATCCATTAATATGCATTTCAATATATTATCATCTTCTATAACAGGCCAATCTGTTAAAGCGTCCTGATGACTCCATACATATTTGAAAAGTATGATTATTTCATTCTCAATTTCCCTGGCTGAAATAAAGACGCCCCATTTATTGAAACTTCCTATCTTGTCGTATTCCAAAATTTTATACTTTTTCGATAATTCATTTGTATAAGCATCCTGAAGGAAATGTACATCAAGGGTTTGAACTTTTCTTATTTCATTGAAATTCAACGACATTTCTTTTTTTGAAGATTTGATTATCAGATTATCGCTGGTTTTACTAATATACTCGCCTAAAATATAGCCTCCATCATTTTTCCGGATTAATAGCTCCACCTGAGAAAACGCATTGATTATTAATATCGTTAGGATGCATAACAAATAGACTCTTTTCATGGCAGTAATAATTATTGAGTGGAAAGATAAAAAAAATTATTTAGCTACTGGGTATATTCACCAGAAATATTAACACCCTGAAAGCAATCAAGTCCATGGCAGATGCATAGGAGAATTTAGATCAAGGAAATTTTTCCTTGACCTGCTATGCTTGCACCAACAAGACAGGCAGCGGTATGGACAATGGAGCAAGCGTAGGAATGAGTAGGTCAACGGACTTTTCCGCCGACCTATTACACCGACCAATTGAACTGCCAGCAGTCCCTGTACTTACTCACTTAATTAACTCATACTATTTAAGAGCTAAGACAACAGTGGCCTATTTACTCCGAAATGAGTGGCTTACTTTATATCGG
>JAWOHY010000161.1:0-18305 GCA_046484945.1 Bacteroidales bacterium
TTTGTATACTTTAAGATATAATCCAGGTGGATTTCCAGAAAGCGTTCATCGCCTTCCCTCAGCAAGTATACCACTACAATACCCAGCTTCATACAAGTTCTATTTCTCCTCCTTTGAATGCTTTGAAATACATTTCCATTCCATGATCCGTATTCTCCCAGGTGACATCATTCAGGCCGATCTTCTCATCCTTTCGAATATCCCTCAGAAGTTTTTTACCCTCAGAAAGGCATATGGGCAATCCCCTGAGGCTATTTTCTCCCATATTTTCAATCATACCGTAACAACAAAAGCCACCAATGCCATCAATCGACTCGCCCTTTTTAAGGTCCTTCTTTGCATACGTAATCACATCAGTCCTGAAACCGAAATCGGGCTGTAAAAGTGATTCCCCATGGAGATGAGCCCGTGCAATCCATTTCAGGGATTCCACATGGCACAGATGGTATGGGCGGTAAAAAAGGAAAAAGGGGCCCGGTCCCATCTTATAGTAATTCATCATAAACCGTTGGTAATCATTTTCCGAATAACCCACCGTGAACACACCCCCCCCGGGTTCTGCACCGAGGATATAATCAACAAAAGGTGTTTGGCCATCCCAGAGCTTCTCAAAGTCATACAATGATAAAACCTCCTTCACTTCCCTTGCAACGGGTCCGAACATTCCCGGGACTATGGTCTTCATGTTCAGCGCATTAGAAACCAACGCCATCTCAATGTTCAGCTTCGTACCATCCGTATAGGCAGCCGCCATCTTATAATCCAGTTTACGTTTATCGGCCTCCGGGATGATTTTGACAGGGTTTGAATAACGATCCAGGAAACCCTTGATATTTCCTGCCATCACAGGTTTGAACCCCCAAAGAACCATCTCATCATGGAGCTGTTTGATCACGCCGTGCTGGTCGCCGTCGCAGCTGCTGTAAACTACGCCATTCTTCCGCGCAAGATCCATCAGATATGGCCCGAAGGCAAGGTCGGCTTCAGCATTCATCATGCTGATGTGCATCCCCTTCTCTATGGCTGTCTCACAGTATTTCCCCGCTTCCACCACGGTACTGGTGGATTCGATCAGCACATCCACATCAACACATTCCACGATAATGCTGCTATTATCGGTAACGGCTAAGTTTCCCGTACGGATGGCATCCATGGCATCGCTTGTTGAATGTACGATACGGTAAGGCCGCTTTAGCCATACGGCGACATCCAACGCCTTATCCATATCAATATCAGAGATGGCAACGCAATGAAATCCAGGAGTAATCTCTGTCTGGTAAAATAATCCTTTTCCCATTGCCCCCATACCGGTAATGATGACACGAATGGGAGAGGGAAGTTTGCTTAATTCCTGTAACATGGCTTTGAATCTATTAATATTATGATTTATGCCTGGCAGTGCAGCTTATTATCATTGAACAAAGCTAAAAAAAATATCTTCAAAAAACAAAATCTATTAAACCTGAATTATTCCCTAAAAAATTACCCTGACACCGATATTACTTATTGCATATCTTTGCCACCAGGTCAAGTCCAATGAACAGGTATTTCTTACATGAATTGAATAAGATCAGGACCAATGAGCAGGCACGCTTGCTCAATCATGCCCTTGGCCTGCTCCAAAAAACCGATGCAGCAAAATTCCAGGCTGATATTCAGCTTTTGAAACAGGAGCTGGCTATCCTGAGCGGGAAAAAGATTCCGGATGAAAACCAGCTTATCATGGAAGAAAACTACGACAAACTGGTAAAAACCCTTCTCAACTATGGTAATGAAAATGCGCAAATAGATTCAGCGCTGCAGGAAATTCAGGGCATCGTGTCTGAAAGGAAAAAATTTTTGGGATTTAAACTTTTCTTATGGATTGCTGACTTGTTCTTTCGTATTTTCATTATACGGAAGAAAAGGACTTCGTTTGCAAGACTTTACCCATTTGCAAATGAACTGAAAAAACATCTGGCAGACCTTAATGTACAATTTAGCAATGCATTTCCAGGGCCATATCATATCAGGGCACTTGAACCTTTCATGTTCCTTCGTCACCAGGCCAGACTTCACGAGGGAATGATCAGCATTATATTACTATGCGATGGTAATATTGAACACCTGACTGATTGGCTGGATTCATTTTTAGAAAATAATTCCTGCCGGGAACATGAAATCCTGGTGGTTGACCGCGAAGCTTCACTCACGGATCAGGATATTCCGGCGAAATATTCAGAGAAAACATCCATCAGGATGATCCGCCAACAGCATAAATTCACCGATGGATACCTGATGAACCTTGCGGCGGATGAAAGCAATGGTGAATTCCTGTTATTCCTGACCGTCGGCAATATATTTCACGGTGATGTTTTAACCCGGTTCCTCCAGGTGCTGGCAAAGGATTCAAGCATTGGAATAGCCGGAGCATCAGTGCCTGAAATTTCCCCGGAACAACCGGATGGGAATTCACTAGCGGCAGGAGGCGTTAGGTTCTCCATTGAAGATATTCATGGCTCTCCCGACATGGTTAACACTATCGTTGATCCTGAATTGCTTTCGACTATTAAAATCAAGGCCTCTGTCATTTATTTCAGAAGCAACAGGGGGGCATACGTCAGGCCCGGCATACATCAGCCCTGCCTGGTACCTGTGGTAGTGAAAAGCGATGAAAGTATTGATATTGAGGAATTCCCGGCAGTAACGATGGGGGCCTTGTTCTGCAGGAAAAAAGACTTTACCGGAGTCGGGGGGTTCGATCTCAACTATATCAACGGTTATGAAGACATTGACCTTTGCCTGAGATTAACAGCGCAGTTCCACAAAAAAATTGTGACAATTAATAATGTCCGGATAAAGGTCTTCTCCCATAATTTCCGTAAGACACCAGCGCAACCCAATGAGAAAGGCGAACAGTACAATCTCGGGCTTCTGGTCAGCAACCACGGCTATTTTGTTAAAAACCGGTATCTTCAAGACCTTGCAGGCAGTGAAAGAAAGTGGACAACAGACACACCTGAAAATCTTATAGCTTGCGGGGGCTTGCTTCGATCATTGATGCAGGCCTCTTCGGGCAAATCAGTGAGTCAGGACGCTGCACCTCATGCCGAAAGGGTCATTGCAGGATATATTGACGGTTTCATGCATCAAAAGTTCAGGATCGCTATCAAAATACCACCTTTCAACGATGATCGGGCACAATTCTGGGGAGATTTTCACTTTGCCGAGCTGCTACAAAAATATTTTATCAGAAAAGGACATCCCACCCGGGTCGATCTCTTTGAATCCTGGTATGATCAAGGCTACCTGACCGATGAAGTTGTGGTTATATTACGCGGCATCAAAGACTACCAGCCACGCAGTTCACAAATCAATATCCTGTGGAATATCAGCCATCCCGAAATGATAGAAATTTCTGAGCTCAATGGTTTTGATCATATTTTTGTAGCTTCTGAATTGTTCGCTACCGAGCTTAAACAAAAACATGGCGTTGAAGCCGAGGTGCTGCTTCAATGCACAGACCCCGAATTTTTTTACCCTGATTTCAATACAACTAATGATAAGGAAAAAACTGATATTTTGTACGTAGCCAACTCAAGAGGTGTAATGCGAAAGTCGGTCGAATTTGCAAAACAAAAAGGTGTTTCTGTAAACGTGTATGGCACCAATTGGAATAAATTCCTGCCACCTGAAATGATTAAAGGTAATTTCATAAAAAAGGAGGATTTGAGAAGATATTATTCAAACTGCACCATTTTACTCAACGACCACTGGTCTGATATGGCTGAAAAAGGATTCGTATCCAACCGGATTTTTGATGCCCTGGCCTGCGGGGCCATCATCCTTACCGATCATGTCAAAGGAATGGAAAATATCTTTAGCGAGGGAATATTTATCTATCATAATGCCGATGAGATGGCCAATCAGATAAAGTGGATAAAGAATCACCTAAGCGAAGCCAGGCAAATAGCAGCGCTAAATATCCCAAAAATTTCAGGCCTCCACACATTTGAACACAGGGCAGACCGTATCCTTGAGGTGGTGCGGCAGATTCATCACAATAAAGCAATGCTGTCAATTACCTAAATATTGAAAAACCGTTTGAGAAAGTAATACCCGTGCATCCGAAGCGATCCGATAAGAGTCGCGTGCGGATTTGACTTATTGTTTTTGCTTCGCGCAAATAAAGCCCATTGATTTATCAAATACCGCGCATGCTTTGCCAATAAAAGTGACCTGATATTTTCCAACTCCGGTTTTATCTCTGAAGGGTAAGGCTCTTGCGCCCTGACAGGTAAGGTTCCGGAGCCAGCCAGCTTAATGCCTTTCCAGTTACCCGAAGAAAGTATAGACAAGCATAAGTCAAGCTTGAAATAATATGGAAATTCAGTCGAAAAGCGCCCGCTGTCACTCCAGGCATCGATCCGGAAAAAAATTGGGATGTCACGGGCATTGCGAAGAGAAACACGCCAGTTTTTGCTTAATGTATGAAACGAGCTTATGTCTCCCGGTAATAATCCGGCAGTAGATTCGTAAATCACACCCAGCCCGGGAAATGTTTCCATCAACTCCATGTACCTTGTAAGGTCTGTAAGCGTAACAGCCGCATTACCAGAGAAACAAAGGCAATACTTACACCCGGAGTTCTCAATAAAATCATTTAATAAAGAAGGCAGGGTCAGGGGATTGCCTTTCATTATCGTTACCTCAAGATTCTCCATTTCCATGTCAGGCAATGAAAATGTTGTGTTGCTGGTGTTAGTAATTACAAGGAGTTTAATTGAAAATGGCAGCTTGTCACCGCCAGTCAGCGAATCCAGAAATAATGGCTCGGTAAATGATGCATTGAGGCCATTATAAACGATTGCAATTTTCGGGGCATCTGGCGTTATCGTACCATTTACAGCATAAAGCGCCAGTTTATCAATAACCTGTCTGCCCCTGAACTTTTCGAATTGCAGCGCAAACTTACCATCTAAATATCTGGAAGGGAAAGTGAAATAAAAAATATTCTTCCCCTCAAATATTCTTTTAGTGAAGCTTTTCTGATCAGAGTAATACTGTTCCTGGCCTGTCATAAATTTCAGGTGAAGCCATCCCCGTGATTTAGCCTTAAGTTCCCCCGCCAAAAGCAAATACGTACCCTCTCCTGTTTGCGGGACAGGGATGAAAATTTGATTCGGCTTATAATCACACACTAGCTGCATATTGCCATCGGATACCGCTTTCTTTATATCATTCCTGAAATGCTCCAATTCATCCGGAATGATGGAAGAGGACCATCGCTCAACAAGCAGAGCTTTGTTTGCCGATGCTGAATCGAAACGACCGTCACTCTTCGATTCATAATGTATGATCTCACAAAGCGGCTGATATACAATACGTTTACCTGATTGCTTAACCCTGAGACAAAGATCAACATCCTCAAATCCGTTCAAATAACGCTCGTCAAAGCCCCCCAGAGATTCAAAATCCTCTTTCCTAATAATAAAGCACGCCCCTGTGACGCACTGGTAATCCTTCTCATAATTTGCCAGCGGGAAATTCGCAGGCATGCCGGCATATATGTGCCGGAGATAATATCGATAATGTTCAGGAAACGCTACCCCGGCATGTTGAATGGTCTGATCGGGATAGAGGCATTTTGCGCCTGTAATCCAGATATCCCTGCTCTTTTCTAATGAATCGATTAAATGACATAACCATCCTTTGGTCACCCTGGTGTCATTATTAAGGAAAACAAGGTATTTCCCGCCGGCATGCCGGGCTCCGTTGTTGCAAGTCCTGGCAAATCCAGAGTTGACCTCATTCCGGATATACCGTATTATGGGGTGTGAACGGGTATACTCTTCGATCATCAGGCTCGTGCCATCTTCCGAATCATCATCGACGACCAGGATTTCATCAATATGTTCCAGAGCCTTCGTATCCTCTAAAATACTATCGAGGCAACCAACAGTAAAATTCCAGTTATTGTAAACCGGGATAATAATGCTACAGTCCGTCATTACGTCACAAATAATACTTTCATCCCGCAAAAATCGTAATTATTGACCAGAATATGTCCTGCAATTTAAATATCCACACAAAAATCATTAAGTTAGCGCAAGAATTGCATCCGGCCTTTATGGTTATGAACCCTGCAAGCTTGAATTGATTTTTATAAACTATAGATAATGATTTAATAATGAATCTGTTTAGTAAAATACGCCAACTTTTTTCGTCTAGAAAAGAACTTCCCCTGATCCTGGTTACAGGTACCCCTAAAACAGGCACAACAGCAGTTTATCATTCCATTAGGGAACAACTTCCGGCTGATTCAACCTGTTTATTTGAACCTGAACACAGAAGTCTTCAGCTTCCGGAAATTATATCCTCGCCCGTCCTGGTGAAGAGTTTTGTCCCCAATAGTGAAAAGTATGATTTCTTCAATCAAAAGATTCTGCTCACCCGCGATCCAAGGGATCATATAATCAGCCGTTTACTTTATTTACCATACAATATCGCCCTGGGTTTGACAAATTATTATGTTCCTGAACCGGAGCAGGTATTAAATGGATTACTGGACCTGCTGGAAAAAAAGGAAAAAGATCCCCATAGTGTTTCAATGATAGAATTGGTTAATCAGGCAAACAGACTGACCATTGATAAGTACCTGGATAACATGATAAGTTACTATGACCGGCATCCGGATATTTTTATTCTCCGTTACGAAGATTACGTTGACGGCAAACTGGAAGCGGTCAGTAAATATTTAAGATTGAACCTTGCCATTGCAGAAAAAGTCCCCGAAACAAGGGTGGTGCGTTCCAGAGCATATGGTAACTGGAAAAACTGGTTTACACCCGAGGACATTGACCATTTCCGCAACTCCTACCTCTCCTATATGAATGTGTTCGACTATCCGGACACCTGGGACCTGAATAAAGCTCCTGTCATTGATCCCGAAACAAGCAGTCATTACGTTCGAAAATTAATCACGGAAGCCAGAGATACAAAAGCCTCATTATCAAACTCCTTAAAGTAATGGATTTCATTAAGCTATGAAAAAAAAGCCACTATTACTTTTACTGGTTTTGATATTCTCTGTTATCATTTTATATGTTGGGTTCATGTTTAACAGTTTCCGTTCAGGCTATCCAAAGCAGTTTAAAAATTTTTCAGACCATGAATTCCTGGTACTGGGGCGAATGCTGAAATCGAGCCAGGACGGCATATTCTCAGCTGGCGGGTTTTGTGGTAGATGTATAATAAGCGATACACTGCGAATTGAAGTGCAGCTTCATTTCAGCGGATACCTGGACGGTGGCATGCCTTGTCCGGATTTTAAACCTTACAAGTCTCAGATCGGTCTGCAGGGAATGCTCTACAGCTTCTTCGACATGATATCTCCATTTTCCAAAGCCACAAACCTGTTTATCCTCAGATCGATGAATGCCCTGTTGTTGGCGCTGATGATCACGTTGCTTATTTACTGGTTCTATCTGGAAGGAGGCCTGCTGGCAGCTTTGATGGTCTTTTTGGCCGCAATTTTATCCCCATGGCTCACCTATATCGGCAGGAACATGTGGTTTGTCTTATGGGTAAGCTTTTTACCACTTATTGTTATGAGCTTTGGTTTGAGACAGGCGGGCATGACAGGCAGGCCCAGACACAGCATGGTCATTCTCTTCACATCACTGGCTATGCTCTTTAACTTTTACCTGCACGGCTATGAATGGGCTATAACAACGATGGTCATGGCTGCCGTACCGGTATTCTTTTACTGGCAAAAAGATGGATGGCGCATGTTAGAATTATTCAGAAGGCTTGTGGCGCTTACAATCGGAATTATTGCAGGACTGGTGGTTACAATGTCAATTGTTGCTTTTCAAATTTCCACCTTAACCGGTAAGTTCTCTGATGGCATCGGACACATCATCTATTCTTTTGCGAAGAGATCTTATGGAGGAATTGAAAACCTCCCCGATAAACTTATTCCCGCTGTCCAAAGCAACGTATTTGAATTGATCCACAGCTATCTCTCTGCAATCGCGTTTCTAACACCAGGATTTATCCTGAATATAATACCGTCATGCCCGGGGTCGGTATCTTTCTATCAAATAATAGCCCTTTTCCTGGTTATCACGCTATTCATTGTTTTAAAAGGTAAACCGCTTAGATTTAGGGAAGGAAGCCTGAAAAAATTAACGACATTTGCAATAGTCACATGGTTATCCATACTGGCGCCACTCTCATGGATTTTTATTTTCAAAGGACATTCCTATATGCATCTTTTTATGAATCCGGTGACCTGGTTTATGCCTTTTTGCCTGTTTGGCTTTGGGCTGACCGGTCTCACGATCCAGTCACTGAAGATGCGAAAGTCTGAAGATGCGACTGCTAAATTGCAAAAACCATGAAAATCCTCCTGGCTACCCATCAGTATTTCCCCGACCATGTCGGTGGAACTGAGGTGCTAACCCTTGGGATTGCCAGAAGGTTGCACAAATTGAACCATGTAGTTGCAGTGGTCACTTACATAGAGTCTGCTTCCAGTAAAACCAGGAATTTCATCATAAAAGAAACCGTATTTGAAGAAATTCCTGTATATCAGATCTATTACAACCTGAACGCTGACCCTTTTCCGGTATTGGCCGAATACAGGAACAGTTACATCCATGATCTGTTTGTTAATATTTTAAAGGAATTTAATCCCGACCTGGTTCACTTCACCCATGTGATGAAACTATCGGGGAGCACGCTGGAGGCATGCAGTGAACTTAAAATCCCCTTTATAGTCCATCTGACCGATTTTTGGTTCATCTGTCCCAGGCACACCCTGATGAAATGGAACAATACATTGTGCAACGGCCCAAAGAACGACACATATTGCATAAAATGCCTACATCATACCCATGGGTTTTTCAGCTCCTTTGTGTCACGAATCAATTCTTTCGCACTTTCCAAAATGGTGACCGGCGGGATACCCACTGAAAAAGCTGATAAGAAATCCTTCCGGAAGAATATCGACGCCCTGGCTCTGCGAAATAAATACCTCCGGGAGCAACTTGGAAAGGCTGACCAATTGATTGCACTTTCAGAATTTCAGAAGAAGATGTTTCTGTTGAATGGGTATCCTGAAAACTTAATTAAAGTAATTCCCCATGGAATTGAGGAGCTTATAAAAGATATCATTCATAAAAAGCCGGAAGGGACGCAAATTAATCTTCTGCTGATTGGTTCTGTCGTTCCACACAAGGGCGTACACGTCGCAATCCAGGCAATGGCCGGCAGCCTGAATAAAAACATAAAACTCATCATCTGGGGAGATGCAACAGGGAACAATGCATACAGCTTAATGATAAGGGGTGCGGCTAAAACGGACCCCAGGGTTGAATTGCGGGGAATCTTTGCACCAGACCAAATGGCGGATGTCCTTTCAGAATGCCATATGCTTCTGATGCCTGCATTATGGTACGAAAACGACCCATTGGTCGTGCAGCTTGCCCTGGCAGCAGGCATGCCGGTGATGGCCAGTCATTTGGGATCATTACCTGATATGATCCGGGACCAGGAGAATGGCTGGCTTCTGCCGCCAGGCAATGTCCGTTCCTGGACAAAAGCCTTTGATAACATTACTTATGAAAAGTTAAACTCACTGAAAGCTTTTCCATCCGTGATAAGAACAGCAGATGATCATTTTAAGGATGTATATTCAATTTACCAGAAAATATCACAATGAAAAACTTACTATACCTGACCGATTTTTTAAGCGAAGCTGAAATCCTTGCTCCGGCAGAAAATTACGTTGAAATTCAGCGCATGAACCTAAGCCGCCAATCCAGGTCCGCTTTATTCCAGCATCCTAATGCTGAGGTGGAATTCAAAAACATCTTTATTGGCGATAATGCTTCACTTGCGTTTGAAACCGGTATAGCAGAGAGTGTCTGGGATAAGTTTTCAGGAACGGTAATATTCACTATTAGCATCGCTTTTCAGGAGAAAGAAGACAAGATATTTGAAACCTCTCTTTCGCCCGGAAGTTTTCCGGAACATCGCAAATGGCATAATCATCAGGTGGATCTGGGGAAGTATGCCCGGAAATCTGTGAATCTCAAATTCATTACCAAAGCCGTTCATTCATCTGCTTATGCCTGGGCGGCATGGGCAGAGCCCTGCATCACACACGAAATTCCCGAGACAAAGAAGGTCTTGCGTAAAACAGAATATAAGAACCTATTTGTGATAACGGCAGATGCCATGAGCAGAAGATTCTTTGGTTGTTATGGTTCACCAGAAGTGAAGACACCTAATATCGATGAGTTTGCCAACGAGAGTATTGTCTTTGATGAAGCCTGGTCCAATTCGACCACTACACCTGGATCCTATGCAACCCTCTGGAGCGGGCTGCATCCGAAAAATCATCGGCTGATTTCTGAATGGGGACCATTTCCTCAGGGGGTTGCCGGCCTCCCGCTTATATTCAATGGACGTGGCTATCATACTGTGATGTTTACCGGTGAAGCCGAGCTGAGCCATTCTCGTTTCGGATTTTCTTCGCTTTTTAACGAATCGCATGGCGCCATTGCAAATCCGGCACAGGACGGCGCTATAACCATCAGGAAGTTCGGAAGGTGGCTTCAACAGCGACCTGATAAGCCCATCCTTTGCTGGCTGCAGTTCTTTGACACCCATCCGCCGAATCTCCCACCGGTAGAATTTGCCGGTCTGTATTATTCGGAAAATCCCGAAGAGGTTATTAATGAACCCGACAAGGTCCAAAGAGTATTTGGGATTGAAAGCCTGGTGGAATTTGAGCGTTCGATGACATGGTTAGCGGAAGGCCGGCTTTCGGGACAACTTCGCCACAGGCTATGGGAAACCATAAGGGCACTCAAAGGCATGCAGTCAACAGGCCCTGATCTTTATGAACACCTCAAACATATGAACCCGAAAACCAGGCTGGGAATGAAAGATTACCAGTTTGGCCTGTGGATGGAAGAAAAGCTGGTATACATTGAACAGAATAAATCAACTCCTCCTGAATTCCTGAAATGGATTAATTACGTGCGGCAGGAATTAGCGTTTATTCAGGAAGGTATTATAAGCTGGCTCAAAAACGTGAAGGATTTCCGTTATCCCGTCAGCCAGTATAAGAGCTGTATGACCTATTTTGATCATTTGTTTGGACAATTCATCAACATCCTGAAGCATGAAGGGCTTTATGACAAAAGTACGATCGTCCTGGTATCGCCCCACGGAGAGATACTTTCTTATGACGATGCTATTTTCCATCACCATATGCCCCACCCGAATGTGCTTTCAATTCCGATGATCATAAAAATGGCCGGTCAGGATGTATCAGCCAGAATAAAAGGCATCATGAACCTGTCAGATCTTTCACCTACCATTACGGAAATGTTTTTTGGGGATAATCCTTTTATCACAAATGGGGTCAGTCGATGGAAAAACATCATTGCCGGCACAGAAATCCCTGAAAAATTCAGTATAGCCTTTGATATCGGCAATACGTTAAAAAGCGTGGCATACCCTCCTTATTTCTATTTCCGGGCAGATGATGAATTCATTATTACACCGACCAAGTATGGCCATGCCGGGGAGGAATTCCTGTTTAAAATCACTGACGATGAATATGGCCTGATGCCCCTGTCAGGTCACGATGATATAAAGGCACTGCTCAGAGAAAGGTTGAGAGAGTTCGAGCAAGGATAATGCACCATGATGAGATATTCCGGGCGCCTCGGTTCGTAAGAAATGTTATCATTCAAAAATCTGTCTGTAATTATGCGGGTGAATTTTAAAATCAGAATGTAAAATCTCAGGTTCAAGTAAAACGGGATCTATCAAACGGTACTTCCACAGTATGTAATTGAAGCTGAGCTGATCCCTTTGACTATGACTGATAATCTCTTTTAGCCATAACAAACTATGTCTCCTGAGGTTTTTATCATTATGCCTTCTTATAATCAATGCCGCCCAAACCAGCCCGAAATGCTCCGGGAACCCATCATTCCGGTATTTCTGCATTTGTTTGTCGACGATCACAGGCAAATCCTTTTTTAATTCTTTCACTTTTTCAGCCGCTTCGTAAATGCAATCACGGTGAGGATTTTTTAAGGTGGCCATACTTAAACCGGGTGGCAGGCTCTTTTCTATAAAGTCGTTGAGATCACAATGAATCGAAACAGACCCATCGATCAGAAGGCTCAAATCGTATTCTTGTAAATATCTGAAAGGAATAGTTTTGAAATATCCGTTACATCTTTTATGATTTAACCCAGGTGGACACTTAACCCTCACGATTGTCCATATATTCGATTTCAGATCACTACGGTCGGTAAAGCATATATAATCCCATCCAACGGCTTTGCTTTCAGGTTCTTTTAAGTGATCATAATCACCAAGGATAACCGTATAAATTACATTTTTATTAGCAGGTACGATCCGGTCAACTAGTTTTGGTCCTGTGTATTCTACTGGACAGAAAGCTCTTGTCAGGTTTGCTAAGAGTGCTTCGAATGCATGGGAAATATTGAATTGGAATACCGTTTTAGATAATCTGAGAAAAATAAAAGGGGTCAATATTAATCTCCCCAACCGCCATGTCAATGAATTTCGTATATCTTCAAATTTCTTCTTATCTTTATTGATTTGATCCTTTTGCCTCCTCACGACATTCTCCAGATCCTTATTCTTTGAAATCAGGCTGGCGGTGATTGATTGCAATTCGCCGTAATGCTCAATCGTTTCAGATTCCTTCTTTATGCGTTGGCCGGCATTTTTTTCCATGAAACTGGCAAGCTTATAATAGTCATCAAATTTGAGAACTCGTTCCAGTAGCAGATTGTAATATTTAACTGCATTTCCCAGGAAAATTATACCCAATCCATGAGAATGTAAAAAAGTAATATGATTTGCATATCGCTTACATAGTTCATCCCAAAGTTTATATACTCCGAAATCTCCTCTTTCCTCGGCCGTATCATGAAATAATAGTATGCCATCAGCGGACAGCTTCGGAAACCAGGTGTCAAAATCATGCTTAACAGCTTCGTATGTATGATATCCGTCAATGTGCAACAATTCGATTGAATTATCCCTAAACTGATTAACTGCTTCATCAAATCTCTCCCTGATGATATTTAAATTCTGATTATTGTAATAACTCTCCTTGATGAAGATGAATTTCTCATAAATATCTTCCTTGTAAAAGCCGGCATGTGGATCTCCCTGCCATGTATCAACCGCGTTAAGTTTCGTTGCCAGATTCAAATCCTTGACTGCCTGGCAAAAAGCAAAAAAAGAGGTCCCTTTATACGTGCCAAGCTCAACAATATTTTTTGGCTTTACATTAGCGATGAGATCATAAGCGAAAAGCTTGTGGCCTGACCATGGCTCATTATAGTCAGGATAGGATGCCTCGTAATCAAATGTTGGCGAATGTAACTCCCAGGATTTACAACTCATAAAAAGCTTTTGGCTGAAGTAGTTATGGTTTAATAGAAAAAAATTCCTTATACCATTGAACAAACACCTGTATCCCCACACTCACCCCGGTTTCCGGCCTGTACCCAAACTCCTCTTCCAGCTTCCTCACATCCGCAAACGTCTCCGGCACATCGCCCGGTTGCATGGGCAGGTAAATCCTTTCCGCTTTCCTGCCGAGTTCCTGTTCGATGGCATCGATGAAATCTTCCAGCTTAACGGGGCTGGAGTTGCCGATGTTGCAGAGCCTGTAGCAGGCGGGGGAGGATGACGGGTCGGGGTTCTTGCCGCTCCAGGAAGGGTCGCCCGCCGGGGGTTTTCTGGCCACCCGCACAATGCCCTCCACGATATCGTCTACATAAGTGAAATCCCTGATCATCTTCCCATGGTTATAAATTTCGATGGGTTTGCCCTCAAGGATCGCTTTTGTGAAAAGGAACAGCGCCATATCGGGCCTGCCCCAGGGGCCGTAAACCGTGAAAAACCGCAGGCCGGTCACCGGGATGCCATACAGATGGCTGTAAACATGCGACATCAATTCATCCGATTTCTTGGTAGCGGCATAGAGGCTGATGGGGTGATCGACGTTGTCGGAAACCGACAGCGGCATCTTCTTGTTAAGGCCGTAAACGCTCGAACTGGAAGCAAAGACGAGGTGTTCCACCGGGAAATGCCGGCAGGCTTCCAGGATGTTCAGATAGCCAATGATATTGCTCTCAATGTAAGCCCAGGGATTCTCCAGCGAATAGCGCACCCCGGCCTGCGCCGCCAGGTGGATCACCGTGTCGAACCCGCTCTTCCGGAACAATGCCGGGATGGAGTCCCTGTCCTCTAAACGGAGTTTAATGAATTGATGGGAAGGATACCTGGCGCTTTGAACAGGGATGGAGTCCCTGATCAGATTTTGATCAATCCCAAGCTCACGAAGCCGGGCATACTTCAGGTTCACATCGTAATAATCGTTGATGCAATCCAGGCCAGTCACCTCATACCCCTCGTCCAGAAGCCTCTTCGCTACATGAAACCCTATGAAGCCGGCCGTGCCTGTCACCAGAATCCTTTTCATACTATAATTTCTGCTAAATCTGCCGGTAAAGGTAATATTCATTTGGCATCACAATATCAAATTTCCTTACTTTTGCCCCCTTGTTAATCTCTTAACAGCACCATGGCGAAATCATCATTTGATCCCAGAACCAACTACACCAGGACCCGCGAAGCGATTGGTTACGTTCCCCGGAAACAAGCCACCCAGGCCGACTACGACCGGATCGGCTTCAAGTCGGGACTGGAGGTCCACCAGCAACTGCTCACCAGATACAAGCTGTTCTGCCGCTGTCCGGCCGGGTTGTACAACCGGCACGAGGAATACGACGCGGAGCTGATCCGGCACATGCGCCCGACCCTGAGCGAGCTGGGCGAATACGACGGCACGGCGCTGATGGAGTTCAAGACGAAAAAAGAGATCGTTTACCGGATCAAAAATGAAACGGCCTGCACCTATGACGTTGACGATACCCCGCCTTTCAAGATCGACCAGGAGGCGCTGGATATCGCCATTGAAATATCACTGTTATCGAAACTGAACATCGTCGGGGAGGTGCACATCACCCGCAAGCAATACCTCGACGGCAGCATCCCGACCGGTTTCCAGCGAACTGCCATCATCGGCGTTGAAGGTGAGATCCCGCTGAAAAACAAGAAAGTGCGCCTGATCCAGCTCAGCCTCGAAGAAGATTCCTGCCGCGAGATGTGGGACGTGGGGCACCAAAGAGGGTATAAAACCGACCGGCTGGGGATGCCCCTGATCGAAACGGTCACCTACCCCGACTGCGCCAACCCCGAAGAGGTGAAAGAAGCCAATAATTATATCCGTTTCCTCAACCGGAGCACCGGCAAAGTGCGTACCGGCATGGGAGCGGGGCGCCAGGATGTGAACGTGAGCTGCCGCGGCGGTTCGCGCGTGGAGATAAAAGGGGTGGCCCACACCAAATGGATCCCCGAACTCACCCATAACGAATGTTTCAGGCAATGGGCGCTTTTACATATCCGGGAACAACTAAAAAAAAGGGTGAAGGATCATGCCTCCTGGAAGATCTCCCATAAACAGATATCCTACCACACCTTCAATTTCAGGTATAAACCGTTGCGGGAGGCCCGGAACAACAAAAATAAGATCATTGCAGTGAATCTGCCCGAATTCAAAGGCATCCTTTCCCATTTCACCCAGCCCGGAAAAATTTTCGCCGATGAGATCAGCGACCGCCTGAAGGTGATCGCCTGCATCGAAAAACCCCACATGGCGCATTCGGAAGACCTGACACCGCTGGTGCCGCAAAAAGACTGGGAACAGATCCGGAAACTTTTCAAGGCGAAGGAAAACGATGCCCAGCTGATCTTCTGGGGCCCGGAAGCCGATATCGCAACTGCCCTGGAAACCATCGAAGAGCGCTGCAAAATGGCATTTGAATGCGTGCCGAACGAAACCCGGAAATCATTCGAAAACGGAACCACTATCTTCGAACGCGTACTTCCCGGTGCCGACCGGATGTATCCCGATACCGACAGCGCCCCCATCCCGCTGGAAGACGAACACATCGAACGGCTGCGGCAAAATATTCCTACAGACGTTTTCGAACGTTACCAGCAGATGAAGAAATGGAGCATCCCCGAAGACACCTACACTTACATCTTCTCAAAAAACCTTTACCCGGTGATTGAAAAGATCGTGAAAGAGCTGAAGCTGAACCCCCGGCTGATCGGAACTTTTTTCGGGCACCACCTGAAATGGGTGGAAGGCCGGTATGACCGGTCGGTCGAATTTGCTTATGAACAGTTGTTCGACCTGTTCAAATTCCTGAAAGACAATAACCTGGACCTGATGCTGGCCGGTAACATGCTGCCTGTAATCTATGCCCATCCAAAGATGGATTTCGAATCGGTACTGACCAGCATCGGGTTTAAAAGGGTAAAGAAGGAAGAAGTCCTGGCAAAGGCCGAATTCCTGCAAAAGAAGTTCCGGCAGATCGGGAAATCAGACAAGCCCGAAACCATGCAGAACTGGGTGATGGGTGAATTGCGGAAGATCGCGCTGGGAAATGTTGACCTGACAGAATTAAGCAAAGAAATAATTAAATTGAATTAGTGTTTAATTTCTCACAGATTTACTCAGATTCCATCACAGATTAACACAGATCAGTGAATATCTGTGTTTACATCTGTGCAAATCTGTGAGAAACAAATCATCAATATGACTGACGATATTTTCCAGGGTTACAAAGGCGATGCGCTTGAAGTGCTCAAAAAGTTCAACACCCGCGTATGGGGGCAAACGATTATTGACACCACCCGCGGAACCTTCACCGGCACGGTATTACCGCGTTCCGAGAACGACGACGACAAGCACATCGTGATCAAGATCCCGACGGGATATAACATCGGCGTGGATATCCGGACGATCACCGACATGAAGGAGACCGGCTACAAGAAAGCCGTGTACAAGATACCGGAAAAGGAGTTCCCGGTAACGCCTGGTTTGCCGAGGGTCAAGCTGCTGGGAACCGGCGGGACGATCGCTTCCCGGCTGGATTACCGGACCGGTGCCGTGATCCCGGCTTTCACCCCCGGCGAGCTTTACGGCGCTGTTCCTGAATTGGCCGATATCTGTAACCTGGAAACGGAAAAGATCTTTGCCGTATTCAGTGAAAATATGGGCCCGAAGCAATACGTGGCGCTATCGAAAGCCATTGGCAAAGAGATCGAAAAGGGGGTCGACGGGATCGTGATCGGTCATGGCACCGACACCCTGCACCACACAGGCGCCGTTTTGACGTTCATGTGCCAGAACCTGCCTGTCCCTATCATTTTGGTAGGCTCCCAGCGTTCCAGCGATCGCCCCAGCTCCGACGCGGCGCTGAACCTGCAACATGCCATGAAAGCGGCAGGCCACGGCGACATCGCCGAGGTAATGGTCTGCATGTTCGGCCCCACTTCCGACGAATACGGCCTGTTGCACAAAGGTACACGCGTCAGGAAAATGCATTCCTCCTACCGGTCCACTTTCCGGACCATCGGCGACGTGCCGGTAGCCATGGTCAATAAGAAAGAGATCATCCCCATCCATAAAAAATACAACAAACGCCGCAACGACAGGAATGTCAGCATTTATCCCTATTTCAGCGATGAGGTAACGATGCTGTATTACTACCCGGGGATAAAACCCGATACGATGGAATCGCTGATCGATGCGGGCTACCGGGGGATTATCATTGTCGGGACAGGTCTCGGCCACGTCAACAAAGAACTCTACCCGGCGCTGGTAAAAGCGAAAGAAAAAGGGGTGCATGTTTATATGACCGTGCAGACCATCTGGGGTTACGTGCACATGTTCGTTTACGACACCGGGCGCGATATGATGGCCAAAGGCGTCATCCCCGCCGGCAATATGCTCCCCGAAGTCGCCTGGGTAAAACTGAGCTGGATACTTGGCCAGACAAACGACCCCGAAAAAGTCCGAAAAATGATGATGACCCCCGTCAACGACGAGATCACCCTGCGCGAGCCTTACAACGGCTACCTCGTGTACCAGGGCGGTGTGCCGGAGGTGGAGGAGTTTGTGAGAAGAGTGCATAAATAGGGCGTAGGGCGTCAGTCTGTCTAAAAACATTTCGCTATTAATGGTTTCTCAGGGATTTAAACTGAAAAATTAGGATTGAGGATGATGTTTTTCGATCCCGAAAAATAACCGCGGGATTCTTGCTGTATTCTCATAAATTCTAACACCTGGCACCATAGGGATTTATAGGAGGGAAAAACGGCAGAAAGCACCTTTTTCA
>JAWOHY010000250.1:0-9775 GCA_046484945.1 Bacteroidales bacterium
GGATAATTGACCTGCAGGGTGTTTTCCGGAACGCTGATCCGCACCGGGATAAGTCGGGTCTCGTCTTTCATGCCCGCAACATCGATATATGGGTTCAGCTGGCTTTTCTCAATCTCATTGACATGCAGTCTTCTGCCCTTGAGGACAAAGGATATGGTGGGTTCTGTAATCACATAGGAATAGGTTCCCGTTGTGTCCGCATACCGGACTTCGATCTCATTTCTTGTGAAGGTGAAGGTTCGCTCCGCCAGTTTTTCCACATAGACTGAGACCTCCATGATGTCCGATCGGCCAACAACCCGGCTGTTCTGGGGAATCGTCGTCAGCCGTACCGTGGCGCTGAAAGGCTCGGTCTGTCCGCCCAGGTCAATATTCTCAGTCCGGACGGACTCCAGGGGCCCCAGCTCACTGGCAGGCCCGGATACCAGGATTTTCTCAGGTATCGCCATGAGGCTCACCACGACATGGTCGGCAGGAAGAGACCCGATGGTTGAGGGGATCACGGGGACTTCCTTGGCCACCTCAATGGTGACATCCACGATGAAGTAGTTGCTCAGTTCGTTGATGATCCGGCCGTCCTTGCCGTATATCTCCGTATATATGCGCCTTGTGCTGTTGCCTTTGTTGCCTTCCAGGTCCACCCGGACGACCGCATGGTCGATCCGGCCGATGAGGCTGTCGGTTTCTTTGACAGAATAATTCTCGGGTCTCACGGTGATGCCGACAAGGTGGTATTGTTCCTCCGGCTGGCCTGTCGCTTCGATCCGGATGGGGTAATCCCCCGTTACGATTTTTTCCACCACCAGGTTGATACGGTCATCCTCCCTGATGACGTAACGGATGTTCTGCTCTCCGAGATACTGGATGGACTCCACCCGGATGAACTCTGTTCCCTCGTTGGTGACCGTGCTGAAATCCGCCATGGCCCTAAGGTCCCGTTGAAGGGTCTGGTCAAGCTGGGATTTTCTTCCGCTGATCTGCGCCGTCACCTGCCTTCTGTAATCATTGGTCACTTTCAGGTTGTTGGCTGCAAGGGAGGCTTCGTTGAGGAAAACGATGTCCACTTCCACGTTCCGGCTCTCCAAAGGATTGTTGATGTTGTAAACGATCAGCCATAAGACCCCTGCGAATAGCACGGACAATATTTTGAGGATCAAGTTATGCCTGATTCTTTTTAGCACCTGGCGTTCTCCTTTTCCATAGTCTTTTCTTGACGCCTGCCTTCTCCTTCTCCTCCTGGATGAGATTGGTGACCAGGGCTTTCCGTAAAGTGTCCTGCGTCAGGTTTCTCACCAGTCCCCCATTGAGGGAATAAGAGATCTTGCCGGATTCCTCAGAGACCACGACGGCGATGCAATCGGAAATCTCCGTAATCCCCAGTGCCGCCCTGTGTCTTGATCCCAGCTCCTTGCTCAGGTTCTGGTTGTCCGTCAGGGGAAGGAAACAGGCTGCAGCCATGATCCTGTCGCCCCGGATGATCACCGCCCCGTCATGGAGGGGCGTATTGGGGGAAAAAATATTCTGTAAAAGCTGACTGGTGGTTTCCGAGTCCATTTTCAGGCCGGTGTTGATGAATTCGCCGATCTTTACTTCCCGTTCCACGATGATGATGGCACCGATGTACTGTGCAGACAATTCCACACAGGCTTTTACCAGCTCGTCGATCATTGAAATGGTCTGTATTTTCTTTTCCTCACTGTTCACCACAAAGAATTTCTTGAATCCGCTTGCACCGATTTTTTCCAGGATCTTCCGCAATTCCGGTTGGAAAATCACCACGATGGACAGGGCGGCAAAGGTCAGGATGTTGTCCAACAGGTAGGAGATGGTCCTGAGGTTGAGGATCTTGCTCACCAGCGCCAGCACCAGAATCAGCAGGAGACCCTTCAGAAGGCTGGAAGCCCTGGTTTCTTTCAGAAGGACCATGATTTTGTATGCCAGGTAGGAGACGATGGCGATGTCAATCAGAATCCCTATGAGCGTAAAAGGATTGGTAAAATCAAGATCCATATATTTCAATTGTTCGCCCAGGGCGCCATCTTTGAAAAACACTGCATCACCTTGTATCTTTTATCTATCCCAATTATACATTTATTCACCCGGGATTGTATATGCTTTTCAGTGAATAAATACGCGGTCCTTCCCTACATGGAAATCAGGCTGATGAATATGAGCAATAGGGTGGAAAGGAAAAACAGCCCTGCGATGATGATGGATATGAATTTTATCGTAGTCTTGTTCATGGTTCCTCCGTTGGGGTAATCTGGTGCGGGTGTAGGGACTCGAACCCCCACATCAAAGACACCAGATCCTAAAAAGGAATTGTCACCTCAGTGAACGATTCAAACCTTTATCGCTTTTAGATTATATCACTATCCGTCTTCTAATCAAGTATTTTGTATATATGATACAAAAAAGTCATCCATGCTGATGGAAGCAGATTTGATTCTTGTAAATAGAAAAATGAACGAAACAACCAGATTCATTTGTGTGAAAAATTGTTGACACTAGGGGGGACGGACAAATCCTTAGACAAGGGGAGTCCGATGAGAAGGTTTATAGAAAAAGAGAAGCAGTTTTCTGCCGCACTTGATTTATAAACACCTCTGCAATATACGGATTGAACGATGTACATTATTTGGTCTTAATCCATGATTTCCTGTCATTCGGTCTACGATGATTACAGTGTATACCCATCTTCTTTAATAAGCTGAATGCAAATGTCTACTACTTCCGCATCAAATTTGGTTCCCCTGTGCAGCAGGATTTCTTCAAGCGCAGCGTCAATGCCTAAAGCTGCCCTATATGGACGGTGCGAGCTCATGGCCTCTACGACGTCAGCGACTGCCATAATTCTGCTTTCCAGAATGATTTCATCTCCTGATAGCCCCTGAGGATATCCTGAACCATCCAGTCTTTCGTGATGTTGATGTATCATTGTGTGGATTTCTTCCGGAAAATCAATCTCTTTAACTACATTGTAGCTTTCTTCAACATGGGTTTGTAATATTTTATACTCAAGATCAGATACTTTGCCGGGCTTGTTCAGAATATCTGAAGGAATAAAAAATTTGCCTGTATCGTGGATAAGGCCTCCAAATGAAAGATTATGGATCTGTTCATCCGTGAGTCCCATTTTTGAGCCTATTGCACAGGCCAACTCTGCAACTCTTTTTTGATGGCCTGCAGTATATGCATCCCTAAGCTCACCGATTTTTGATATTGCATTAACCGTTTGATGTAGTCTTTTGGCCATGACATCAAAATGCTGCTCCAACTCTTCAGTTAACCTTATCCTTTCGGAAATATCGCGTACAGCACCTTCCACGCCAACGACCTCCCCGTCTTCGTTGCGAAGAAACTGTGCATTTAAGGATGCCCAGAATATTGAACCGTCTTTATGTACTCTTTTTGAAATTAAATCCTTTACATTACCCTTGGATTGTATTTCTTCCAGAAGGCTATTTCTTTCATTGGCATCGGCATAGAGGTTTATGGCTGGCATACCTATCATCTCTTCATCATCAAAGCCAAATATTTTGTTAGCAGCAGGATTAATGAGTACAATATTTCCGGCAAGATCTACTTGGAAGTACGCATCCTGCAGGTTTTCAAGGATCCTTTGGTTTTGTTCGTTGCTGCTTCTCAGATTATGTTCTACCTTTTTTTGCTCGGTGATGTCCTGTGCGGCTCCCCAGAGAGCAATGATGTTGCCTTCTGAATCTGTTTCAGCCTCACCCCGTACCCACATCCATCCATTCGACCCGTCTATGGTTACAGTTTTGAGTTCCAGTTCATATGGGTTTCCTGTTGTCCTCGTATATTCAAGGGAGGTCGATAATCTATCCCAACTTTCCGGTGTGAATAACTTCATATGTTCTGTGTATGGCGGGGGTGGAAGAGTAGGATCAAATCCATACATTTTGTATAGTTCCTCCGACCACACCACTTGATTGGTCGCCAAATCCAATCTCCAGGTTCCTATATGTGCAATTCGTTGTGACTCCAATAAATCTTTCAAATGCTGATCAAGCTGATCTTCAATTATTTTACGCTCAGTGATGTCTGAAATATAACCATGCCATAAAACGCTGCCATCTTCCAATTTCTCCGGTTTTGCTATTCCCCTGACCCAGCGTTCTCCCTGCTTTGGTAATACCACTCTATATTCATCTTCCCAATTCTCTAAGGTTTTTGACGATTCTACGATTCCTTCCATCACGTTATTGTAATCATCAGGATGTAATCTCGACAATACTTTTGAAGCGTCTTCTTTTACTTCATCCGGTGTCACTTCATATACATTCCAAATTGCACTTGATGCATAGGGAAAATAGTGTCTGCCGTCTGGATGATAGCGATACTGATAAATAACACCCGGGATTTGCTCCGGAAGCTTTGCAAGCAGGCTATTCTGTTTTGCAATTTTTTCTTCAACCAGTTTCCGCTCGGTGATATCCATACCGGAACTCAAGGTTCCAACAATACGACCCTGGAGATCATACAGGTAGTTGTTGCTCCAGTCAATCAGGCGGCGCTCTCCTGTTGCTGTGAGCACTTCATTCTCATAGTGCCTTACAATATCCAGTTCTCCTTGAATAATATTCTGAAACACAGCATAGACCTGCTCTGTCCCCTCAGACTGGTCCAGCACCGTGGTAAACCAGTTTTTGCCTATGATTTGCTCTGCGTTGTAGCCGAGCAGTTCCATCCCATATCGGTTCATCATGGTGATATTACCTGATGAGTCCAGTGAGACGATAATTGTGTCCACTGTATTCAGGTAGCGCTGAAAAAGATCCCGTTCCACTTGCAATGTCTCCTCCGCCTGCCTGCGCTTTGTGATGTCACGTACAAAGGCGAGTACTTCATCGTCAGTGAGTTTTTGGATGCGTGCCTCAAGTATTGTCCTCCCCGCTGGAACCGCCAGTTCGTATTCGAGAACCTGAAGTTCATTTGTGGCAACGGCTTTTCTGATTGCATCAAGCATCAAGGAGGCGACTTCCGAAGGGACCACATCTTTGATGTTCTTCTTCAGGATGACTTCCTTTGGCGAGGCCAGTTTCCCTTCTGAAGAAATCTTGACATCGAGATACTGCCCGTCTATGCCCAGCCGGTAGATTATATCCGGAACAAGCTCAACAATTGCCCGGTTCTCTGCCTCTCTCTCCTGCAGTTTTTTCTCAGCCATTTTTTGCATACTGACATCTGAAATTATGACACGCAAACACTTCGCACCGTCTTCATCTTGAAGTGTTGTAGCCTGCAGAGAAGCCCAGAATGTCGTTTTGTCGCTTCTTATCATACGAACCTCACCTGTTTGCTGATTGCCCGTATCGAAGGACTCCTTTTGAAGCAGATAATAAATGTGCTGATCTTCGCTCAGGATAAACGCTGAAAAAGGTTTCTCTATTGTTATTCGTCTATTCACACCCAACATTTTTGTGAATGTTAAGTTTGTCTCGAGAATAATCCCCTTCTCGCTTATCGTACAGTAACCCACCGGAGCCAAGTCATAGAGGTCGAAATAGCGTGCCCGACAGGCTTCGATCTGCATCCGGGCCATGCGAAGCTCCTCGTTCTGCATCTCCAATTCGATCTGGTGCACATGAAGTTCATGAAGAATTCGCAGAATTTCTTCAGGGGAATGAGTAGACAGGAAGGTCTGCTCTAAGGACCCGGCTTGCTCTTCGGCTCGTTTTCGCAACGTTGCCGCATCGACGGGTGTCTGTCTTATATCTTGCGGCTTTTCCTTCATGGTCTTTCCTTCTTTCGATGGCTTTTCGCGGGTTGCTTAACGCTTTGTTACCCCGTGATATCCAGAAAAACATAGGTGATTTCGACAGCTGCCCCTGTTGCATCGCGCCATGGTTCAATTGTCAGGTCATTCACAATGCCCATATTGATACTTCGCAATGAATTAATTATTGCATATCAGGTGTAGAATTTCAAATTAAACCAAAGATATCACAACTCCGAACCCATCGCCAACAGGAGTCACCTGTCATGATGGGTTCGGATTATGTGCGTCTGGTGCAGGTGAAGGGACTCGAACCCCCACATCATAAGACACCAGATCCTAAAAAGTAATTATCACCTCAGTGAACAATTTCAAACCTTTATCGTTTTTAACAATATCACTATCCGTCCTCTAATCAAGTATCTAGTATATATGATACTAAAAAGTCCTTAGTCTGATGGAAGCAAAGATAAATCTTGTAAACAAAAAAATGAACGAAACAACCAGATTCAATTGTATGAAAAATTGTTGACACTACCTGAAAAAAGCACTGACCACCATAAAATATGGTGGCATGCCAGTATGACGGGAAAGGAACAAAGAGGAGGGTCTCAAAAAGACCAACAACAAGTTGACAACGTCTTATGAGGTAGTAGATTTGATTTTGGTGAATATGCGTGATTCAAAGTTATTGGGTGTATATGTTTGTGTAAGGCGATTTGTGGTGATTATTTTTTTTGTGGTTGATGGTCCTATATAATAATACTATCATTTACTGTTAATTAATTTCACATGTTCATATTGCGAGTATATCCATTTTTTATAACTCGCTCCATATCGACAAGCTCTTTATCAGTTAGGAATTTAAAATGCGAAGATCTTTTTCTTTCGGACAAACTTCCATTATTCTGAAGACAAAGCTGAATGAATAAATCGATCAGATGATCTGGCATATCAATTATATTCTGAATTGCCTTTTTTGTTTTATCATAGTTTTCAAGAAAGTTGAGTTCTTCAACAAGTTCATTCGAAATAGTCTTGTTAATAAACTCATATAGAGCTTCAGCTTGTGCTGTCATATCTATGTATTGATACCAGCAGGAAGTTTCATTAAAAACTTTCATTATGCCTGTTTCATCCAGTTTATAATCGACAAGCTGCAGCAAGGGTCGAGAGAAGCTTTCCAGAGAAGCATTGTAATCTGATGGGTTCTTCAACATTACCGCTGAAATAGGGAGCATCAATCCTTTTGGCACCATTCCTTGAATTGCAAGGATATTGTGTAAAAGAAATCTATGAATCCGCCCATTTCCGTCTTCAAAAGGATGCAGGAAAACAAAGCCATATGATATTACGGAAGCATGAATCACAGGTGATACATCCCCATTTTTCATTCGTTTATGAGTTTCTATCAGTCCATCCATTAGTTCTGGTAGATCCTCAGGTTTTGGGCAGATGAAATGAATCATTTCTTTTTGATAGGCAACAGTTTGCCCAACATAATTTTGAATGGTTCTATACTCTTTGTCCATAAATCGTGGATCAACGATCCGGTTTTGTAACTCGATCAATAAATCTTTCTTACAGAAATCCTCTTTTTCAGCAAGCTCCAATGAAGCAATAAATTTTTCAGAACGTGAAGCACTTGGTTTTATATGCTCAATTTCAAAAGAAGACTTGGTTTCTTTATTATATAAATAGCTTAATGCCCTTTGAATTAAATCAAGTGGATAAGCCTTAACAATGCTATCGCATCTCTCATGCCAATCAACCGCATCCATCATTTTCAGTTTATCTGTTTTTCTTATAATCGGACAGAATTCTTTAAGTCCGAGCAGATTATTCACTACACGGTGTCGTTGTGAATTTTCACCGGATTTGATAGTATAATAAATATCAGGTTCCAACGCTTCGATGTAGTTTCCTTTTGTAATATTATCTATAGGAAGTTGTTTTCCCATTATAAATTCATAAAAAAACCAGATTCTTCGTGCATACTTGCCTATGGGCTTCAACTTAATATAATCAACAATGTCAGTTTGAGGAACAGCATTAAATATACATTTTAATATACTTAAATTTACACCATCATATTTTAGAGCAAATTCAAGATGATCACCAATCATTTCACCAGGCCAATATTTTGCAGGATAAACTTCATCAACGATCCCATTGTGAACTTTTATACGATGAGCTGCAGTTGAAGATACAGATGACTTATGCCAGTTAGGTATTACTGAAAGATCAAATACATCCAGCAGATGAGCATAACCAACCAACCGTTTTTCCAAAATGTTTAATTTCATAGGTCAACTCCGTAAAATAGTTATTATAGAAGTAATATACTTATTAATTGTTATTTTGTCAACAAAATAATTAAAATATGATATTTAAAATAATAAACAGTTATTTAAATAAGTAGATATTAAACCGCTATTCACCCGAAAAACAGTTAAATTCAAGTAAAATCACTTATATATTCATCGTATATCAGTAAAACAGTTTTATTCTATAATCGCATATTAATTTATCTATGGTGTTAACGGACAATTTCTTACACGCTTATTAACGAGCAATTTCACTTTTGCTTATCACTTTATTATTTTCTATCACACATCTGCTTATGAAATCTGGATTATAAATGATGCTGAATACTTATTTATTCAGTGGAAAATGGGCAACTATGTTAATGGTGGAACAAATCCAAGGGGGTTAGAACCTGTGACCTCCTGCATGTGAAGCAGGCACCCCCCTACCAGTGTATCTTATCGAGTCCATGTGGTTTTGAAGACATAGAAAAACAGAGGTTACGGTAAAATGCCATCTGCCTTTGGCGCTGCCGGCCGTGGCCTGGGCGGGCGCTCGCAGCGGCCACAGGCCCGTCCAGCCCGTCGTCAACCCTTGTTGGATGATCTGCAGGATATTGGAGGTCACCCAGTACAAGGACAGGCCCGACGGCACGATCAGGGTGATGTAACCGAACATGACCGGCATCAACATCATGATCGTGTTGGTGGAGCCCGGCAGGGAGCTGGGGTTGGCCGCCTGGCTCATGCGCTGCATGATGAACTGCGAGACGATGTACACCACCGGCAAGATCAGATAGGGCAACACCTCGGGGGACAGGATGTGTTGCACCGTCACCGGCGTCAGCCAGGACATCCCGCCGAAGTAGGTGGGGAAAGCCAGGCTCGGGATCCACAGGAAGGGCTCGTCGAGCTTTGGCCCCAAGGTCAGCAGCGCGTAGTAGAACGCAAACAGGATCGGCATCTGGATCAGCAGCGGCAGACAGCCGCCGGCCGGGTTGACGCCCTCCTCGCGGTACAGCTCCATCTGTTTCTGGCTGAGCTTCTCGCGGTCCTTGCCGTACTTCTCCTGGAGTTCCTTCATCTTGGGCTGGACGGCCTGCATCTTCTTCATCGACTGCATCTGTTTCTTGGTCAACGGATAGAGCAGCACGCGGATCAGGATCGTCACCAGGATGATGGCCAGGCCGTAGGAGGCCAAGCCCAGAGGCGTCAGGATTTTTTCGTAGACCAGGTCGATGATCAAGGCGAGCGGCGTCGACAGCCAGGCGATCCACGCCGGCGCGGTGAGGTTGCCTTGCTCGTCCGCCACCGGCATACACCCGGACAGCGCCAACGCCACGATCACCAACAGAAGCAACAGGCCAAGCGCCCGTTTTTTCGACATAGTGTTCAATATCACTCCAACAACAAGATCACTAAGGCACCGGATCGTAGCCGCCCGAGTTGAACGGATGGCAACGGCCGATGCGTTTGGCGCCCAGCCACAGCCCCTTGGCCGCGCCGTAGCGCTCCACAGCCTCCAGCGTGTACTGCGAACAGGTCGGGTGGAAGCGACAATTGCTGGCCAGCAAGGGCGAGAGAAAACGTTGATATCCTCGAATCAAGGCCATCACAATTCGTCTCATGGCGCCATCTCATTTTGCCCTGCTGGCCTCGTGCTCGACAAAGACTCTTCTGACATCGGGGGAGGGTACCGCAATCGGACTGCTAAGCCCCGCTTGCTGGA
>JAWOHY010000273.1:0-3731 GCA_046484945.1 Bacteroidales bacterium
CCGATACCGTGTCGGCATTCGGTGAAGGCGGTCCCCATTTCAGTGGAAGCATAGGTTGAATAGAGGTGGATGTCCCATTTTTCACTGATCTTGCGGCCAAGGGTGGTGAGCGAAAAATCAGGGTACCGGAGGGGCTCGCCGATACAGATGGCTTTCCGGATGCTGGATGAGTGGTAGTCGATCCCTTTCTCTTCGGCGTATTCGATCAGTTTGAGGATGAAGGAGGGGACGGTGATGAAGGCGTTGGGCTGAAAGCGGCGGATGGTATCCCACTGCAATTCTGGCATGCCGTTTCCCACCCGGATAATGCCCGCACCCAGTTTCCTGACACCCAGGAAGTAGGCCAGCCCTGCCATGAAACGCCGGTCGATGGTGGTCATGAGCTGGTAAGTGTCGTTCTCATCCCCGTCGGCGCAGTTGAACGAGATGGCCTCGTTGTATGCCAGCCGGTCGAGGTCGCGGTCGGTCATGGCAAAGGTCACCGGGTCGCCCAGGGTGCCTGATGTGGTAATGTAATCGATGATCCTGTTGCGGGGGACGCAGATGAAATCCTCGTTGCGCTGCTGCAGGTCGTTTTTCGTGGTCACCGGAATACGGGCAAGATCTTCCAGGTGCTTGATGCGGGAAATGTCGATTTGATATTTGGTGAAAAGGTCCCTGTAGAATTTCGATTTTTCCTTCAGATAAAGAAGCTGTTCTTTGAGTTTCTCTTCCTGGAAACGTTTGATCTCATCTGCTGGCCTGGTTTCTATAGGGGGTAACATCGTCAAAATAATTTATGGCACACGGATGACACGGATGTGACGGATTTGAACGGATCAAAGTTAAACAATTATGATGATTCAGACAGGCAAAGGGAAAATCGATTTGCCTGCCCATAAATATTTCACGCCTCCGGCGCAGGCACTACCGCATGACTACCGTATGACTACCGTATGACTACCGTATGACTACCGTATGACTACCGTATGACAACCGTATGACAATCGTATGACCATCGTATGACCACCGTATGACAATCGTATGACAATCGTATGACCACTGTATGTGCCTACTTCACCGCACCACCACGAACTTCGCTGATCCAATCCATTTTCCCTGGTCCCTCACAACTACCAGGTAAATGCCGGGAACTAAGCCGGAAACATCCACGCGAATCTCTCCCTCCCGGCCGTCTAAGCCCCCCGAGAGCACGGGCCTGCCGAAAATATCATAAATCTCCAATGAATAAACAATTCCCTCACTTAAACCCAAAACCTTAACACTCAACACTTCCCGCGCTGGGTTCGGATATACCACCACGTCTCCACGCCCCCATGCCTCCATGCCCCCATGCTCCCCGGCCTCCTCAATGCCAACAATCAGCCCGCAATCATCCTGCACGATGGTGTCCGAAACGATCTGGTACGGGCAAAGACTGTCGTAGGTGAAGGGCTGGGTGTAAATGGTGTCGTCTTCGAGGTTGAGATTTAATTTTCGTAAATAGACATCAAATTGGTTGTTTTCAAGCACGTTATAGAAGAATAACAGCTTATGATCAAAGCTTAATGTTAGTACTTCCTTTTGAACATTTGGCCCGGCATCGATATAATTTTGAATGATGCCCATTGTATCAATATTTACAATCAAATTAACTATTTCACTTTGTGAATTTCCATATGGACAACTTGCCGTTAATGTATTGCTATTAATAAATGTTGCATGGGTTAAGCCACCATAGAAATACCCGCTAACGACATCATATATACCCATTACATTACCAGATAAATCTAATTTGATCAAAGCCGGAGAGGAGAAATTAGTTTGATGATAATAATGGCTGACTGACGAATAGTAATAGTTATTTCCCGGGTCCATGGTGGTTGTCCAGGCATCACCGCCCTGCAGATTATTATCCGTATGTACCACGGTCTCCCATTCGAAATTGCCGAGTGAATCGGTTTTAATATAGTAATGTTTGGGCCTATACAAATTCGTAGTAGCAGTATCCAAATAATAGCAATGTCCGGTAATTAAAAAACCTTTATCCGGTGTTTCAAAGAGATGGTTGGAATCTTCAGCTCTTAATAATGTATCTGTACTGTTATAGCATTGTTTCCATAACAAATCACCGTTTGCACTGAACCTGGCCAGGCAAATCCTGTCGTCGAAATTCGGCGGGAAAGTGCCTGTATATCTTAAAATAACGGCACAGCCGCCATCCTCCGTAGCTACAATCGAATGTGCATAATTCAGAGAATTCGGAATATAGAAAATACGGCACCATTCTTTCTCTCCGCAAGTATTTAGTTTCATGATCAGCGGATCTTGTGAACCGTAATAAGTAGTTGTCCCTGAAAGGAAGATATCTCCTGAATGGTTCGTGGCCATACTGAAAAAACCTATATAAGAAACCGTATTTCCAAAGGTTTTTTGCCAAATGATCTCACCGTTGATATCCGTTTTCAACAGCCAAACATAATGAACATAGTTCGGGCCAAATTTTCCGGTCATCAAGTAACCATGATCATAATACTCTGAAAAATCCTGTGCTACAACATTCTGGCCGGGAAAATAACTTTGCAGCCACCGTGACTGTGCCGGAAGTAGTGTGGACAGGAAAAAGAAATATAAGCCTATTAGAGATATAATTAATTTTTTCATCGCCGGTTACCTGGAAATATTGACTTTTTTCACTTCGAGGAGCTGATTACCGGTGAAAAGTTTGATGAGGTATATTCCGACCGATAATTTCCTGGTATCATAAATCCGTTGGTTTCTCGCATCACTCAGTGTCAGCTCAGAGATCACCCTTCCCGTCAGATCCGAGACTTTGATGCAGGCATCCCCTGGTTTATCCCTTAAATCGTACTCAATGATAAAATAGCTCCCTGCCGGGTTGGGAAATACTTTCAGGTACGATACTTTTGGGGGTATGGCGTGTCCCGTCTTGTCCCAAATCCTGCAGGAGATAAATGTATTCATAACCAATAGTTTACTGACTAGCAAAAAGAATGAAGTAAATATAATACTTTTTCCCTAAGAAATAAATCATTTCTCATTTCGCGATGCCAAGGCGCATTTCACAATAATGGGAAATGTGAAATGGGAAATGAAATGTTCAATGCTCGACGTTCAATGTTCAATGTTCAATGAGCGCTCTCCCTCACCGCACCACCACGACCTTCGCTGATCCAATCCATTTTTCCTGGTCCCTCACAACTACCAGGTAAATGCCGGGAACTAAGCCGGAAACATCCACGCGGATCTCTCCCTCCCGGCCGTCTAAGCCCCCCGAGAGCACGGGCCTGCCGAAAATATCATAAATCTCCAATGAATAAACAAGTCCATCACTTAAACCCAAAACCTTAACACTCAACACTTCCCGCACGGGGTTCGGCCAAACCGCCACGCCTCCACGCCCCCATGCCTCCATGCCCCCATGCTCTCCCGCCTCCTCAATGCCTACAATCAGCCCGCAATCATCCTGCACGATGGTGTCCGAAACGATCTGGTAAGGGCAAAGACTGTCGTAGGTGAAGGGCTGTGTGTAAATGGTGTCGTCTTCTAGGTTTTGGTTGAGCTTGACAAGATAGAAATCAAATTGATCATTCACATACGTTTTGATTGCATACAACAATTTTATATCATTCGTAACCTGAAGCAAGCTGGTAAATTTGTCTTCCATCAGGACCAGAGAATTCAGCAAGTTCCCCAAAGTGTCGATAATAACCGCTCTGGACCATAAACTG
>JAWOHY010000009.1:0-12220 GCA_046484945.1 Bacteroidales bacterium
CCGAAAGAACACCCGTATTATCCATTTCGCCAGAGAATTGTGAATTCCGGTATCCTGGTGTGCCGAACCCGACCGCTTCGGCGGGAGAGTGCCAGTTGTTGGAATGGTCACCCAGCCGGTCGGGCGAGATCCGTTCCAGGGCCACGCCCTTATATGAATTGAGAAGAGGAAGATGCATCTCCTCGCGATATTTCAGGCCATCGATCACCAGGCCTTCTTCATTTATCAGCAACGCAAAACCCTTATCATTGTTATAAGAGGGAAAAGAGATCATTTTCCGGAAAGCATGTTGGTTTTCAGTAAAATACTGATGCTTCACTTTTTCGGGATCGGCGGTCAGTACCAGATATTCTTCCGGCAACAGGGTCAGACAACCGGAAGTCAGCGCATATGTCTGGGTATCGGGCGGATTGGGCGGGCTTTCCTTTACCGTGGCAAGCAACAGGTCGTCCAGGCCGATCGCCTTGCCAGATCTGTTGTAGATCTCTACATATTCAACGCCATCTCCCAAAGGATTGAATAGTATTTCATTGATAACCAGGTCAAAAGCATTGCCGGGTTGAGAAATGGCAAAAAGACCTTCCATCGTGGTCGTGGTTTCCGTTCCAATGCAATTTTGAAAACCGGCGGTGATGATAAGTTGGTAGATCTGTCCGGGCACCATATCTTCATTAAATACAAGTTTCACGGTTTTATACAATGGGGGCACGGGCGTTACATCGATCGGCTGACCGGGAGATGGCGCTGCCTGGTAGTTATTTATTTCAGCTGCCTTTGTAATGCCGACCGATTCGCTGAAAGTCACTTCTATTTCCCGGTCATTCAATACGCAGATGCTTTCAATAACAAAACCAGGCAATGGTAATGATTGGAAACAGGGTTCTTTTCCTGGGGTTCCGCCCGAAGGATCACCGGAAGCCCTCCAGTTGACTTCTCCCAGGCATGGATTTTCAGGATGGATCATTTCCATGGACCAGCCTCCGTCTGACTTTGATTTATCATTATACCAGGAAATGTGATACTCCAGGTAACAGATCGTTTCTTCGTTGCGGTCCGTCAGATGGATCATCGCCCCGCTGTTGGGAAGATTGAAAGAAGATAAACCCACGACGGGACAGAAGAAATTCAGTATATGCACTGCCGGGAGGCCCGAAACCAGTATGAATTCACCTGATTTTATCGTGATGGCGGGAAGGGTATATTTTGTCGAGGAGATTTGAAGGCCCCATCCTTCCAGCGAAATGTCGTAAGGGCTCCGGTTGTATAATTCCAGGTATTCATATTCGGGCAGCATGACCGGTGGGGAAGGGTCGGCCATAATTTCGGTGATGATCACATCATATGGCTGGGGCAGATAATACAGAACGGGGTGCGTAATCAAACCGGAAATATTCCCGGCCATATCATGAATATTGTTGATTGTCAGTTCATAAAGCGTTCCGTTTTGCATTTCCCGGTCGAAAAACAAGTATACTTTTTCAGGATCCAGCAGGCAGACGGCTTCATATGGATGGCCAATATCCGGGGATAGTTCATAATTGATCACATTTTCAGCACTTACCCTGTCCACCGCCTCGCTGAATGTCAGCAGGATCTCTTCCGGATTGATGATAGTTGTTGAAATCAGAAGAGGTGGAATGGTATCGATGATCGCAGGCCCGGCATAGAAATCGTCGAAATAGAATTTAGTTACGTTGGAAGCCGTGTACTGGCAAAATATTCCAAAGTGATCACCTGCCGGCCATATCAAATCCATCACTTCGCCCTGTTCTTCCAGTAAAGATCCGCCAGATGGGTCGGCCAGAAAGTTCCAGAGGCCGTCGGATTGCCTGGTAATTTTAAACCGGACCGCATTGGTGGAATTTCCCGTAAAAACGGTGTTTAAACACAGCAGGGGAATGATGGAAGCGGAATCCTGGCGGCAAAACCAGGCGCTGTCGTCGGCACCGCCCACTTGTATGAAATAACCGTTCAGGGGGCCTTTGAGGTCTTCGGAATCGCTTTCCAGGTAGAGCCTGGCATAATTGCCTGAGGACGTATTGAAACTGAGCTTAATCCAGGCGTGCCATTCCAAGGATCCGGACAAATGGACCGACACTCCCAATGCCGATTGTCCCGCACCGGGCGCGTCAAGCTGTAGTGCCGGCCGCATCGGTTCGGGAATGGCAGTCGATGAACTGATCTTGAAATGATCCCCGTCGCCCGTCCAGGAAGGGTTGTTTGTAAAATCCCCGTCGGAAAAATCATCTGAAATCTGAGCCTCCAGCCAGAAAGGAAGCAGGATGATTAACAACATTCGTTTTCTCATGGTCTTTTTTCTGTTAATCCGGATTTTTGGGAAATATACCCGGGGGGGTTCGAGTTTTTTGTTTCGTGTTTCGTGATATTACAAACCAGAAACTAGAAACCCGAAACCTGAACCAATGCACGAATTGACTATTTTTGCAGAAAATTTCAGCAGTCATGAAGATTTGCGTGATAGGTGCAACGGGGTTGGTGGGCCGTGAGATGATCAGGGTCATGGAGGAGATGGATCTGGGGGAGGGGTTGTTTTTGCCGGTGGCATCCGAAAGATCGGCGGGGCAGCAGGTTGTTTACAGGGATAAGGAATACGCGGTGGTCACTTTGGAAAATGCGCTGGAACAGCATCCGCAAATCGCCATTTTTTCTGCGGGGGCTTCGGTTTCACGCGAATGGGCGCCAAAATTTGCTGCCACGGGCTCTTTTGTTATCGATAATTCATCGGCCTGGCGGAAGGAACAGGGCATTCCCCTGGTTGTTCCCGAGATCAATGCCGGTGTGATACGGCCCGAAGACAGGATCATTGCCAATCCGAACTGCTCCACGATCCAACTGGTGATGGTGCTGGCGCCGCTGCACCGGAAATACGGGATCAGGCGTGTGGTCGTGGCCACTTATCAGTCGGTAACGGGAAGCGGGGCCAAAGGCCTTTTGCAACTGGAGAACGAACGGAAAGGGATTGCCGGACCGCTGTTTTATCCCCACACGGTCGACCTCAACCTTATCCCCCAGGCGGGAGATTTTACAGGCAGTGATTACACGACAGAAGAAGAAAAGCTTGCTTTTGAAACTTGTAAGATCATCGGTGATGATCGCATCAGGGTCACGGCCACGGCGGTCAGGGTTCCGGTTTACGGGGGGCATTCCGAGGCGGTCAATATCGAGCTGGAACGCCCGTTTGAGGTCCGTGATATAAGGGCGCTGCTGTCAGGGGAAAAAGGGATCGTTGTGCAGGATGACCCGGCGGCAGGAATATATCCCATGCCCAAATTTGCACGGGGCAGTAATGACGTCTTTGTCGGCCGGATCAGGCGGGACACGACCATTGCCAGCGGGCTGAACCTTTGGATCGTGGCGGATAACCTGCGGAAAGGCGCCGCTACAAATGCTGTTCAGATTGCACATTATTTGATTCAAAGCGGATTGATACGAAAAAATCACAGCGGTCAGTGAAGATATATCACAGCATCGATCTTTTTCAGCCGGTTCCCAACCCGGTGGTCAGCGTGGGCACGTTCGACGGGGTGCACCTGGGCCATCAGCAGATCTTTGCGGCTATGGCGGAAGAGGCCCGCAAATGCGGCGGGGAAACGGTGGTCGTCACATTTTATCCCCACCCCCGGCTGGTGATCCATCCCGATAGCAGAAACCTGCGCTTCATCAATACCCAGGAACGTAAATACGAGATCATCAGCCGCTGTCAGGTCGATCATCTGATCATTATACCCTTTACCCGCGAATTTTCCAACCTGTCGGGCGCCGAATTCGTGAAGCGTTTTCTGGTGGATAAGATCCGGACGCACAAGCTGATCGTAGGCTACGACCATCACTTTGGCAAAGACCGCCTGGGCGGCTATAATGACCTGAAAGGATTGGGTACGATGCACGGGTTTGAAGTGCTGGAGGTCCCGGCACTGATCCTCGACGGGGTGCCGGTGAGTTCAACCAAGATCAGGAATGCACTGATCGATGGCAATATCAGACTCGCAAACAGCCTGTTGGGGTATCTGTATTCTATAAGCGGGACGGTCGTCTATGGCAAGCGGATCGGCCGGACCATCGGTTTCCCTACTGCCAATATCGAAATAGAAGACCATTACAAGCTCATATCCGCTGTTGGCGTCTATGCCTGCAGCGTGGATTATCATGGTATTTCATACAAAGGCATGGGTAACATTGGTTACCGCCCTACCATTGACGCCGGCGAGCTGACCATCGAGGTAAATATTTTTGATTTCGATGAAGAGATCTATGGCGAGCGGATTACCATCTTTTTTATCGAACGCATCAGGGATGAGGTGCGTTTCCAAAACCTGACAGCCCTGAGGGAACAATTGCTTATTGACAGGGGGAAGGTGATGGAAATACTTCGTTAGTGGTGAGTGTTGAGTGTTGAGTTGGGGGTTATATTTTTGATTTTGTGACGATCAGTCCAACCTGTAATATGCCGCCGAGGTCTGCCTGGGGCATGGCGCTGGAGATCTCAAATGTATTTATGCCCGGCTCGTTGAAAGTATAGCCCTCGAAAATCCGGTAGTGCAGGTCCCAAAGATTTCCCAGCCCGTCGCCCAGCAATTTTCCTTCTTTGTCCTTAACCGGGATCTGATATTTATTGGTCCGGACTTCACCCGAAGCGGTGAACAGGGTGAAATAGACTTCCAGGTTACTGTAAGGTATGTCGGTATGGTGGCGGATGGCGATATAGAAATCATACGCCCGTGAAATGTCCTGGATGTCAACCTCGAACGTTTTCACATCGAATCTGTTCCACACCAGGCCGCTGGTATCCCGGTGTTTTTCATATACCGTACCGGGCCGGCAGGAAACAGCCAGGAATGCTGGCAACAGCGCGATAAACAGGATGATTCTCATATCAAATGCTTTCAACAAAGATAGATGAAATTACAGAAACCGCTGACTGGTGTGACCTGTCAGGGGTTTGATTTATCGGCAAATGATCATTAATTTCGTCACCAAAATCAACCATTCATGGCAGAAAAAAAATACTATGTTGTCTGGAAAGGATTAAAAACGGGGATTTTCGATACCTGGGAGGAATGCCGGGAGCAGGTGAAAGGAGTGGATGGAGCGGTTTACAAGGCGTTCAAGATGGAAACGGAGGCCAGGGAAGCGTTTACCTCAGACTGGAAGGAATATATCGGCCGCAGGATCGCAAAGGCTCATATCGGGAACAGGGCCGCCGGAAGACCTGAACTGAACAGCCTGAGTGTCGACGCCGCCTGCAGCGGCAATCCCGGGGTGCTGGAATACAGGGGGGTGGAAACCGCCACCGGCAGGCAGTTATTCCACCAGGGGCCATTTCCACTCGGGACCGTGAATATCGGGGAGTTCCTGGCCATCGTCCATGCGCTTGCCTACCTGAAAAAACACAAACAGGGCATGCCGGTTTACTCCGATTCCAAAACGGCCATCAAATGGTTGAAAGATCAGGCCATCAAGACGAAACTGCCGCGAAACAAAAAAACCGGTCCTTTATTCGAACTGGTCGACAGGGCCATTCACTGGCTGAAGGAAAATCATTATCCCAACCAGGTGCTGAAGTGGGAAACAAAAGACTGGGGAGAGATCCCGGCTGATTTTGGGAGGAAGTAAGGGGTGTATTGTAATTCGTGGTAATTCATTGTAATTTGTTGTTATTGGGAGAAAAATATTCGTATAGTTGATTAGAGGAAAAGTTGATTTTAAAAAAATTTTTGTTTTGGGCGGGTATATTTTATAAAAAACCGGATAAATATGGTGGATATCATTTCATATTATTCATCAATATTTATCAATTATGGAAAGAAAAGGTCTATATGATCTTGAAATTTTCAAGAATGCCCTGAAGTTAAGTGAAATCAGTTGGTTAATTTACCAGAATCTACCAAAACATCTTAAGTATTGTATTGGAAACCAATATCTTTCAGCAATAGATTCAGTTGGGGCTAATATTGCGGAAGGATATGGCCGGTATCATTATAAAGATTCATTACGGTTTTATTATAATTCTCGTGGATCATTGTGGGAATCTAGGTTTTGGTTGGATTTGCTAAATCAAAGGCAACTGGTTAAACAAGACCAATATGAAGAAGTTGCAGAATTGTTAAGAATTCAAGCAATTAAGCTCAATAATTTTATCAATAGCATCAAATTGATAGATAACAATAAATAAACCCTATCAAGCATAACAAATTACCACGAATTACAATGAATTACAATGAATTACAATGAATTACCACGAATTACAACAAATTACCCCAAACTACCCTGCCGGCGAAATGGATATATTGATCCTGATAATGAAATGCAGCCCGATGCCGAGCATGATCCGCAGGAAAGAAAGCAATAACAGCACCATCATCAGATAACCCATATGGATATGCCGTTTCTTTTTGACCTTTACCAGGTTTAATTTGGGTTTGACCTTTTGGTTGAAGAAGGGCGGAATGACCAGGAAGCCCATCGAGAAGAACATGAGGGTTTCATAGGGATAATTAAATCCTTCGGGAAGGCGTATCAACAGCATGATGATGGTCCCGATCAGCCATGGGACCGCTACCTGAATCAACATAAAGAATATCCTGTTTTCCTTTTTGATGCGGTGGACAGAGTCGGAGGTTTCTAGAATATGCTGTGTTGAATAATAGCCGATCAGGCCCAGGACAAACAGCGAAACGAGGGAGAAAAGGAATTTGAATGCCGTATTCATATACATCCAGGCGGCCACGTAGCCAAATCCTTCCGATGTGACGATACCCGACGGCAGGGCCCCGAAAAAATGGTTAAACAGGTGAAAAGAGGTCCACAGGATGAATAATTTTTGCAGTCCGACAAGCGATGCGTGTTTAAAGATAACACGGTAAAGGTATATTCCGAGGAACAGGCAGAGAAAAGGCGGAATACCGGTAACCAGAAGGATATTGAAACGGGTCCACAGGTTGGAGTGGTCGTTGAATTTCAGATCATAATAATAGAGAATGGAATCCAATCCGTACCAGGAGGCTACCAGCATGCTGGTCAGCCAGTAAAAGAGGTATACCAGCACATACGAAGCGATGAAGACCAACAGGGAGTTGATGACAATGGTCAGGTTGCGGTAGAAAGCGCTTCTCTGTGAGAAGAGCGATACACTTTTTGATTTTCCTGACGGGTCCTCTTCTTCAGAACCCCTGAGGAGTTTTGACATCAGCGGTTGCCCGGCTTCCAGTTTGCGATATTCCTTGAGCTGCTCGCGATGCATTTTTCTTCTGAGCCGGCGTTTTATCCGCTCTTCTTTACGAATGGCCCTATTCATCAGGAATTGCTTCCAGGCCATTCTGAATGACCAGCGTCGCCTGGACGGTTCTTCCGGGTATGAAGGCTGAATGGCCTGAACGGGCTTTTCAGGCGTCAGTTCTTCTTCAGGTTCATAGGGTTCTTCTGAAACCTCTTTCTCATAGGTTTTTTTCATGCCCACCGAAGGATCATAATCCTTTGGAAGGTTAATTCCAGGAAAGGAGGAAACCTTGAGCGAACCGTGCTTTTTTCTCCCCAGTAACAAGTCGAGCAGGCTTCTTTTACGCCGGCTGCTTCTGTGGGATCTTCTGTGACTGTTCGAGGAAGAAGGCATTTTAATGTAATCGGTTATGGCAGATACTAAAAATCTTAATTTAGCCGCTTACTTATTCATTATACTGGCAGAAAATGAAAAAGTTGTACAGCATGGTCAACAAAAGTATAAAAAAATACAAGTTATATGTCTTGCGTGACGTGTTGATATTTGCCATCATTATCCTGTCGGTGCACTTTTCATATCGCTACTGGGCTAACAAGACCCGGTACTGGCCGGTAACAGAACAGATGAACATGAGCCATGAGGTCATGTCACAGCTTGTATATGATCAGAGCGTCTGGCTTATTATCCGGGTATTGCGCATACCGGTTACAACCGATGACGCAAAGCGCGTTATCTATTTTGAAAACAACGGTTACCTTGGTATCAACCACAGTTGTTCAGGATTAAAGCCCATTCTGCAGTTCATATTGCTGATGCTGATTTTCCCGGGACCCTGGAAGCACAAGGCCTGGTTCATACCGATGGGTATTGTCATCGTGCATTTAACCAATATTTTCCGCATTACCGGTCTGGCGGTAGTTACCATCACCATACCGCAATACTGGGATTTTGCGCACGACAATGTTTTCCGGCCGTTTTTCTACGTGGTGATCTTTTTCCTCTGGATGATATGGGTAGAGCGCGTAGGGCGTAGGGCGTAGGGCGTAGGGCGTAGGGCATAGGGCATAGGGCATAGGGCGTAGAGAGTATATTTAATCCCTAAGCTCTATGCCCTAAGCTCTATGCGCTAAGCTCTACGCTTTATGCTAACGTAAGGTGAAAGTCGTGTGCCCGATGATGGCGTCTTCGCAGAAAATATCCACATGATACAGTCCGGGCCGCATTTCCTGGGCCGAATACTCTTTATTCCAGTAGGCGCAGAGATCTATTGCTTCATTCTGGTAATCAATGGTTTTCATCATAGAATACTGCAGCAGTTCTCCCTGGTATTCAAAAGTATAATCTTGCAGGCGGCTTCTGACAAGGATCTCCTGGTCGGGCCTGGCGATACGGATATGGATGTCTTTTTTGCCGGGGGCGGCAATCTTGTTTTCTCCAACCGTAAAACAAACCCTGACCTGGTCGACCCGCTGCACCTTGTCGGTGGGGGTCTCCCTGTCACCGCCTCCCCGGACCCTCAGACCGGTGGCTTCCATATTGACAGCCCTCAGTATAGCAGCAATCTCTACCTGGTCTGAAAGTACCCGGCGGTCTCTTTCAATCTCATCTTTTTCATTCCGCAGATCTTTCAGATCTTTTTGCATGGCGATATTCACTTCTTCCAGTGCGGCGTTCACCCGGTATAGTGAATCCATCTGCCGGACATATCCCTGGGCAATCAGCTGGAGCTGGGCCAGCTTTTTCCTCACTTTGTAGTATTCCCATTCGGTATCGAGCAGGCGTCGGATATCTTTCGCATTGGCCTGGATGACACTGTCTTTCACCATCAGCGAATCGGTGATCTGGCCGTATTCTATTTTGACCTTTTCATGCTCCCCAAGCAGTGAATCGAGTTCCTGCCGCAGCTCGGTACGCTGCAGTTCTTTTTCGGTCAGCAGGTTTTTCAGGCTCGACCGGGTCATAAATAATACGATGATCAATGCAATCACAGCCACCCCCAGGATGATCGCAATCCACATTATTAACCGGGATTGTTTGATTTTTTCCTCAGGCTTATTAACTTGTTCCATAACAATCTCCTTTTGTATCAATAATTATACAAAGATAACCAAAAAAAGCCAATATATTACAATATCCTACCGTCCTACCGTCCTACCATCCTACTCCCCTATCACCTTCAGCTTATCGCCGGTCTGTTCCACGATACCACGGAGGAACCATTCAGGATAACCGGGTTGTTCCACTTTCGGGGCATGATACAAATAACCTTCCGGCACTTCCGTTTCGGTTTTGATATTGCCATCCATGAACTTTACGAACAGGTAAGCGTAGAATTTTTTCCAGTCGAGGACCGCATTGTTGGCCGTAGATACGGAAAACTCGGTGAGGTATGCCGCAGCGCGTTCCGGGCTTATATCATAGATATCTTTTGCGACATTATCGGATTTCAGCACTTCCGCCATGAATTGCTGTTCATCGGTTTGCTGTTTATGATGGATTTCGGGATGGATATAACTATAGCGGGTATAGGCGAAATTAGAGATCTGGTTGAACACCCAGAAAGCGGCGTCGTCAACGAATTCCATCATAGAGCCATAACCTTGCGCCAGTTTTTCGGGTGCACGGGTCATACTGCCGTACATGGGCATCAGGAGGCTGCTGGAGGCATCGTCGACGCCAAACCAGAGGATACCTCCGACCGGGTCGGGCAGCCAGGAGCGCGACTGTGATACGAACCAGAAGCCGGTTTGCTGGGTGGCCGTGGCGCGTTCATTGCAGTATGTAATGCCATCTACTTCAAAGGTGAGGGGCCGCCAGCGATAGGGCTTCCCAAAGGGGCCTGCACCGGCATCCAGCGTCATGTCGAGCGGGGTGCCTTCCAGGTGGTCGCGCATGAAGTTCATCACCTCGTGCACGTCGATCAGGCGGTCTGGCTTGATCCACAAAGGCATGCGGTTGGTGGCAAAGCCGTTTTCGTTCTTCCGCCCGTCAGGGAAAACATCGTCGTGCTTAATGTGTCCGACCACATAGTCGTAATACTGCTGCATGTCCTTGTTAATGTCCTTGAAGAACGACCACACCCTGATCTCGCAGAAGCGGGCGCCGCCAAAATCGACCGGCGCATATACATCGGAAAAGCTGAAATCAGCGTCTTTCCCGTTAAAAAATCCTTTATCGCGTGCAAAAGTGATCACATCATCGGCATAGAAACACTCCACGGAGGGGTTCATCAGCTTGTCGCGCTGTTTGAAGGTGATCGATTTTTTTCCGTCGGCCCGGGGAAAAGTGGTAATGCGTGCCTGGTTGGCATGGGCGCTGACATACCCGTCGGGAACCTTCAAAGCCACCCATACGGCTCCTTTTTCACCTTCGCCTTTGCCGATCATTTCGAAGATCCAGACCTCGTTGGCGTCGGCCACGGAGAATGATTCACCGGAGCTGGCATAGCCGTGATCGTGCATCAATTCAGTGATCACTTTGATGGCTTCCCGCGCCGTTTTGGAGCGTTGCAAAGCGATATACATCAGGCTGCCGTAATCCATGATGGCGCCGGGCTGGCTGCCCAGCTCCTTACGGCCGCCATAGGTAGTCTCGCCAATGGCCACCTGGTGCTCGTTTATGTTCCCGACCACGTTGTAGGTGACCGGAACCTGCGGGATCTGCCCGAGGAACTTCCCGGTGTCCCATTCGTATACATCCAGCATGCTGCCGGCAGGCCAGGTCGCCGCCGGCCAGTGATATAACTCCCCGTAAAGGGTATGTGAATCGGCGGCATAGGTGATCATCACCGACCCGTCTTTCGAAGCGCCTTTGGTAATTAAGAAGTTCGTGCAGGCAACACTTTCATAACCCGCCCAAAAAGCAAAAATAAAGGCTAATGTCAACGTTAGTCTTTTTCTCATTTTTTTAAGTATTTATAGTTTGTAATATGTCGTGATTTTGCAAAAATACAAGAATCTGTGATATTACATATCAGAAACCGATATTGAACCCGGCCCGGAAGGTGGTGGTGTTGCCCCGGAAAAATGCCGGGGAATAACGGTTCAGGTAGTATGCCGCCGTTTGTCCGTCCACATCAAACCCCTCATTATTGCCAAAACTGATGCCGGTGAACACATAGGCGTTGTTCAGGAATTCGTACCGGCCCTGCAAAGCGATCACCTGGTTGCGCCAGGTAATGTCCTGCATGACAGGAAGAGCATCCAGTCCCGGGTCATAATTGTAAACGTAATCATTGTAATGGCGGGCCAGGGTATAGGATAGGTCGATAGTGAGGCCACGGATGGGCTTGTAACGGAGAGAGAGGAACAGGTCATTCGAATTATCGCGCAGGTAATGGCCCATCTGGTAACGGTTCGATTCGAAGGTGGTGGTTGAAATATTGTGCTGGTAGGTCAGCGGCAGGGTATAGGTAAATTCGCCGGTAAGGGCAAGGTTCTGCACCGGCCAGTTGCTCAGGCGGAAACCGCCCTTCCAGGAGAGGAAATTATGCCTTTCGGAATCGGTGACCCTTTTGATGGAGAACTCATCGACGAACAGGGTCAGGAAAAGATGCAGGTTTTTGATGTTTCGGGAGCTGATGTCGAAGAACATCTGGGCATTCTGCCCGGTCTGCCCGGCGGAGTTGGTGGCATTCAGGGTGTGGTCGACCGATTTATAGAAAAGAAAGGGCACCAGGTAGGCCATATGCACGTTCATATCGCTGTAAACGATGGAATTCCCGACAGAGACGGTCAGGTTTCGCACCGGCCGGAACGTGTACATATTAGCCGCGATGTATTTGGGGTAAAAGACCCCGCGGTACACGTCGCCGTCCCAGTACGATCGCACGCTGTCGATCACTTCCGACACCAGCCAGCCGTGGAAATAATTGAATTCGAACCACCATATGGGCGTCAGTTGCAGCTTGATCTGTGCGATCGAGGGGGTGCGGCCGGAGAGGATATTGGCCCCGTTGTAATTGTTTCCCCATTCGGCATGGTC
>JAWOHY010000057.1:0-4290 GCA_046484945.1 Bacteroidales bacterium
AAATAAGGCTCTGGTGATAAAAATAAAGCGCAGAATCCAAATTGTGAAAATTCTGGTGGTAATTGCCAATCAATGTCAGCACAAGCGCTACATCTCGATGTTTATGACCGAACGACCCGATCAGCAGAAGAAGAGATTCCCTCAGGTATTCGATGGCTTGAATGTTATCCAATGCTAATAGTATTTGGCCATAATGTTTTGATGTATAAGCATTCTCATATTTGTTTATCGATTTAAAACTCTTAGTCAAATGAATACTTAATTTTATATACTTTTCGGCTTCATATTTTTTATTTATATTTATGTAATAGTTTGCCAAATTACGATAAGCTTTAATTCTCGTGGGTATATCTGCAAGCATCAAGGATAATTGATAATTTTGTAATGCTTCTTTTTCATATCCCATGTTTAAATAACTGTACGCAATATCCATATTAAGAGTCGGTAAAGCGGGAGAATTGGGTGTATAATGCACCTCGATCAGGCGTTTTGCTTCGGACAGGTAGCCAACCGACGTTTTGTAGTCGCCCAGCAGATTCGATATGGTCCCCTTATTCCAGTAGATCCCTATCAACAGGGGATGATCGGCAGTTAAGCCGGAGGTTATCAGGGTTTCCGCCTGGTTCAGATAAAACTGCGCCTTATCATAGGCAGAAATATCGAAATAAAATTTACCCAGGTTGGTAAAAATTTTGGCCAGCGCATGAAGATCGCGTGGGGAAGTTTCCCGAATGATGACCAAAGCTTTGAGGAGGTATTCCTCCGCTTCCTGGTATTGATTTAATTCGCTTTGGATGATGCCGATGTTCTGAAAATAGGATGCCAGTTCCGGTTTATTACCAGTCCGGTTTTCGGTTAGTCGAAGCGCCTGGTTGTAATATTCCAGTGCCTTTTCGGGTTCCTTGCGGTAGAAATGATAATTGCCCAGTTTATTATAACATTGCGCCAGCAACATATCCTCTTCTCCGGCAAGATCCAGGTATAGTCCCAGGGATTGCTGGATGAGCTGTCGCCCTTTTTCCAGTTCTCCCCTTTCCAGGAGAAGCGAACCGTATTCGTAGCAGATACCGGCCAGGATCAATTCATCAGGATGGGTGTTTGCATTCCAGCTATTGAAAGCCGAATCCCATAGCTGTGCGGCTAAATCATAATTTCCGTTCAGTTGCAAAAGCCTGGCTTTTTCCAGCTCATAATGGAGGGTCCGCGATGAATCCCCTTGCTGGCGGGTCAATTGGATGGCAGTTGTCATATATGCAAGGGCTTCCCTGAACCGGTTTTCCTTCTTAAACCGGATGGCTTCCTGGTAGTAGGTTTCATCCGTCACAGGCTGACCGTATGAAATATAGGGCAGCATCATGCCTATCACGGTGACAATTATCCCGCCCACCCTTTTTCTGAGGTGTAATCTGATCATTGTTAATGCTTATTCCAATGATTAATTACCATTTTGACGAAAATATACCCGCCTGTTGATAAAAAAAGTGACCAGCAGGGAGAGGATCATCAGTGTAAAACCCGCCAGCAGACAGTGCCAGGGCATGATAAGGGCGTGCTTTCTGACCGGGTTGTTGTTTCCGATATTAACAAATCCAGCCCAATAATAGGGGTGTGACTGAAGCCTTCCCGCATTTTCCAGGTAAGCTAATTTTGCCCGTTGAAGGGCAATGTCTTTCGGCATGCCTTTTCGAAGGTCGCGGTAAAAAAGTTTCATCAGCCCGGCGGAGGAATGATCTTCAATTTCCCATAAAGTCATGACCACACTGGGTATGCCGGCATAAAAGAACCCCCTGGCCAGGCTGATGATCCCTTCGCCTCTTTCAAGCTTTCCGGTGCCTGTGTTGCAGGCGCTCAGCACGGCAAGCTCGTTGCCGAGTTGCAGATTAAATAACTCATAAGTGTTCAGGTATCCGTCATCCGGTGAGTCCGGTTCGGGCGGTGAGAAGACCAGTTTGGAATACAGGGGTTTTTCATTGTCAATCAGTGTATGCATGGCCAGGTGCAAGATACTGTAATTCGCGGCAAGTCTTTTAAAATTGGCTTCCGAAGCCTGGTTGTCAAACAGTTTCCTTCCAGGGAAAAACCGTGTGATGGCCTTGACTTCCTCCGTTGTTCCGGTTATCGGTGAAAGATTCATATATACCGGATCGGCAGGTAACTGCTGACGGGTGCTGCTTTTTATATTGTATGATGGGGCAAAAGCAAGCAGCCTTCCCCGCTTGCTCGGTGTTTTATGCTGTTGCTGTTCAAAATAGATGGTGGCCGAACTGCTGTAACTGACAGGATGACTACGGATGAGCCAATCCAGTTTCTTGTAGCTGCCGGATTGCTGGTTCCGGGTTGACTTGAGCAGTAAATCGAAAGCCAGGTAGCCCAGCTCACCGTCAGGTATGATCAGCAGTCTTTTATTAACGATATCCTGCTCAAAAGGCTGGAGCAGCATACCGTATAATTCATGCGATAGCCTTGCCAGGGAATCGAACTCTTCCCTGCCGGCATTGAAAAAAGCATTGTTTCTGAATGAATTCAGCAGGCTGTCAAGCTTATTGACCAGGAGGTTTCGTGAACATAACATTCTACCATAAAAGTGTTTACCGGTTATGATAAATCCATATACCGCAGTATCCGAAATATGGTATGATATCAAAGCCTGATCGCCGGGTATCATCCTGGCAATGGAATCTGCCGGAAGAACGGAATAATCATACCTTAAACTGAAATAATCGGGATAATCCCGTTCAAAGGCGGATAATACACTGTCGTAAGCTTTTCTGTATGAAAATAGATTTTCATTCCAGCGCCCAATCTTGTCATAATCGGGTGTTTTTCTTTTGCTTTCTTCGTAAACCAGGTTTGAATAAAGGGCAATTTCAGCTGATAAAGAAGTTTCGTATGTGATTACCTCACCGGGTATATCTGTCAGGCTCTTGGCTTCAATCCCCCTGAGCGCTCCCAGCAATACGATGGCTTTTCCTTTTTCACTGAATTCAAAGGCGTCTGATAAATACCGGTTATCACCTGTTACCCGGTGAAGGGCCAGGCATGCCTTCAGACCAAGATCAACCGTCATCCGGGCATTGTTATTCAAAATGATCTGGCTCTCCTCATCCCGGTAAGTTCTCCTGATGATCTCGATGACGGACCAGGCCTGTTGAACCGATCGAAGGCAGGCGTGCAGATCCCTGATTTCATCATGGGTTTTATACCTTTGGTAAAGAGCCTTGGACTCCAGGTATAATGCATCCGGAATATATAAATCTGGTTTGATGTTCAGGGAAAGTGATCCGGTTTCACTGGAAAGATCCTCATATCCAGGGAAAAGGATGTCCAGTCCGGTTTTTATGTGTGCCAGCGATTGGTCAAATTTCTCCTGCAGAATGAGATTTGCCGCGATGAGGATATGGATTCGTGCAATGTCGCGGTTGCTGGCTGAGAATAATTTTTCAAAAATATCCAGTGTTTTTTGAAAGAAATAGTTTGAGCTGTCTATATTGCCGCTTTCCCTGAAAAGCTCACCAAAATAAAGATAACTGTAAGCGAGATCATAACTGTAGCTCCCAAAAAAGTGTTTGGCGGCGTGGATCGATGAAAGCAGGTAAATTCTGGCACTGTCAAGTATGCCATTCTGCAAATACAGGTTTCCGATATTCCGGAATGCTTTCACTGTTATGGGTAATGCCGTATTCCGTGTTGCCTGCTGGTAATATTTGATAGCCAATTCATTATCCCCTTTTTTATCATATACGAATCCGATATCCATCAGGATCGCCAGGATTTGCGGAGGCAATGAATCATATTGCATTTGATAAATTTGTAAGGCGCGCTGAAGGAAACTGATCGCCTTTTCAAAATCCCCCATGTGTGCAAATACATTGCCTTTGTTCCAGTAGATCGGGGCCAGTTGAAGGGCGGGTTGCGAGGGTATTGCTTTCGATAATAAAGTGTCTGCTTTATTATAATAAACCAAAGCTAAATTATACTTCGAAAGGTCGTTATAAAACTTCCCCAGGTTAATGAAAATGGCAGCCATGGCGGGATCTGCCGGCTCGTATAATTGTTCGTTCAGTTCCAGCGATCTCAGAAAGTGCTTTTCTGCCAGGGTATAGTCGCCCTGCATATGCACTGCAATGCCGAGGTTCTGGTAGGAAGAAGCGCTTTGGAAGTTTACTTTGTTTTTTTTCAGGAGGGATAGGTTCAATGCGTTCTGGTGACATTGCTGAGCCGCTTCAAAATCACCCACCCTTAAATAGTAATTCCCCAGTTTATTCCAGGCATAGCGGAGTAATGTATCGG
>JAWOHY010000141.1:0-4987 GCA_046484945.1 Bacteroidales bacterium
GTCGAAGAGGACATCCGGGCGCGGTTCTTTCAAAACGCCGGGATTTTGGTCCGCGACCTCGATCAGGACCCTCCGGATCACCTCCGGGTCTTCCTTGTAAGAAACCCCTACGGGGTAATTCAGCCGGACATTCCGGTTGTTGTGGCTCCAGTTGATGACCCTTTGATTGATGAAATCGGAATTGGGCACGATGACGGCAATATTGTCATTCGTTATCAGGGTAGTTGACCGGGCGGAGATTTTGGAGATGTTGCCGGAGAGCTGGTCGTCCAGTTCCACCCTGTCGCCCACCTTCACCGGCCTTTCGAACAGGATGATGATCCCGCTGATGAAATTGTTGGTGACGTTCTGTAAGCCAAAACCGATACCGATCCCCAGTGCGCCCAGCATCAGCCCCAGTGCGCTTAAGTCTAAGCCGGTCGTCTGGAATATGATGAACAGCCCCACAATGATCAGTATATAGCGCACAATGGTACCGATGGCCTGGCTGACCCCGATGTCGAAATCATAGCGGGGAAAAACTTTCTTAATCAACAGTCTTTTAATCCAGGCCGACAGGTAAAACAAGATGAATATTGCAATAATGATTAACACCACGGATCGGATGGTAACCGGGCTTTCTCCCAGGTGGAACAGTTCGATATGCCAGGTGTTTTTCAGCCAGTCGAGGATTTTTTCGATAGTGTTCATGGTTAGTCGATTTTATGATCTCAAATTTAACATTTTTGTCAGGATTGTTAACCACATTAAATCTGAGATTATAAACATACGACCGGGCTGATACATTTAGCGGGATTTCAAGGAAAATTGCCTATCACCTTCCGCGGTGCCGTATTTTCAGATCCGGAATGCCTGTCATAAATGCGGCATCATTCCGGTCTGCTTCTATCAGAGCGCCTTTTCCCCTGAAACGGTAAAGGCTGCCAGTGATCACTCCTTTTACTGTCAGTGTGCTGTTTCCGGTATATTCAAACCACACCCCATCTGCCGGTTGGCCCGGATGATCACGGGATGGGATCTCATCCGTGTCACCATGGGCATAGGGATTTGCATACAGCTTCTGTCTCTTATCTCCACAGCATGACATAACTCATTTCTCTTCAATATTTTGAATGACGCTTTTTCCAGATTTATTCCTATTCATTAATCTTTCCAGTACAATAGCTCCGCCCGATATCGCCAGCCAGGTCAGTATTTTCAGCGCCCATGTTTCGCCCAGGAAATAGGCGAACGGCATGGCCACCCAGATGCTCAGGCAGTTGAAGCAATCCATCATCCTGCCAAAAACGCTGTTTCCAAGCATTTTCCTGAGCCGGTACACCAGGTCGAACGGCCCGTCTTCAGCCTGGAGGAGATAGGTGATCCTCCAGGCTGCAAGCAGGCATAGCATAAAAAGATACCAGTCCATCGTGATCACCGCTGGATGCCGATAAGTACCTGGCCACCATAGAAGTAACGGTACCCCGTTGAGCCGTCGGTATGACGCGTGGTCCCTGAAAGGTTCAGGCTGAAAGCACAGAATACCTGGTCGGGTTCCAGCCAGTTGCCCGCCGGGGTCAGCACTACTGTGTAAAAACCGTCGCTGTCGGCCGTGATCTCGCTGATGGTCCCTTTGAATTTCGTGTCACAACCCAGGTTGGAAGTGTGCTGGTATGATCTTCCCCGGTTTGGGTTGTTGTCGAGGAAAATACCGCTGAAAACGGCGGGAAGCACGCCCGGGGTAACGCCGAATGCTCCGGTTGCCCCTTTGTTCATATAGAGCTCGTAATAGTTCATGAATCCGGATTTTTGGATTGCTTTGAACCTGACCGTGATCGGTGCATTTTCAACAGGCTGGTTATTTGTATCACGGGGCAGGGTGAAAAGGGCGCAATTGCCCAGTGTGACACCCGCCATGGTCACATCGGGGTCAATTGCCGTCTCGGCCTTCACATTGTCGATGTAAAGGGTCACCCGTTCGTCGGCCAGTTTATCGCCTGCATCGCTGTATCCTTCCAGGCGGACCTGCACCACGCCTTTTTCTGCAATTAGTGAGAGGCTGTTCAACTTGGCTTTAAGGTTTCGCATGCTGGCCATCCAATCCGGGTCCGTTTCCGCTTCCACGTTAAGATAAGCCGGGCATTTTTCTTTCACGGAGGAATTGATCTTCAGGTCCTTGTCATATGGCCCTACACTAGTATTTGCCAGTATCGGGGTACCTCCGTAATAGAAATACTTAGGCAGGCTGAAATTGGCCGAATGCATGATCCAGGAGATGCCTGAACGGTAGCGAACCGTATACCACTTAATATCCTTGTTCTTCAGGCATCCCCATATGGCGAGGTTGCCGGTCCATGCTGCACATCTTACTTGTGGCGCCAGGTAATGGTAAGCAGTGATCTTGCCGTCTGCCGTCAGGTAATTATCTGAACCAACACGCGTTCCGGTGGCCGGGTCCAGCGGCCCGAGAACGGTATTGCCGATGCGCTGGATCACACTCTGCCCGTCGCATGGTTGCGGAATCAGCCCCGCACTGCTAACAGGCACGCACAGGTTGATCCTCTTCAGCAGGGGAATGTTCCAGTGACAGGCCGATTGATAGAGGGATAAAGCTGGTTGAAACGGATCCGCCAGACAGATGATCAGGTCAGGCATGCTCTGTCTAACCGCATCCTCACCGGCGGCCGTATCCTGCAATGCTTCCGTGATGAATTGCGCGGTGGTCCTTTTGAAGCGGAAAAGATAGTTACCGGCGTAATCCGCCTGAGTGAAACCCAGGTATTCGCGGGTGCCGGCGCCGGTATAAGGCCCACCGGCAAGTTCTGCACTGGTCCGGTCATACTCGTAAAACTTTAGCAGACCGTTGGCGATCGGCCCCGTTTCACAATGCTGCCTTAGCCGGTCGAAGATATTACCCAGTTTTACCCTGTCAAACATGGTTGTTTCCAATCTTTTTCCCAGGCTGGGCATAACAGCTTCTTCAACCGATGTGACAGCATTGTAGACATAATTGTTTTTTTCACCTTTCCGTTGTTTGGTTTCCAGGCTGATCTTCCTGGACTCAATTCTGATGACCTGGAATTTCTTCTCAGGAACCAGTGGCTCGTCCGTCAATGGGATCATCAGGGGGATAAAAGGCTCCGGATCGGGATCCGGGACAGGAGGGATCCGCCAGGTTTTCTCCCGGTAGAGCTTTTCGATCACATCTTTCAGGTAAGGGATTGCCAATGCCGCATACAATGCTTTCCAGTTATCGATGACGATATACCTGGGAAAGCACGGGTTGATCAGGCATCCGTTGGAATAATGGCTGACATTGCCGTATACCAGGAAGTCCTGCTCGGTGACCGGTGTGACGCAGGTCAGTACCAGGTCGTTGAAATCGTGGTCAGGATAGGGCATCCCGCCATCGTCCGACAGGATGTCCACCTGGTAATTGCCCCCGTAAACTATTGGGAACTTGAGCTGTTCACGGGATGGTTTGAAGCCGGTTCCGGGATTGTGCTGGATGGAGATGGTCCAGCTATTGCCCGTGACCCACACATCAGGCGTACTGGTGACACCCGTGTAGATACCATTGCCGGATGCCGCACCGCTGATTACAAAGCGCTGCGGGAAGGCGGCTGATTTGGATTTGACCCTGACGATCCAGGATCCTTGCATCGTTACTGCCATAACTTTAAAAATTTAAGTTAGTAATTAGTGAACGGCAAGGGTTTAGGTAAGAAAATGGAATCGTATGAGTTGGGGGGATCTTTTAAAAATGTCAATTTTAACAAGAGCAGATGATCGACCTTTGCACAGCCATAAAGATAATAAAAAAAAAGCCTGAATGCAAATTTGTCAGAATATTTATTGCGGATAATGAAAGTAATTTATCTGATAATGATTTTCCTCGCAAACGCATTTCCATCATTCAGGAAAACGCGCAAGGCATAAATCCCGGCCGGTAATTGGGGTAGTTCCAGAATGATTTGCGAATCCAATGAATTAACCGAAAACTCGGTAGCTTTCCTGCCGTCTGAGGCAAATAATGCCACCTGGGTGACCTTGACAGGCCGTATAAATTCAATGAAGATCAGTTTAGCGGCCGGATTGGGATAGACGCGTGCGATGATTTCATTTTCCCGGATACCGAAAGGCGTTGCCCATTGGTCCTTCAGCTGCATGACCTGCGGCACCGGGACCTCCCTGTCCCAGATTTTCACCTCGTCAATACTGCCCCGCCATGAATACAGTGTTTCCGTATTATCCATGCGCCCGATGGTGAGCGGTTTTGTAGAGAGAAGAATATCGCCTGAGAAGGCGATAAAGGTATCCAGTTCGCCATCTACAAAAAGTTCCATGGAATAGCCGGAATAAATCGCTGTGACATGGTAGAAGCGATTCAGTTCAATGGGTTCGGAGCTGTCGAGGTCGGCGATTCCGGTTTCAGTTTTAACGGTCCAGCGTAGGTAGCCTTCTGGGGTTACGGAAAGTTTATATCGTTGCTGCCATGATCCGTGTGAGATAACAAACCGCTCTGAACCAAGCGTTTCGCATTTCAGCCAGCAACTCAGGCTGACGGTTTCGTTAAAATTGAGATCATCATTATTTTCAGTGTAGATGATATTCGAGCCGGAGGTGAACCGGTAAGCGGATAATGGTTTTCCCCGGGCGTCCTCTGTTTTGGTAACGCCGGTGGCAGTGGCATGGAAACGGTCGGCGGCGGCATTTTTGTTATCGGTATCAAAAGGGTACCAGATCAGGGGATCCTGATAGGGCAGGGTGGTGTCTTTCACCAGTAACCCTGCCGTAACGGTTGTTGAGAGCAGGTCCTGGTTGGTTACTTCCACCGCGACAGTCCCCGCGGCTGGGGAGGCGGGCGCCAGCCAGTCAACGGTGCTTCCGGTGGTTTGCTGGAGGGTGCCGATGGAGACGCTCCAGGCATACTGCAGGATCTCTCCCGGGGCCGGGTCAGCCAGCGCGGTAAAGGTGTTCGTTTCATTCACGGCCGTGAATTTTGTGC
>JAWOHY010000032.1:0-14466 GCA_046484945.1 Bacteroidales bacterium
GTTCAAAGTGTTGGATAATAAACTGCCGAGGATCAGTAAGGCCCCAGTCCTCAAGAATGTATGTATGATCGTTGACATGGTTTTTGTTATGTTAAACCGTTAAAATATTGCGCGATAACTTGTTTCATTTCCTGATGAACATGGCCGTTGCTGGCAACCAGGGATTTCCCGAAAAGATAATCCTGCCTGCCATCAAAATCTGTGACTTGCCCCCCGGCTTGCCTGACGATCAGGGAGCCGGCAGCCACATCCCAGGGATTCAGCCCGATCTCATAAAACCCTTCGAACCGGCCCGCAGCCACATAAGCCAGGTCGGTAGCGGCCGATCCCAGCCGCCGTAAATCCTGCGTACGCTGCAGGAACCCTTTGAAAAGACGGATATACGGATCCAGGATTTCATCCCGTTTATATGGAAATCCTGTTACGATCAGACTGTTCTGGAGTTGGCCGGCAGAAGATACCCGGATCATCCTGTTGTTCAGAAAGGCCGGGCCATTTTTCCATGCATAAAAGCATTCATCCCGGTTTGGCTCTAGCACAACCCCGGCAACAACCTGGTCCGATATCATTAAGGCGATGCTGATGGCAAAGAGCGGGATGCCATGCACATAATTCGTGGTTCCATCCAGCGGATCGATGATCCAGACGACCTCATTATCAGATCGCCCTCCCGTTCCTTCTTCCGCTAAAAAACCGCTCCCCGGCAGGATCTTCGATAGTTCATCCACGATCATCTCCTCAGCGTGACGGTCGACATATGTCACGAAATTATGCTCATCCTTCAATTCAATATCTTTACCCCTTATCAGCCGGAGCTGTTCCAGCAGATATTGGCCTGTGCTTCTGCTGAGATCACATACTTTCAGGGTTATGTTTTCCAGATCCATCCTATTTACGTTTTATCAATACTTTCCGATGGTACCACCTGATGATGAAGATACCTGCGATCCCGGTCAGGATCAGCAGGATAGCGATGACCGATGACTGTGTCGTTTCTATCCCGAATATTTCATACCTTTTATTTACCCTGATCTGTTCGATAAAGAACCGGGCCGTTCCGTTCAGAATCAGGTAAATGCAAAAAAGGGTGCCGGGCAGGCTGAACTTTTTCCGGATCGACCAGAGAACTCCGAAAAATATGAATGCGAGGGTTGTTTCATAAAAGGGGGTGGGGAAAACCGGATGCTCGAGGATGTGGCAGTGGCTTCCTTCACATCCGGGCATAAGGACTCCTTCATTGATCACGTTATGCGGATACCGGAACGCCCACATCCAGTCGGGCAAAAAACCAAGCCATTCGGGTTTAGGCGCCGTATTGACGATTCCCCAGCAACCATCGCCTGAAAGCTGGCATCCGATCCGGCCTATGCCATAGGCCAGCATGAGCGCCGGCGCCACCACATCGGCGTTCACCCGCCAGGGGATTTTATGGCGTTCGACATATACGGAAACCGCTACAGCCGCCACGATCAGCCCGCCGTAGAAAGTCAGCCCGCTAAATGAAAAAAGGGTGCGCACCGGATCCCTGAACAACTGGTCAAGGTTCTCCGCCACATCGAAGATCTTGGAACCGATGATCCCAAAAACGGCGGCGACCAGCAAAATATTGCCGGTAAGTTGCCTGGGGTAGACCAGTTCTTTGACCCGCTCAGGCTTTTTAAGCCTTTTTTTCCGCTTGTCCCACCAGGTTAATCCCGTGGCCAATAAAGCCAGCAAGATCCCTCCCAGCCAGTTTCCCTCGCCGGAAAGGATAAAATCCTGCGGATTTTCTGCAAAGGAGTGGTAGTGAATAATAATTCCGACCAGCTTGTATCCCAGAATAAAACCCGCCAGAGCTGTGATGATCAGCTCCCGGACGGTGGCCGGTTCCCCCTTTATACGGGTTCTTTCAACAGGATGCAGTATATTCTCTTTTTCTTTCCGCTTCAGCTCAAAATACATAACAGCAGCAGCCGAAAGAAATGCCAGCGCTACGAAAAAACCATAGGTTTGTACCGGTAACGTAATCTGTATTCCGAAAATATCATTCAGCAAGTCACTGAGCCGTGGATACATGAAGGTCTTTTTTAAGGGATGATCAGAAAAAATGCCTGTTCACAAAAATAACAAGCTTTTTCGTACCTGTCCCCGAATGATAAGTTTTTATCTTTGTAGGCGATCCCAAAAGCTGAATTTATGTTACAACGTGTTCAAACCCTGTTTCTTTTTATAGCGTTTGCCGCCAGTGTTTGTTTATTCTTTTTTCCCCTGGCTGGCATCTATTCGACAACCGTTGCATATAAGTTTTATGTGTATGAGTTGCGAAATATGGTTCCGGACGAAGAATCGGCATTCTCTTTCATGACGGTGTTGCCATTGTTTCTGCTCAATATCCTGGCCGGGATATTGTCGCTCATTTCCATTTTTCTTTATCAAAACAGGGTCAGGCAGATGAAACTGGTCAGGCTGGCCATTTTCCTGGATGTGATCCTGATTGCCCTGATATTTTTTATCTATGGTCAGATCGTGGAAAGAACACTGGGAGTATCTCCCAATTACCTGGATGAGATTGGAGTTTATTTTCCCCTGATCATGCTGGTGTTTCTTTTACTTGCCAACCGGTTTATCATCAAGGATGAAAGACTGGTACGCTCGGCCGACCGGCTGCGGTAGGTCAGTTTGTTTGCATTAAACTGAGTCAATCCTGTAAATATAGTTATTTTCCCGAGGTATCCAATACAAAACCACCTTGATTTTATTATTTTTGTTAAAAAGTCAATTTGATTTTCAGGAAAGATATTTGGTTTATCCCGGTAATAATTTTCAGTTTGTTATCAATCACGGGCTGCGAAACCACCAGTAAGGTGAGTCTCAGGAACCTGTCTTATATATATCAGCCTGATAAACAATTTGCCGATTTGCCGGCCACGGTTTACCATACTTCTGATTCCACATCCCGGCTATTTGTTCATGTGAATTACGGTAACCTGCTGTATAAAAAAGATCCGTATTCCGGTATTTATTCTTGCAGCTACAGGTTAAGCTATAAACTAACAAAGGGTTATGATGCTGCTGAAATCCTGGAAGAATCTTCTCTGTATGCCAGCGACAGCATAAATTACGGGCGGAATGCCGGCGTGGTGCACAAACTTGAATTCAAAGCAAGATATCCTGAGAAGTACCTCCTGGAGATTACCCTGACAGATATAAACCGGCAGGATCATTCCACCCGGTTTATGAGTGTGGACAAATCGACCATGCATGGCAGGCAGAATTTCCTCGCTGTCGACCGTGACCGGCAACCCATATTCAATAATTATTTGAATAAAGACCACGCTTTCAGGATCTTGGTTGATGATCCTGCCATTAACTTCTTACAAGTTAACTGTTATCAAAGGAAATTTCCGGTAGCCCGGCCGCCATACGTGGAAGGCCGCGAAGCTGTTTTTCAGTATAAACCGGATAGCATATTTCTGGTCCCGTTGTTTAATGGGGAATCAGATTGGCTTGAATTGCCTGATCACGGTTTTTATCATTTCCAAAAGGATACCTCTCTGCGCGACGGGTTTACTGTTTTCCGCTTCCCGGACAGCTATCCTGATCTGACAGTGGCTAATCAGTTGTGGGGGCCACTCCGGTACATCACCTCCAGGAAGGAATTTGATTCGTTGATGTTGTCGCAAAACACCAAGGCGGCTGTCGACGAATTCTGGCTAAAGACAGCCAGGACCCAGGAGCGGGCACTGGTCCTGTTGCAAAAATACTATCTCCATGTGGAAGAGGCGAATCGCTATTTTCAGTCATACCATGAAGGGTGGAAAACCGACAGGGGACTGATCTATGTTGTATTCGGGAAACCGACGTATGTTTATCGCGGGGAAGGGATCGAAGAGTGGGTGTATGGCGAACCGCAAAACCGCAACTCCCTGCGTTTTACCTTCATCAAGGTTAAAAATCCTTTCACGGATAATGACTATATGCTACTCCGCTCCCCAACCTTCAAGGATCCCTGGTTCATCACCGTGCAGAGCTGGCGGCGGTGACTCCTTCTAATATTTATAAAAATGGACAAAAGCAGTTTTATTTATGGACTACACCCGGTAGCAGAGGCTGTAAAAAGCGGTAAAGAGATCGACAGGATATTGTTCCGGAAGGGTTTGCAGGGGTCTTTTTCAGCCGAATTGCTTGATCTGGCCAGGAAGAATAACATACCTTTCCAGTTTGTACCGAAGGAGAAACTCGACCGGATCACACGGAAAAACCACCAGGGGGTGATCGCGCTGCTGTCGGGAATTAGCTATGAGGGATTGGAAAGCCTGGTACCACTGTTATTTGAGCAGGGCAAAATTCCCTTTTTGCTGATCCTTGACGGGATAACCGATGTAAGGAATTTGGGCGCCATTTGCCGGTCGGCGGAATGTGCGGGGGTTCATGCTATCGTGATTCCCATGACGGGGAGCGCACAGATCAACGAGGAGGCTATCCGCACTTCAGCCGGTGCATTGCTCAGGGTACCGGTCTGCCGCGAAAAGTCGCTTCCCGGAGCGGCAGCATACCTGAAAGATTGCGGGATCAGGCTGGTAGGCGCGACCGAGCGCGCCAGCACGCTGTTTTATGATGTGTCGTCCATCGAGCCGCTGGCTATCGTCATGGGATCGGAGGAGAAAGGTATCTCACGCGAACTGGCCGCCCGCCTTGATCACCTGGTGCAAATCCCGATGCAGGGCACCATTGCCTCGTTGAATGTATCCGTCGCGGCTGGGATACTGCTTTTCGAAGTGGTCAGGCAGCGAGGGATAGATGTAACGAAGTAGCGATGTAACGACGTAGCGACGTAACGAAGTGAAGTGAGAAGTGCCAAGTCCTTCGTTACCTCGCTACATCGCTATTTCGCTACATCGTTACTTTTGGCTGTTTGCACCAACTTGTAAAAAATCGCCACCAGCTGGTTGCATTCATCCAGCAGGCTGTCAAGCTTTTCCGTGTTTGTGGACGTGCCGGTTCCTTTCATCAGTTTCAGGTTCACATGCGTTTCCCGCAGTTCTTTCAATACGATGCTGTTTTTATGCACAAAATCCTTTTTTGATTCGGCCGCCTGTGCTTCGCCGTAATTCAGTGCCGCGCCGGTGCCCGACCGCAGGATCTGCCCGGAAAGATGCTGCCCCAGGAAATCTCGCTTAGCTTCGCCGCACGCCTCCGCCAGCCCGATCGCAAACGCGATTAGCCGGTCTTCAAGTTCTTTTCTCATAACGTCTTTTTATTGCTTAATCCGGAAAATGACAGAAATATACCCGGTGGGGAGAAAAAAAATTCATGTAGCGAAGTAACGAAGTAACAAGGTAACGACGTAACGAAGTGAAGGACCAAGTACCAAGTCCTTCGTTACATCGCTACTTCGCTACCTCGCTACTTCGTTACTTCTTCAGCTGAGTTTATCCCGCAGAAATTTCCCTGTATACGAGCTTTTCGATTTTGCAAGATCTTCCGGAACGCCCTCAAAAACAACTTCACCCCCGGCATCGCCACCTTCCGGGCCCATGTCGATGATCCAATCGGCACATTTGATGATCTCCTGGTTGTGTTCAATGACGATGATGGAATGTCCTTTTTCTATTAACGCATTGAAGGCATCCATCAGTTTTCCGATATCATGGAAGTGGAGACCGGTGGTGGGTTCATCGAAGATGAAAAGGGTGGGCTCCTGGCCTGATCCTTTAGAGAGAAAGAAAGCCAGCTTAATGCGCTGGGCTTCTCCGCCGCTGAGGGTGCTCGATGACTGACCCATTTCGAGATATCCAAGCCCGACATCCTGCAACGGCCTGAGTTTTTCCCTGATCCTGCGGCATGTGGACAGGTGAGTTTTTGCCCCGTCGAAAAATTCGATGGCCTGGTCAATGGTCATCCCGAGAATATCCACAATGTTCTTTCCATTGAACCTGACATCCAGCACCTCTTCCTTGAATCGTTTTCCCTCACACACTTCGCAGGTGAGCTGCAGGTCGGCCATGAACTGCATCTCTATCCTGACCGTCCCTTCGCCCTCACATTCCTCACACCTTCCCCCGGGGATATTGAAGGAGAAATAGCCCGGCTTGTAACCCCTTACCCTGGATATTTGCAGGTCGGCGTAAAGGTTGCGGATATCGTCATATGCTTTGAGGTAAGTGGCCGGATTGGAACGTGAAGATCGCCCGATGGGATTCTGGTCGACCATTTCCACATGCGAGATTCTTTTGATGTCACCCGACAGCTGGGCGAACAGCCCGGTCCGGCCGTTGCTTCCGCCATGCATTTTGCGCAAGGCGTTGTATAAGATGTTCCGGACCAGGGACGATTTTCCTGAACCGCTTACCCCTGAAACCACTACCATGACGTTTAATGGGAACCTGACGTCCATCCCTTTCAGATTGTTCTCTTTGGCGCTGTGCACCTCAATGAATTCCTTCCATTTTCTCCGCTGTTCCGGTACCGGGATACGCATTGTCCGGCTGATATACCTGGCTGTCAGACTCTGCTGGCTTTGGGTCAATTCATCGAAGGTGCCGGAAAAAACGATTTCTCCTCCCTGTTTGCCGGCCAATGGTCCGATATCGATGATATGGTCAGCCGACCGGATGATCTCCTCGTCATGTTCGACAACGATGACCGAATTGCCCAGGTTTCGCAGATTCTGAAGCACCTTGATCAGGCGGTGGGTATCCCTGGGATGCAACCCGATACTGGGCTCATCAAGGATATACATCGAGCCTACCAGGCTGCTGCCCAGGGACGTCGCCAGGTTGATGCGCTGCGACTCTCCCCCGGAAAGGGTTGAGGATTGCCGGTTCAGGGAGAGATACCCCAGGCCCACATCTTCCAGGTATTTTAAGCGGGTAGTGATTTCCAGCAACAACCGTGAAGAAACTTTTCGCTCCGTGTCAGTTAGCTTGATCTGGCGGAAAAATACCAGCGCCTTTGAAACCGGCATTAGTAAAATTTCACTGATCGACCGACCGCCTGTCTTTACATAATTGGCATCCATACGGAGACGGGTGCCGTGGCATTCCGGGCAGATCGTCTTGCCCCGGTAGCGTGACAGCATGACCCGGTACTGGATCTTATAGGATTGTTCCTCAAGATGAAGAAAGAACTCATTCAGTCCCCTGAAATAACTGTTTCCTGTCCACAACAACTGCCGCTGGTCATCCGTGAGTTCATGGTAAGGTTTATGGATCGGGAAATCGAACCTGTAACCATTCATGACCAGGAGGTTCTTCCATTCGCTCATCTTTTCACCCCGCCAGCAGGCAATCGCATCTTCGTAAATCGAAAGCCCCTTGTCAGGCACTACCAAATCCTCATCAATACCAATGATGCTGCCAAACCCTTCACATCTTTTGCATGCACCGTAAGGATTGTTGAAACTGAAAAGGTTTACGGTGGGCTCTTCAAAATGGATGCCGTCCAGTTCAAACCGGTTCGAGAATATCTGGCGTTCCTTATGCTGATCATTTTCCGTTTCAACAATGCAACTGCCATTTCCTTCAAAAAAAGCAATCTGCACCGAATCAGCTATCCGTGACTGCAGTCCCTCCTCATCCTGATCGGCCACAAAACGATCGATGAGGATCCGGATATCCTTATCAACCTGTAACGGCTCTTTTTCAAGCATTTCCTCTATCCTTGCATATCCATCTTTCGTGATCAGCCTGTTAAATCCCTTCTGAAGCAATAATGTCAGCTCGGTGGCAAAGTCCCTGTCCTGCTTTCTGATGAGCGGGCAGGATATCGAAATTTTTGTTCCGGCCGGCAATGACAAAATAAAATCGGTTACATTCGTCACCGTATGCCTTTTCACCGGTTTGCCGCTGACAGGAGAGTAAGTTGTCCCGGTCCTGGCGAATAATAGCTTGATGTACTCGTAAATCTCAGTGGAAGTGGCCACGGTGGAACGGGGATTCCTTGTGTTGACCTTTTGTTCTATCGCTATGGCAGGTGAAATACCTTTAATATACTCTACCCTGGGTTTGCTCATCCTTCCGAGAAACTGCCGTGCATAGGCGCTGAGACTTTCCACGTAGCGCCGCTGCCCATCAGCATAAAGGGTGTCGAATGCAAGCGATGATTTCCCCGAACCCGATAAACCCGTTATGACTACCAGCCGGTTACGCGGAATGGCTACATCCACATTCTTCAGGTTGTGAACGCTGGCTCCCTTTACAAGGATATGCTTTTTGGGGTCTGAATGGCTGAAATCAGAGGCAGGCATGAATAATATTTGTAACTCTCAGTGTTAAAAAAATGCAAAATTATGAATAATCACTTGCATTTATTTTTTTAATCTTTATATTTGCATTGAATTCGCAGTGCTTAAATGTAAACATTAGCGTTTTTTTTATTATCTTATCTAAATATAGGAGGAGCATTATCGGTTAAATATCTACCCTTTTTTACTTAAATAACCTTAAAAAGGGAGGCACTATGAAAGCTGCCATGATTAGCGACAAAGAGCTGATCAACAGATATTTAAATGGTAATGAGCAGAGTCTCGAAAAGCTTATTCACCGACACAAACGCAAAGTCTTCGCTTACATCATGATGATCGTAAAAGACGATCAGCTGGCGGATGACATTTTCCAGGATACATTTATCAAGGTGATCAACACCATTCGATCCGGTGCTTATAAGGAAGAGGGCAAATTCATCCAATGGGTCATGCGGATCGCCCATAATCTGATCATCGACCATTTCCGGCGGGCCAAGCGGATCCCGGTCATCAACAACAACAGCGATGAATTTGATATATTCGATATGGTCCGGATCACCGACCCATCCATCGAGGAACAAATGATAACTGACCAGATACACAGTGATCTGCGATTGCTTATCGAGCTGCTGCCCGGTGAACAAAAAGAGGTGCTGATGATGCGGCATTATGCCAATATGAGCTTCAAGGATATTGCTGAAGCGACTGATGTGAGCATCAATACGGCGCTAGGGCGCATGCGTTATGCCCTGATCAATCTCCGGAAAATCATCCGGGAGAAAAATCTTGTCTTATCCGCCTGATACCCCGATTATTTTTTTCAGGTTATTAAAATAATCCTTAGGTTTCTGCCGTTAACTATTCATGATAATGGTGTCATGAAAATCTAGCCTATGGAAAGAATCCTTACCCTAAATGATTTGAAACATTATCTTCAGGAAATAAACCATTTAGAGCAAAAAGCACAAAAGAATCCATTCAGTGCTGATCAACCGGGGAAGTCAGTAGTTCAAAACCTGCTGAATTATTCCAGCGCCCTGAATGTCCTGAAGACAAAATCGGCCGGGCTCATTTTTCAGCTGGCCAATTAATGGAGTAAAACAGGATGGAGGATGTCTTAAAAAAAAGGCATCCTCTGTTTTTTTTTCAACAGACCGGGTATATTTTTGCAAAAACCGGATTAATAGAAAAAGGCAAATTGAAAAAGGCAGAACGGTTTCACCGATTTCTTGAATATTTTTCCGAGAACATGCCTGCGGCAGAGACGGAGCTGATGTACCGGAGCCCTTATGAATTGATCGTCGCAGTGATTTTGTCGGCTCAATGCACGGATAAACGGGTCAATATGATCACACCCGGTTTTTTTCAGCGGTTTCCGACAGTGGAAAAGCTGGCGCAGGCCCGGCCGGAAGATGTTTATGAATTGATCAAAAGCTGCTCTTATCCGAATAATAAAACAAAGCACCTGATGGGTATGGCTGAAATGGTGGTCAGGGAGTACCGGGGGCAGATCCCGGAGGAGGTGAATGAATTACAAAGGTTACCGGGTGTAGGCCGGAAAACGGCACATGTGGTTGCATCCGTCGTTTTCCGTCAACCCAGGCTGGCTGTGGATACCCATGTGTTCAGGGTTTCCGCCCGGATAGGGTTGACCACCGGGGCAAAAACCCCGCTCCAGTGTGAAAGGCAACTGGTGAAGTATATCCCGGAGGAAAAGATCATGCTGGCACACCACTGGCTCATCCTCCACGGAAGATATGTTTGCCAGGCCCGTAAACCGAAATGTGAAGTGTGCGGAATAAACGGCTTCTGCCGCTATTTCGAAAAAGAGAGGGTTGGAAATGAAATAAAATCACCCTCCGGGATTGTTGGTAAAGCATGATAAGTAATGATTTGGGCCGAATGGAATTTTACTGAAATTGAATATATTTGTTTTCTTCAATCACTTTAAAAATTAGATGAATATGAAACTGAATGTGGGTGATAAAGCCCCTGTCATACAAGCCGAAGACCAGTTTGGCAAGACGATAAACCTGGAGGATTATAAAGGCTCAAAGGTGATCCTTTACTTCTATCCGAAAGATAATACCCCCGGCTGCACGGCGGAAGCCTGTAACTTGCGGGACAATTATCAATTACTGATGGAAAAAGGATATAAGATCATTGGCGTCAGCGCCGACAGTGCCTCATCACACCAGAAGTTTACCGGGAAGTATCAGTTGCCTTTCCCGCTGATCCCTGATACAGATAAGGAGATTGTCAAATCCTATGGCGTTTGGGGAAAGAAGAAATTTATGGGGAGGGAATATGACGGGATACACCGGATGACTTTTATTATCTCGGAAGAGGGAGATATCCTGAAAATATTTGATAAGGTAAAAACCAAAGACCATACCGCTCAGATACTGGCGGAGATGGAGTAGTTAATAACCTCTAATTTTAAGTGTATGGCCAGCGAAAACAACATGGAACAGATCCGGAAGGAAAAGATGAAAGCCCTGGAGATGACCTTGGGCAATATCGAGAAGCAATATGGCAAAGGGACAATTATGAAGATGGGAGACACCCCCATTGAGAATGTTCCGTTCATCCCAACGGGATCGATCGGCCTGGATGCGGCATTGGGGATTGGCGGGCTTCCCAGGGGGAGGGTGACCGAGATTTATGGTCCGGAATCCAGCGGAAAAACTACCCTGGCCATGCATGCCATTGCGGAAGCGCAGAAAAAGGGCGGGATAGCTGCTTTTATCGATGCAGAGCATGCTTTCGACAGGTTTTATGCTCAAAAACTGGGCATTGATGTGGATAATCTTTTAATTTCCCAGCCCGACAACGGGGAGCAGGCGCTTGAGATTGTGGATAACCTGGTGCGCTCCGGGGCCATCGATATCATCGTCATCGATTCCGTGGCAGCCCTCACCCCTAAGAGTGAAATCGAGGGGGAAATGGGTGAGTCAAAGATGGGTTTGCAGGCCCGGCTTATGTCGCAGGCATTGCGAAAACTGACGGCGAACATCAGTAAAACGGGTTCATGCTGTATTTTTATCAACCAGCTCAGGGAGAAGATCGGTGTCATGTTTGGAAATCCCGAAACAACAACCGGCGGCAATGCGTTGAAATTCTATGCCTCGGTGCGGATCGATATCAGAAAAATGAACCAGATCAAGGAAGGGGAAGAAACCACCGGAAACCGCGTAAAGGTCAAGGTAGTGAAAAACAAGGTTGCACCACCATTCAGAAGGGCTGAATTTGACATCATGTATGGGCAGGGAATTTCACGGACAGGAGAGATCATAGATATCGGGACAGATTTCGGGATCATAAAAAAGAGCGGGTCCTGGTTCAGTTACGGCGAAACCAAACTGGGGCAGGGCAGGGATGCCGTAAAAAAACTGCTGAACGATAATCCTGAACTGGCTGAAGAACTTGAACAGAAGATTCGTGAAAAACTTCAGAAATCCTGAATTTCAGTATTTTAAATATAAAACCCGCTGGAATGTTTAAATATCAGACCCTTCTGATAGTAATTATGACGGTTTTTTTGGGCGCCTGCCAGACTCCCGTCCGGAATAACGCAGTTTTAAATGAGGAGGAACAGACGACGGAACCGGAGCTGGAAACCCTTAACGACAAGATCCGCTCTGATTCACTCAATCCCGACCTTTATTACCAGCGGTCGAAATATTTTACCAGATTAAAGGACGTCAACCGGGCGCTGTCGGATATCAATCGGGCCATCGGACTGGATGACCGGAAAGCTGATTATTATGTTGCCTTATCTGATATCTATCTGGCCATGGGGCGGATCCCCGGCTGCCTGGAAGCGCTGAAAAGGGCCGAGGAGCTTGATCCTGTGAATAATGAAGCCTTGCTGAAACTGGCCGAGGTCTATCTTATCCTGAAAGAATACCAGCATACGTTTGAATTTACGAAACGGGCACTGGACCTGGACCGCATCAACCCGGTGGCCCATTTCATCAGGGGGTATGCTTATATGGAACTGGGGGATACGGCACTGGCCATAAGAAATTTCCAGGTGGCAGCCGATCAGGATCAACAGTATTATGATGCTTATGTCGAACTGGGGATACTCTATATGATACAGAAAAATCCCCTGGCAACCGGTTACCTTCAAACTGCCACAACCATCGAACCAAACCGGAAGGATGCCTATTACTTGCTTGGCCTGGCCTACCAGGAACAGGAAAATATTCCCAAAGCGATCGAAACCTATGAAAAGTTGTTGATCATAGCCCCGGAATTTAAAGAGGCGCATTACAACCTGGGGTATATTCACCTGGTTTATATCAATGATTTTGAGGCTGCTATACGTTATTTCGACCAGGCGATCGCACTTGACCCCAGTTACACCGATGCCTTTTTTAACAGGGGATACAGTTATGAACTGATGGGTGATTTCGAAAATGCCCGTAAAGATTACCGCAAGGCGCTGAGCATCCAGACAAATTATGAGAATGCGATTGTTGGGTTGAATAGGATTGATAGCTTAGAGGGATTATAGTTCCTGGTTCCTGGTTCTTGGTTCTTGGTTCTTGGTTCTTGGTTCTTGGTTCCGGGTTCCTGGTTCCTGGAACTCTGGAACCCTGGAACTTTGAAACTTTGGAACTTTGAAACCCCGATCCCGAAGGGATTTCCGATGGTAGCCCGCCGATTTATTGGCGGGGAAAGATGGCGACCCCTGCAAATGCCAGTGCCGAAGGCACGACTGATAGGCAAGGTGGTTACAGCATGGAATTGGGTCGTGCTCCAACGACTCTTACTATGACGTCGTCTATGCGTATGCTGTCTCCGGGGTTTTTGGGGTGTGGTACTTTGGTGTACGGTAAGTATAGTATTAGTCTCTCTGGTATTCCGTTTAGGTTTAGAGGGGTTGGTTCGGGGGGATGTATGTGTTTCTTATGCTTGGTTGTTTTGGGCTTTTGGCGTAGTTGGTGTCTGCGAGTGATTGGTTCTTGGTTCTGAAGAATTGCCAGAGTGAGTATGTTGTTATGTCTGTGTTGTGGGTTACGAGTGCTGTTTGTGTGATGTTTGTGTATTCTTCTCTGTAGATGTGTATGTGTCCGTTGTTTCCTACGTTGTGTTGGGTGGTTTTTCCGTTTGCCCAGGTGAAGTCTGGTGTTAGTTGGTTTATGTCGTCTTCGTTTATGGTGTGGGGTTTGATTAGGAAGTTGTGTGTTATGTTTATTTTTGGGGAGTGTTGTGTTATGAATAATTTTTTTTCACTCCCAGGGCGGTGGAAATCCTGGTTCATATCCAAGAACCAAGAACCAAGAACCAAGAACCAAGAACCAAGAACCAAGAACCAAGAACCAAGAACCAATTACCAGGAACTAATTGCCAACCAGACTCCCAACCTGGAACACAGCGAACGCGGCCAGCCAGGCCAGGGCTGTGGTATAAATGGCCAGGAAGGCTGCCCATTTCCAGTTTCCGGATTCTTTCTTAATGGCTGCAATGACGGCGATACACGGAAAATAGATCAGGATGAATATCATGAAGGAGAAAGCGACCAAAGGGGTAAACACCGGTTTGCCGGCTTTGGGTCCGCTTGTGTAAACCTGGGCGCGTAGTTTATGTGTCAACCCGGTAACATCCTCCTCAGCGTCGGTGTGGTAGAGTACGCCCATGGTACTGACAACCACTTCTTTGGCAGCGGAACCTGCGATCAGGCTGACCCCCATTCGCCAGTCATATCCCAGGGGCTCTATGACCGGTTCGATGAAATGGCCTATTCTTCCGATGATGGAGTTCTCCAGCCGCTCTTCCCGGTCAGGGTTCATCGGGAAATATCCCAGCGCCCAAATGATCACCGAGGCGACCAGGATGATCGTTCCCATTTTCCTGAGATATTGCTCACCTTTGAACCATGTGTGCCTGGTCACCGCTTTGAGAGTGGGCATCCGGTATGGCGGCAGCTCCATGACAAATGGGATCTCTTTGGCTTTGAACAGGGTCTTTTTCATCAGCAGCGCCATCAGGGACGCCAGCAAAATCCCGATCAGGTAAAGGCCGAATAAGATGGTCCCCTGGAACCGGTCGAAAAATGCACTGATCAGCAGAACATACACCGGGTATCGCGCGCTGCATGACATAAACGGGATAATGAGCATGGTGACCATCCTGTCATTCCTGTTCTCAATGGTCCGGGTGGCCATAATGGCTGGCACGTTGCAGCCAAAACCCATCAGCATGGGAATGAACGACCTGCCGTGAAGGCCAAT
>JAWOHY010000104.1:0-16564 GCA_046484945.1 Bacteroidales bacterium
GTTGGAACAGGCGGTAGTAGGCGAGCTCCTCCCGCGTCCGCAGCGGCTGTAAAGTTTATCGGCCCTGAGGTGCCTGCATGGGGCGCTGATCTTGTGTGCCAGGGCCGATACATTTTCCCGGTCATGATGTGAAACACGGTCCCTGATCTGCAATAATCCGGCCTCTGTATCCTGGATGAAAAGGCTGATCATTTCCCTGAAGAACTTTTCATTTCCGTTGCATGCATCTTTCAGGTATTGAAGGTCCACCCGTTCTGGCCGGGGATTCAGGTAACGGACGATCATTTTCAGCAGGGCTGGTTCATCCAACGGTTTGTGAATAAAATCATCCATGCCCTTTCGCCTGTATATTTCGAGGTCATCCCTGGTTATTGCTGCACTTACTGCGATAACCGGTATGTTCTTACCTGTACGGCCGCCGTATTTTTTAATAACGGAAGCTGCTTCGGGGCCATCCATGCCGGGCATGCGTATATCCATGAGCACCAGGTCGATATGCCTGGTCTCCACCAAAGTAATGGCTTTTTCAGCGCTTTCGGATTCCAGGACCATGCAACCGTGCTTTTCAAGAATTATTTTCAGGAGCCGCCGGTTATATTCCTCGTCATCCACGGCAAGTATGACTGCACCTTTTAATGCAGACCAATCATCTGATACAGTCTCTGCAGCCGTTTCAGACCGTCCTTCCGTTTTATGGAAAGGGATCTCTACCATGAATGTCGAGCCTTTGCCGGGCTGGCTTTGAACCCGGATGGTTCCACCCAGCAGGTCCACCAGTTTAGAAGTAATGGACAGGCCCAGGCCCGCACCTTCATCATTTCTTCCTGTTCTGCCGGACCCCTGTTCAAATGCTTCAAAGATGTGCTTCAGCTCCTCATCCCTTATTCCCACGCCGGTATCGCTGATCTCAAATGCGATCCAGGCCTTGTCGCCAGTGGTTTTCAGTGGTGATACTTTCAGGGAAACCTCTCCTTTTTCGGTGTATTTAATGGCATTGCCTGTCAGGTTTAAAAGGATTTGCCGGATCCTGGTCTCGTCTCCGTAAATCGTTGCAGGAATGCCGGGATCGGCTGTTGCCAGGAAGGTCAGTTTTTTGATATCGGCCAGCGGTTTCAGTGACTGGTGGACTTCACCGATCAATGTTTGCGGTGAGAAACTGGTTTCAATCAGCTCCAGCTTATTGGCCTGCAGCTTGGAGAGGTCGAGCAGATCGTTCAATAACCGGAGCAGGTGATCGGATGATTTTTTGATAATGGCCAGCTTTTCCTGCTGATCGGGATCGAGACGGTCCTGAAGCACCTGGTTGAGAAAGCCCGAGATGATATTCATAGGGGTCCTGATCTCATGGCTCATATTTGCCAGGAAAAGTTCTTTTGCCCGGGCCAGGTTCTCCGCATCTTCCCTGGCTTTGTTCAGAACAGTTTTGTATTCATTATTTTTCCGGGCGTAACGGTAAATGGCCAGAGAGGCGACGATCAGCAGCAGCGATGCAGACAGCACGAAAGCGATAAGGATTTGCTTTACCGCACCGGCCTCGCGCTCTGCCTGGTTTGTATTCGCAACCAGGGCATCCGATTCCATTTCTTCCAGGATCGAAATTACCTGTCTGATCTTATTCATAACTACCTGGTTTTGTTGCAGCAGACCTAACTGCATCACCCGGAGCTTTTCCTCCCTTGATAAAACACTGTGTTTTACCTGCTCAACCTGCCGGCCTATCTCCGCCAGTGAAAAAAGGGTATCGGATGGTGCCGGTTGCTGAACAGCTTGTGCTATACTGTCAGTCTCCTGTCGTTTTTTATTACTTCTGAACAGCCTTTTAAAGAAATTTTCCTTTTTAGGAGTTTCATCCTTTTTTGCAGTGGTGTCAGGGATAATGATTTCGGGGGAAGATTTTTCCTGTGCGCTGATCTTTTGCATGACCTGATGCATGGCTCGCTGCACACGGAATTCGTCCTGTATGACCAGCAGCTGGTCAAGGATGGTGAATTTCTCATCCACCAGAAGATCCAGGGTGTCGATATATTGTGCCAGAAAGATATCTCCCGGCCTAAGTTCCCTGAGCGCCTCTATCTTTTCACCGGTTAAACTGGTTATCTCGTAAAAACTGACCATATAGCTTTCCTCATGCGTCAGGGAATAGCTTTTAACATGGTTTTCCGCCTCAGACAGGTCGTTCATGATCTCTTTAACAAGGATTAACTTGCGATCAGGGCGGATGCCGCTTTTGACCGTGTCGATAATTCCGTCCAGCCTTGAATAGAAAAATATGCCGGTCACAATGACCAATATAAGAATGTTGATAAGCGAAGCGGCCACCAGCCATTCGAAAAGGCTGAACTTGCCGGAAAGCTTGCTTATATGCTTTTTTGATCTTCTCAAAGCGTATTAATCACTTTCTTTTCAACGATCTAAGGTACTACAAAAATGCTTATATTACCGTTTTATTGTGATGAATGGAATAACTTTGGTCCCCCAGGTAAACAAGCGTACAAATTTATATTTGACTTTTGGCTGAAATTTTCTTATATTTACGCGCTATTTACATTTGACTAGTAAAATATTCACTTACCTGTTCCTTTTGATCCCCCCGGCTTATTTGCTGCCATTAATTTACTAGCCTGCTGAAATGAAATGATACTGGGATTAACATTCAATAATACCGTAGGATCAGATCAATCATTATTCATTAAATTATGGAGGAAACAAAACATGAGCACAACACCAATGACAAAGCTTTTGATTATGTCAGCCATTACAGGGATGTTTTTCATCACCTGCTGCCAGCTGACGCAATGTTTTTACATGAAGATGAATCCGCCGCCTGATGCCGACAAAGCTGCCGGAGGCGGCACGAACAATTCCTGCTGGCTGGCAACGGCTTCCAACATGCTTGCCGGTGCTGGTTACGGGGACGGCACTACGGTCCAGCAACGGGCTGATGATATTTATGCCGACATGACTGGCAATTATGGCATTGCGCCCAGTGGTTGGACGGATGTGGCGCTGAGCTGGTGGCTGGCATCAGCCAACAATACCTGGCCCGCCAATCCTTATACCCTGGTTACAGTGTATGGACACAAGACAAGGACGCCTTATGCCCGGACCGACCTTCCCATGTTTTTTGGCAATGAACTGAGGAATTGCCAGTTTGTCGGGGTCAGTATTTCATGGCCGCCCGCTTCCGGGGGACATGCCATTACATGCTGGGGCGACAATATCAACAATGATACGGAAATCTCCATTAATCCCACCGGGATCAGGGTCACCGATTCCGATACTGACAGCGGCGGGGATGTCCAGGTTTATACATATGATGATTACAGCAATCCCAATCCCGGCGGATCCAATGCTGGCAACGGCTGGTATTTCGACTATAGTGCAAATCATCCATTTATCAAACACATTGTTACACTCTGCCCCGTAGATTACCCTTCAGGCGGGGCATCCACGGTCAGGGTGCTGGGTAGCTACAGCATTTCTCATAATTCGAAGGTCGGGGCCAGTGACCTGCATTATGTTGCCGGTACCGATGTCGACATTCTTTCATACAGGACCTATACCGACTGGGATATTACGCTAACCCCGGCTATTACAGAAGCATCACCCCGGCAAAGCATTGATGTAACATGGGATTTTGGTGAAAAGGCTGTGCCGGCGGGAACGCCTGTGACCATTACTACCGAATTCATCCTGCCTTCCTGGAATGCTATCTATTACCGGGATGTGTATTTCTCATTCCCCGATGCAAAAATTTACATGCCGGACATTTCCTGGCTTGTCATCAGCCCCAAATTAGAGAACGCGGAAAGAATAGAAAACGTGACGGGCGGTTTCCTGCTGGGAAGTTTTGAACTGATTGGTTCCGATGAGGAAGGGAATGAAATTGTGGAAGGAAAATACAGGTTCTTCCATGAATACCGTTACAACGAAAACCCTGAAATACATCAGGTTTATCTTAATGGAAAGACCGGTTACGGAGTCAGGAACCTTTCTTTCGGGCACCATTACACTTTATTGACAGCGAAAGAACTGTGGGATGTCAGGGAGTGGATGACCACCTATGAGGAAAGTGTCTGGTTCAAAGAAGAGCCCCTGGAAATATCAATCGACTGGGAAGGACGGCTTCCTTATCCTCAGGGCGATGGGCCGTATAATAAAGAATATTTACAGTTAAAACGCCAGTAACAAAGCTAGTTTCATCACTACCTCCGACATTGACGGATTATCTTTCCTTATCTGATTGATGCAACATCAGTATTAAGGAAAACCACTATTTTTTTTAATGGGTAAATCCTGCCATGATTTTCAACTGCCGCTGCCGTAATTTTGGTTCATCAAGTTTAAAGAAAAGTTCTTTAAAACAATTAATCCAAAACAAACCAATTAAAAACGGAGGTTAAGATGAAAACGTTAAAGTATGTATTAGCAGCAGTGATTGTTTCCTGCCTGATGATCAGCCTGGCTTCGGCTGATGGAATAACGGCGAAACACAAGGTTACCAAGAAAGCCATCAGCATTTCGTTTGCCAAGGCTTTGAGCAATCCCATGCTGGTCATCGCGATGCACCAGCAGATCAACCCGAACTTCCTGAACAACAACCAGCATGTTTACACACAGAAGGTTGTTTACCAGGGAAACATTTACAAGATCACGGGTACTTATGCACAATGGTACTGGTTTTTCTATGTGAAAATCCCGCCGCCCATTGATACCAATGAGGGGTCGAATTTCACTGGAAAGATTGAATGACAAGGTCTTTGGAAGTGAGGGCGCCGGGAACGGCGCCCTTTTTTCATGTCTTCCCCTCATACCCCCTGGCAACATAAAAAGCAGCCCGGTCGAAGAACAGGATCATCCTTCGTTCCAGCTCCAGGGAGACATAAATGTCGATCGTCCGGGCATAGACCTGGTTCGACAGGGCGAATTCCCAGATATGCTTGCGGATCAGGCTCAGGGCGCTAAGCACTTCACTCAGCAGGAAGCCCTCCGCTTTCCTAGTCCTGCCCAGGTCCTTGTAAAAATCCCTGATCTGCTGATCGCCGTATTCTCCCCCCAGCCATTTGCTGAACTGGCTGATCACTTTCATGGTCCGGTCGTAGGTCCTTTTTTCATCCGAAATGCCATAAGTGCGGGTGGTTTTATTGGTTTTAACATCGGCAAGCCACCTCTGACCAATGGTTTCGGCATTTTCTTCAATGAACCGCACCAGTTTGTCGGAGAGGTACTCTTCTCCGATTACCTCGGAAAGATGGGCGGTTTTGGCAAATGCGTCGATGATCGTCCAGTGGTCTTGTTTGGAGCGGAGGAAGGCAGCAATGGCTTTCTTATTGGAAGAAAAAGCCAGCCCGGGCATTTCGCTGAACGGGAAAAAGCCGACTTCGCTGGCATCGTCCCCCGCGATGAGCTTACCCCCGGTGATTTCCGCTTCATAGGTGATATGGATCAGGTCGCCGTACATTTCGCTGTAGTCGGAGGTGACATCGACCAGTCCCATGATATTTCCCCGGATCCCTGTTTCCTCATGTAATTCCCGCAGTGCTGCAGCCTCAATGCTCTCACCCGTCTCTGCAAAACCCATCGGAAGGCACCATCCCCCTTTCTTCGGATCATATTTTCTCTTGACCAGCAGGATATTGCGGTCTTTCAACACGATGGCAGAGGCGACCGGCAGGGGATTGTCGTAGAAATACCGGTTGCAACGCTCGCAATAATCGCGCATGACATCGCCCTCAGCCATTATCCGGAGCGGGTGACTGCAAAATGGGCAGTATTGCCTTTTGCGCGGTTTTGTCATCGCTTTTAATGGTTTGGAACAGACAAAGATCGTATCATTTTTTGATATCCTGAATGACCCATCCCTTAGGATAAGATCTTTCACGCTCCTCAATATGGAGCCGGTAAGCTTTTCCCCGTCGCCTTTCCCCGAAGGCAGGAAGAGCGGTATTTTGAAACGGATAAACGCTTCAAATTCCGGGAGTGTTGAACGGTCGAAAAGCAGCTTATTGGGAAAATCTTTCCTGGATATGGAACCAAAGAAAGGGGAGAGCAACGCTTCTCCGTTTGTGTCGCAAAACCGGTTGATCAATATTTCATAAGGCAGCAGGACCCGGTTCGTGGTATTTTCAGAATAAAGAATCTCTTTGACGATATCTGTAAGCTCCTTAATATGAGGCATATTATGGGTTATAATGACAAAGGTGCCATCATTTTTAAGTATCCTGGAAATATTTGGGATGATTTCGGGAAAGAAATAGAGGGAATAACTGCAAATGACCAGGTCAAAGGCATTTTCCTCAATATTTTCCAAAACAGCAATTCCGTCAGGTATGAAACGGCCTTTCAGTCCTGCTTTCCTGGCTGCTTTCAGGTAGGGTTCCCGGTAGTCTTCATATTGTTCGATCCCGGTGATCTCAGCGCCGGGGCCCATCCTTCCGGCCAGTCCGGCGGTGAAAAAGCCGAACCCGCAGCCGATATCCAGTATTTTCCTGCAAGCGGACAGGTCCAGCCCTTCCAGGGCGACATTCCTTACGTCGTGATCGTGGGCCAGTTGATCCCTGATTATGCCAGAAATTCTTATATGGGCCGGAACATTCCGGAAGGCATCGGACATGTTGCTGTTATCTGAGTGGGATCAGAATCCCATTTTGATCATCTTTCTGCTAACCGTCTGGCTGTCTGTTCGCAGAATGCAAATATAGATACCATTTCTTACTTGTATTCCGGCCCCATCGGTTCCGTTCCATTGAACAGCATAATTCCCTGCTGGCTGATACGAGTCCACCAGCGTATGGACCAGCCGGCCGTGCATATCGTAAATAGCCAGTGATACGCTGGAAGCTTGTGCGAGTTCAAACTTAACGGTTGTATATGACTGGAAGGGATTCGGAGAAGCCATGAGCGGCAGGGTCAATGGATCCAATAGTTCTTCTACCTGCACTATCATTCCCTCTGACGCATAAATTTTTATATCATCGATATTCCATCCGCAGTACCTCCAACCCTGGTCAGTGGTACCCATGGTCCAGCGCAGAAACACAGTTGCCTGGTTATCGGCTATGGCAGAGATGTCGTGACTGGCCTCTTCCCATTCACCTGCGGTCATCTCCGCCTGATTAGCCCATACAGTCGTCCAGGTGGCCCCGTCGCTGCTGACCCTGACATAAGCATGGTCGTATTCTGACGATTCCACGCCAAGCCAGCGCATGAATGTCAGTGTAACCCCGTATAGATTTGAGCAGTCGATTGCTTCAGAAGTTAAGTGTCTCTCCGGCATATTGTTAGGGTAATCGCCTGCCAGATTATAACCGTATACAAAGTTGCCGGTAAAACCTGCAGTTGGATCCGGGGAGCCATTTTCTCCCCCAAGGCCCAATGGCTGGCCAAAAGCCCAGTCGGCTTCAGTCGTCCAGCCAGGATCTTCATTTAACGGCCATTCGTAGTGTAACTCACCATCCCCGACTACCAGCGTCACCTGCCTTTCAGTATCGCCGATGTGATCTGTCGTATTGACAAACTGTATTTGGGCCAGGTAGGCGCCTGGTGCCATCGCATTGGCATTACTATTGATTTCCACGGTGATAACAGCATTCTCCCCGGGGGGGATCGTCCCTTCCAGAGTGCCGGTCAGCGTGATCCATTCTGGCATAGGATCCATGGAAACTTCATAATCGATGTCGTAGGTGTTCTTGTTTTCTATGGAGTAATCCATGCTTCCGGGCTCAAACGGTCCGCCTGCCGGCCCCTGGGGCTGGAAACCCTGATCGGGAGATACATTCATCCCGGTCATATTTGCCAGCACCTTAATGCAGAAATTTCCCGTATTCAGAAAGCCGGAGGGATCATCGAAATCATAAAAATCCAGCCATTCACCATTGTACAGGTAGTAGCTTTCATCCTCGCTGGCAGAAGATTCCACAATGGTTCTGTAGGAAGCCCCAAGTAACACGGGTACATCGGAAGTTCTGTCGTAGGCATAACCGCCATCCGATAATTCCAGGTAAACATAAAAATCTTCACCTTCGGTCATGAAGACTGATTCATCCAGGTTGATGGTATGCATTCCCCTGATTTCTATGCTGCCACTTTTTGTGGACAAGACATTCTGAAGTACAGTGCCATCAAAGTCATCATAAATAATAACCGTATATTCTACATCGTCAACGGCCGTAAAGAAATTAACCGCAGTGAGGTTTTCATCCCCCCCGCTAATGAATTTATTGAATATGGCAGAGCAACCGTTAAGGGTGTCACGAAAGCCATGGTAATCATGATAGTAGACATTGTCGTATTGCATCGGCTCAACATTTCGGAATGTGATGGCTCCCATCTCCGGGTGATGGCCGCAATGTTTGTCATAGTAAGAGATCCAGAAATAGCCGTTGAAACCCCAGTTGGTCCCCCAGCTGTTTTTGCAGAGCCAGGCCCCGGGAAGAGGAGCCTGTGTCACCTTGTTGTCATCCCATCCGATGATGGCAATGGCATGATTCGGATCCTGACTGGAGGAGGGGGGCTGGTAATGGATGTAATTTGAGATAAAGGAACTGCTGTAGCACATACAGGTGCCCATCACCCCATTGTCTATGATGCTTTGCTTAACCACACTGATGTTTTCCAGGTTCTCCCCTACGGTAAACCATTCGATATCCCTCGGGTAATAGTAATGATAGCTGTCAAGATGCCTTGGGGGAGGGGTGTTGTACGATTGTCCGTCGATATCCCTTACGGCGCCTTCTCCTCTTGAAAGGTAAGCTGAAGTGACAAGATAGTCGCCTCCCTGGTGCACTTGGAGCCCGCTGCCGGATGGCGGGTCAATATCGTCATTGTTATGGTCGTTAAAGCCATTCCACCAGTCCAGGTGATATTCTGCCAGGCTTGGCTCGCCGGTCTCGCCTGCAGCCGCCCAGGCGCCGGTCATCATCAGGTTTCCCTCCATTGCCGCCATGGCGCCAAACGTCCAGCACGTCCCTCCCTGCTGGTTTTTCACGGAGGTGACATAGCTTTCTCCGTTAACATTGCGAAGGTCAAACGTTACGGGAAGTTGTGAATAAACCGAAAAGCTACCCAAAAAGGCTCCCAGGAGTAAAATGCTTCTTGTCATGTGAGATAGATATTTACGGAATTAAAATAATCCTCTAAAGTATTAAAATAATCCTTTAAAGTATTAAAATAATCCGAACGGCTTACGCCTGTTTCACCAGCTGCACCTCAGCACTGAGCTTCACCTCATCGCTGACCAGGACACCGCCTGTTTCGAGCACAGTGTTCCAGTTCAGGCCCCAGTCTTTCCGGTTGATGGAACCGCTTACCGAAAAACCGGCCCGCTGGTTGCCCCAGGGATCCTTGTTGATGCCCCCGAATTCGACATCGAGGGTCACCTCTCTTTCGATCCCTTTAATGGACAGCATGCCAGTCAGTTTGTAGTTTTCATCATCGACTTTCGCCAGTTTTTTACCGGTGAATATCAGTTCTTTATGATTCTCCGCATCGAAAAAGTCGGCGCTCCGCAGGTGTTTGTCGCGGTCTTCATTGTTGGTGAAAATGGATGCGGCGTCAATTTTCACACTGACAGAACCATTGCTGAAATCATGCCCGTCCGTTTCCGCAACAGCTTCGAACTTCCGGAATTCACCCTTCACGTTGGCGATCATCATGTGTTTTACCTTGAAAAGGATTTCGCTGTGGCTGGGGTCCAGGACCCATTTGGTTTTTTGTGACATAGTATTTCTATTTAATGAAGGTTTAAGTAAAATGAATAGTTTGATAGAAAAACATCATTTTCTGACTGATTGTTCAATCAGGGCTCCTATCAGGGTTTATTTTATGCACGAAGTTTCTTTGCGATGATCATCAGCATGGGCCCGGCTATGGTGAGCGCCCCGCCGGCAAGCTGGTAGCCGGCCGGGAAGCGGCCGAAGATGAGGTAGGCACCCAGGAGGACAAACAGGGCGGTGGTGCTCTGGATAATGGCCGACCGGGAAGCTTCGATATATTTCAGTGCGCTATACTGGCTGATCGACGTGATGAAAGGTCCGAGGAAAGACCCCGCGGCGATGTTGATCAGCGCCAGGCGGGGGATCGTAAGCCCCTGGCCCGTTGATGCCAGCAAGACCAGGGAGAAGACCAGCAGATAAATGGCCCTGTTGATGGCCAGTATGGTCGGGGTGATCTGGTGAATATAGTTCTTGGCCAGGATGGTCCTGAACCCGTAAAATACCGTTGAAAGCATCATCAGGCCGGAGGTGCCGGTGAAAAAGGATGAAAAAGAGGCCTGTGGGTTGTAGCTGATCACCAGCGCCCCGGTGAATGTGAGCACGACGCCTGCCAGTTCTTTTATGGTAAACCTTTCCCGGAGCAGGAACACTCCCATCAGGGTGACAAAGATGTATTCCATGTTCCGGAGGAAAGAAGGGATGGCCGGGTTGGCCGCGGAATGAATGGCTGCATAGAAGGCGCCCGTGGCAACGAGTTCGATCAATCCGATCCACACCAGGGCCCTGAAAGATTTCCTGGTAATGGGATGAAACTTCCGGTGCTCCTTTGAGCGGACCGTGTAAAGCCCATTCCACAGGATGGCAAAAGAGAACCAGTAGACCCCGAATTGCGGCAGGCTGACCTGGCTGAGGGCCGCTTTGCTGAAAATATATACCGTCGAGCCGGCCATGGTAGCCAGCAGAGCCCATAGATATCCCTTGTGCCGGGCGCTCATTGTCACAATGTTGCTAATTACAGGCAAAGGTAACGCGATTCTTGTTAATTCAGAATTATTCTAAATTTCACCGGATCCATATTTGAAAGTTCCATATCCTGTTACGATTGTGTAATTTTAAAGTCACCAATAAGCTTTTTATGATGAATCACCGTAAAATAGTTCTGAAAACCACAGGTGTCTTTCTGGCATGCCTGCTGATTTTTCTTGCCGCTTTCCGGCCCGGTGGGCCTGGAGATCTGAAAGGTGCATATCGTTACAAAGATTTCGAAACAGCGCAAAAGTGCCGCACCTGTCATGTTGAATTCTACGAGCAGTGGAGCCAGTCGATGATGGCCCAGGCCTTTACCCATCACTGGGACGAGATCGAGTATTTCGACCTGGCGGTGGCCCATGCTGAAAAGGTGCCTGAACTCAGAGATGCGGTGGATGGCTGCAACGGCTGCCATACCCCCATGGCTTACCTGGCGGGGGAACTGCCTCCGGCCCGGCCTGCCGAAGGCACGATGGCCAATGAATCGGTATCATGCGAGGTCTGCCATCTGATTACAGGTACCTCCAGCGACCCGCCATACAATTTCAGCTATCTCATCCAGCCGGGCCCGGTGAAATACAGCTCCCGGGAGAATGGGCTGGAATCGCCGGCCCATAAGATTGAGGTGAGCCCGTTTCACCGGACGACGGAGTTCTGCGGGATATGCCATAATGAAAAGAGCCCGTTCGATGTCTGGGTGAAGAGCACACAGATCGAATGGAAAGAGGGGCCGTATGCAGCGGAAGGGGTCCGTTGCCAGGATTGCCATATGCCGAAAACGCCGTTTGTTTATGCATCAATGGGGAGGAAATATGAAGATGCCCGTTTGCACCTGTTCCATGGCGGGCATGATCCGGGTAAAGTCAGGGGAACGATCGAGCTCAGGATAAACCCCGACATCCGGGAAGCCGAACCGGGGGAGGTGGTGGTATTTACCGTGGCGCTCTTTAATCAGAAAACAGGTCATAAGTTCCCGACCGGTTCGGTGGAAGACCGCATCCTGTGGCTGCACGTGGAAGCGACCGATGCATCGGGGAAAGTGTACCACCTGCCGGTGGATCAGAAGGGATTTGAGGGGGAGGAATATACCATCTCCGGCGATTACCTGGCTTACCAGGATATGGGGGTGCCGCTTGGCTTGGATGATTTCAAAGGCATCCAGCGGGATGGAGTCCCTCAAGGCAACCGGATCTTCCGCATGCCTTACTTTGACCCGCAGGGTAGAATGACCATCATGCAATGGAATACTGCTTCACTCGGTGTGGATTATCGCATCGGGCCAAGGGAGACTATAACAGAGACATTCACTTTCCAGCTCCCATTTGAGGCCGCCCCCGGTGAAATGTCAGTCACCGCCGTTCTGAATTACCAGCTGCTGGTGAAACCTGTTGCCGATTTCCTGAATGTCCCTGAAGAAGAATCAGAAATCATGCTGGTCAACAGCCATTCCACCAGTTTCGAAGTATTACCCTGATTTCCCCTTGTAAACTTTGATTTACATAATCCAAACCTTATAACAATAGAACCGTTGAACAATTGAACAAAGAACCATGAAGACAAAAACCCTTTCCATCTGCTGCCTGATTGCCATCTTATTAATCCTGCCTGGTGAATATTGCCACGCTATCCCCGCCTTTGCCCGAAAATACCAGATGAGCTGCACCGTCTGCCATTCCCCGGCCATGCCCCGGATCAAGGCCTTCGGGGAGGAATTTGCCGGCATGGGCTTCAGGATGAAGGATATGGAAGCGCCGCGTTATTATATGAATACCGGTGATGAAAAGCTTTCTCTCCTCAGGGAAGTGCCGCTGGCCGTCAGGCTCGACGGGCACATCACCTATGGCAACCAGAACAGCGACGGGCTTGAATTCGGGTTCCCATTTGGTGTCAAACTCCTGTCAGGGGGAGAGATCTCTAAAAAGCTCTCTTACTACTTTTATTTCTATATGTCGGAGATGGGAAAAGTGGCCGGTATTGAAGATGCTTTCCTGGCTTACACCGATTTGCTTGGTACCGGTATCAACATCGCCGCCGGGCAGTTCCAGGTATGCGATCCGTTATACAAAAGAGAGCTCAGGCTCATGCTCGAGGATTATGTGATCTATACCCTTACGCCGGGGACATCTTCCATGTCGTTGAAGTATGACCGGGGGATCATGGTGGATTATGAGATTGAAGCCACGGGCACGGGATTCGTGGGACTGGTTGTTAACGGTAATGGAATCGGGAAAGGGGGTAATGAATTTCTTTTCGATAAGGACAAGTACAAAAATTATTTCCTCAAGATATCCCAGGGTATCGGAAAGAAGTTTGACATCGGGTTGTTTGGCTACTACGGCAAGGAAGTCCTGGAAGAAATGCCGGATCCCTCAACCAATACCATGTTCTTCTGGGGGCCGAACCTGACCTTTAACCTTGATGAAAAATTCATATTCAATGCCCAGTATGCCCGCCGGACCGACTCCGACGTGTTCATCCCGGGAGAAGAAATGATCATCAGGGAAGACGTGCTGACGCATGGCGGCTTTGCGGAGTTCATCTTCGCCCCGAAAGGCGATATGAGCAACTGGTACCTGACCCTGCTCGGAAACTGGGTCGATTCCGATCTCGATGAGCTCGATTACAGCAGTGTATCGCTGCATGCCGGTTACCTGATCAGGCGGAACATACGGCTGGTTGCAGAGTATACCCGGCAGTTCTCAAATAACCAATACGGGAAAGCCAGTATAGGATTCGTGGCGGCGTTTTGATCAGGTCATTCTCTTTTGATCCTGACATTGACAGCATTAAAACCTTTGGGCCCTTTCACCACTTCGAAAGTTACCTGATTGTCTGCTTTGATGGATTCCAGCAGCCCATTGAAATGAACAAAGATCTCCTGCTGGCTGGCCGAGTCCCTGATGAAGCCAAAACCTTTTGTCTCGTCGAAAAATGTAACGATTCCCGTTCTGATCAATTCAGCAGGATCTGCTTCTTCACTCTTTGGCACCGAGATGTTTATATCTTCCGGGTTAACAGCCGTGCGAGCCGACGGATCAGGGGGGGTGGAGGTAATGTTGCCGAATTCGTCGACGTATGCAATCATATCATCGGGAGAACTGCTGCCACTTTTTTCACTTTTTTCGGAGCGTTTTTGCTCTTTTTCTTTTCTTTTTTTACTTTTTTTGTTTTGAATGTCTCTTTTGTTAAACGTCTGGCGTGGTTTGCCCATGGTATAAAATATGTAAGGAATTTTGGGTGTAAAGGTAATCTTTTTCACGGACCCGGAAACACAAATAAAGACCGTTGTAAATTGACCGGCCTTCTGATGAAGAATTTACTGTATTTTTATCCGTTAATAAGATACTAGAATATAAACTGATCCAAACGAAATGTCTACCCCGGTTTTCACAACATCGGTCACCAGGGAACAGGTAAAAGACAGCGGGATGGCCGCGGTTCTGATCCTGTTGCTGACCGGTATATTCGCAGGGAAGGATATCTTTTTCACCCTGGCGGCCGTTACCCTGCTGGTGAATATGATCCTCCCGATGTTTTTTTATCCCTTTGCCATTTTCTGGTTCGGACTGGCAAATATCATGGGGTTTTTCGTTTCAAAAATATTGCTTGTGCTGATATATCTGATCATCTTGCTCCCTGTTGCCCTGGCAAGGCAGCTGATGGGGAAAGATCCGTTATTGCTGACCCGTTTCAAAAAAGGAAACGGATCGATCATGTGGAATCGTAATCACATTTACAGCGCTGAAGACCTGGAAAAACCATTCTGAAAACCTTTGAAGACGATATTATTCATGGAATTTTTAACAGACCTGTGGGCCTATCTGAAGGCGCGGAAGAAATACTGGCTGTTGCCGCTGATCCTTATTTTGCTCCTGCTCGGGATCCTGATCGTATTTTCAAGCGGCTCGGCTGTGGCTCCGTTTATTTATACCTTGTTTTGAAATACTGACCGAATATGCCTGAAGCGATCCTGGGGATATCAGCTTATTATCACGACAGCGCAGCAGCCATTATAGTCGATGGTGAAATCATTGCCGCGGCGCAGGAGGAACGCTTTACGCGCAAAAAGCACGATTCCTCTTTCCCGGTCAATGCCGTGAAATATGTCCTGGATGAAGCCGGGACCACGGGTGCTGACATCCAGGCCATTGTATTTTATGAAAAACCGCTGATCAAGTTTGAGCGCCTGCTGGAGACTTACCATGCCTTTGCTCCACGCGGGATCAACAGTTTTCTTTCCGCCATCCCGGTCTGGATCAAGGAAAAGCTTTTCATGAAGAAGATGCTCAGGGAAGAGATCCGGAAACTGCTTCCGGGCAATTACCGGCTGTTGTTCCCCGAGCATCATCTGTCGCATGCTGCCAGCGCATTCTACCCTTCTCCTTTCAGCGAAGCTGCCATCCTCACGATCGATGGCGTCGGGGAGTGGGCTACATCGACCATCTGCCATGGAAAGGGGAACCGGATAGAGATTTTAAGAGAGATGGAATTCCCGCATTCCATCGGGTTATTGTACTCCGCTTTTACCTATTACACCGGTTTTAGGGTCAACAGCGGGGAATATAAGCTGATGGGGCTGGCCCCTTACGGTGATCCTGATTCAGAGCAGTTCAGGGAATTCAGGGATAAGATACTGGATGAAATGGTTGATATCCGGGAGGATGGGTCTGTATTGCTGAACATGAGATATTTCGATTTCGCGACGGGCCTGAAAATGGCGAATGATAAAAGATGGGAGAAACTCTTCGGCCTTCCCCCGAGGAAAGAAGAATACCAGTGGGTACAGGGATATATGAATATGGCGCTGGCCATACAGCAGATCACTGAGGAAGTTGTTCTCAGGCTGGCGCGGACGGCAAAGGAGCTGACCGGCAGTAAATTCCTTGCGATGGCCGGGGGAGTGGCCCTGAACAGCGTGGCAAACGGGAAGCTGCTGCAGGCAGGACTTTTCAATGATATCTGGATACAGCCTGCGGCGGGAGATGCCGGAGGCGCCCTTGGCGCTGCCTACGCGGGATGGCATATCTGGAAAGGAAAAGAGCGCCGGATAGACCTTTCCACAGATGCCATGCAAGGGGCTTTTCTGGGGCCGAAATACAGTGATGATGATATTACCAGGGTAGCCAGAAGATATAATGCCAGCTGTTCGCATTTTCCCGATTTCAACGAACTTGCTGAAAAGGTTGCCGGGTATATTGACCGGGGGAAAGTGGTTGGCTGGTTCCAGGGGCGAATGGAGTTCGGCCCGCGGGCCCTGGGAAACCGAAGCATCCTCGGGGATGCGCGGGATCCGGGCATGCAGAAAAGAATGAACCTGAAAATAAAATACCGCGAAGGGTTCAGGCCATTTGCCCCGGCGGTGCCGGAAGAAGATATACAGGAGTATTTCGATCTCGACAGGCCCTCTCCATACATGCTGCTTGTGGTCCCTGTTGTGAAAAAAAGACGTAATCCAGTTCCCGAAGGATATCATGCGATGGAACTGTTCGAGCGTTTGTATCATGTTCGCTCCGATGTGCCGGCCATCACGCATATCGATTTTTCTGCAAGATTGCAGAGTGTTCATCGAAAAACAAACCCCAGGTTCTGGAAGCTGATCCATGCTTTCAAAGAACGAACAGGCTGCAGCGTGCTGATCAACACCAGTTTTAATGTCAGGGGAGAACCCATCGTCTGCTCTCCTGACGACGCGTTCCGCTGTTTTATGCGGACCGAAATGGACTATCTTGTCATGGGCGATTTTTTGTTTGATAAAAAGCAGCAGCAGGATCTCCGGAACGAAGCGGCCTGGAAAGAAACTTTTAAACTGGATTGAACCCGAA
>JAWOHY010000112.1:0-6696 GCA_046484945.1 Bacteroidales bacterium
CTCCCTGGGATATTGGGCATTCATGTTGCCAAACACCAACCCGATGTCCTGAACGTGGGCATTGGTTGCGCCATCGATCACCCGGATAACGGCAGGGGAAGACTCAAAATCGCCATATTCCGATACCAGGAAATGATTCATGAACGGGTTAAACACACAATCCCCGATGGATTTTTCAATGTTATTATCAGAAATTCCATCATGGTTTATGTTGACAGATTGTCCGCTATTTTGATCATAAATATACAACCCTGTATTTTGCGCCTGAAGGGTGTTGAAAAAGTATAACTTGCTTCCATCGCTGTTACCTGTAATGTTGTATACCGGATAACCTAAAGGAATGCCTGGGGAGTGTTCGCCATTTGTAAAAACCTCTAACCCGTTCGAAACCGAATTGATAAAATACTGCTTATTTATATTTGAAATTCCAAATCTGAAAAAGTTACTTTCTGCTTCGAGTTCTGGTTGTTGTAGTACATACTCATTATCGGTCGCATGGTAATCAATTTTGGCAACCTCATCCTTTTTACCGATCAATATTGAATTAATACCATTAGATTCATAAGGCAATAGCTTAAATGAGGTGTTAATGTCATAATCGGAAATTTTCTTGGAACTATCAGTATCGATGTCTTGAAAATAGGAATAGACTCCAGATGCAACAGAATACCTGAAAATGGTGACATCTGTATCTTCATATTGAAGATGCTCATTAGGATCGGGGGCATAGCTGAAAATGAGGTCGTTATGAGTGTTTTCACCTTGCACATTTTGTATCACCACCCCATCACTGACCTTTTCACTCGGGGCGATAATTGTTGTATTAGGAATGTTCCCTGAACCATCCCAGTTTCCATCGAGAATGTAAACCAACGGATCTTTACCTAGCTCTAATTCAGAATTAGGAAATCTGTAAGGCAAAGCAATGATTTGGTGAACATCAGAATTATTAACATATATCATCTTGCCGAATTTATAAAAGCCTGGGGATCCAGAAGGAAGGGGTTTATAAATAGAATTATCAACATCCACGGTGGCCTTTTTTTCCACTTGATTATTGCCAATGATTTCCCATACTTCAATCTTATTTAGCTTTGAAAGGTAATAAAAATTATTTTGAAGGTTGGAATTAAACACGATATCAGAAATGTTCTTGTCATAATAATCTCCTGAATCATCAACCAGTTCCGTGTAATAATAATCAAGTTCCCCATTCGATGGAATCACATCAAAAATGGCAAAATATCGGGATGCGGAATGAAAATTTCCTGTACAGTTACTTGGAGAGCGACCATAAATCAACCAATACAATCTGTTATGAAAACGGTCATATTTTAAGACACTGGCATGATGTAACGGGGCGAAATATACTGGCAATCCTTCAAATCCGGCAGGAGGCTCCAGATAAGGATCAAAGTATGTGTAAGCTGAAAAAGGCGAAAAGGTGCTAATTCCTTTTATTTTCAAATCCGGACACAGAAAGTAAATTATCTCTGAATTTTCATTTAATGCCATCAGTTTAGCAGCACCGAAATTAAGTCTGCTGTTGAAAAAAACCGGATTATATTTACCATAGTTTTTATTCTGAAAATTTATGGTTTCTTGATAATTGTTGTCACTTTGCTGATATATTTTTATACCGGTAGCAGTATATATAAAAATATATCCATTTGCAGTAATAACGTCAAACGCCATTGAACTGCCGTCGTTTCCGGATGGCAAATCAATAACATCGATTGTCTGAGATTTTCCGGGAAAAGAAATCAGTAAAAAAAGGTAAATGAATAGTCCGCCGGCGACTATGCGGATCATTCTTAGAAGATGTAAACACATTGATTCCATAATTTATCAATGTTGATTTTATGTCTCATGAGATGGGCGGTGTAAATATAATGTCAAAATACGCGAAAAGCAAGAAAAAACCGCAGTTCATTTCTCATTTCGCAATGGCAGGGCACATTTCACAATAATGGGAAATGTCCACCGTATAACCACCGCATGACCACCGCATGACAATCGTATGACCACCTATATCAAAAATTAATCTATCTTTGCTACCATAATCATTTTCATTAAAACAAAATGTATCATGGCAAAATCTGCGATTGATATCCTGAAGGAGGCGATCCTGCTGGAGCGCCGGGGCAAGGCTTTTTATTCGACCGTGGCCCGGCAGACGGAAAGCGAGGCTGCCCGCAAAATATTCGAAATGATGGCAGCCGAGGAAGACGACCACATCAATTACCTGTCGAAACAATTTGCGTATTACCAGCAGCACAACGAATTCATGAAAAACGAGGAGGCGGGCGATACAGACGACACGGCGGTGATGGAGATCCTGACCGAGGAGATCAAAAAGCAGGTGGAAGCGGCCGGTTTTGAGGCGGCAGCCATCTCTGCGGCCATGGATTTCGAAACCCGCGCCGTGAAGATCTATTCCGACCGGGCCGAAGCAGCCACAGACCCGCATGAGAAAGAGATGTACCAGATGCTGGCCGACTGGGAAAAGGGCCATCACCACTGGCTGCACAAGATCAACGAGGATCTGAAGGAACAGATCTGGTACGACAATAACTTCTGGCCCTTCTAAAAAAAACATCATGAGTTCGGAAAAACTCGGTTTCGAGTCAAAACTGATCCACGCGGGCGGTTTTGAAGATGCGCTGGGCAGCGCGACTACGCCTATTTACCAGGCTTCTACCTTCAAATTCAGGAATGCCGATCACGGCGCGCAGTGCTTTTCGGGCGAGAGCGACGGCTATATCTATACCCGCCTGGGCAACCCGACCATCCGCGAGCTGGAAGATACGATGGCGGAGCTGGAGAACGGCTATGGCGGTATCGCCACCTCCTCTGGCATGGGAGCGGTGAATACGCTCTACCTGGCTTACCTCGGGCAGGGAGCGCACATCATCTGCCACGAGGCTGTCTACGGCCCTTCCCGTGTTATCCTGGAGTCCATTTACAGCCGTTTCGGGGTGGAGTATTCCATGGTGGATACTACCGACATCGATATTGTCAGAAAAGCTTTCAGGCCGAACACCAGGTTGCTCTATACCGAAACGCCGGCCAACCCCACCATGGGCATCAGCGACCTGGAAGCGCTGGCGGATTTAGCCCATCAGCATGGCGTGCCGCTGGCCGTCGATAACACCTTTTGCAGCCCTTACCTGCAACAGCCGCTGGAGCTGGGGGCCGACATCGTGCTCCATTCCATGACCAAATTCATCAACGGCCACGCCGATATCGTCGCCGGCATGCTGGTGGCTAAAAAAGAAGAAGATTTCAATAAATTAAAATGCGTCATGACCAACCTGGGCTGCAACATGGACCCGCACCAGGCGTTCATGACCCGCCGGGGGCTGAAAACGCTGGCCGTACGCATCGACCGGGGGCAGGAAAACGCTATCCGGATCGCCCGCTACCTGGAGCAGCATCCCAAAGTGGAATGGGTTAAGTTCCCGGGATTGAAATCGCACCCGCAGTACGATCTGGCCCTGAAGCAAATGAGAGGCCCGGGCGCCATGATCAGCTTTGAGCTTAAAGGCGGGCTGGAAGCGGGAAAGATACTGATGGACAATGTCAGGGTGATGATCCTGGCCGTTTCGCTGGGCGGGATCGAAACCCTGATCCAGCATCCCGCCTCGATGACCCACTCGAAAGTGCACCTGGAAGATCGTCATCACGCTGGAATAACCGACGGCCTGGTGCGCCTGTCAGTAGGCATAGAAAACGTGGACGACCTGGTCCATGACCTCGACCAGGCACTTGCTAAAATCTGATTACCAGATATTTTTTGAATTTTACATACTTCTTTCAAACTTTTAAATAATTGCTATTTTTGCAATCTTTATTAAAATATGAACCCATCCTGTTGCTATGGCAATGGGAAATATAAAATCAAATAGTACAGCCTAAACCCGATCTTGACCCCGGCGCAGTGATGTGGCGGGTTATTAGAATACGAAATTTGCATCTTAGCCATGACAGAAAAAGACCCCACCGCTGAAAACATTCAGCCGGATCCCATCGAAAAAAACATCCCCCCTGTTGAACCTGCTGAGGAAACATTGCAGGAACAGCCGGAAGTCCCCGAAGCTTCCGAAGTCCCGGCAGAAGAATCCCCTCAACCAAATGAACCGGAAACAGCAGCGCAGCCTGTTGAAGAAGAGGCTCCTGAAGCGGTCGCTGAGGAAACTCCTGAACCCGTGGATGAACCTGTTGCGGATGAACCCGCGGATGAACCCGCGGATGAACCTGTCGTGGATGAACCCGTGGATGAACCCGTGGAAGAACCCGTTACTGCAGCAACGGATGAGGATGATGACGAGGAGGAAGATGATGAGGATGCGGCGGATGAGGAAGAGCAGGAGGAGATCATTGAAAACTACGATACATTAGACCGGGAAAAGCTGGTAGAGGTACTGGAGGAAACGGTAAAAGAGACCAATATCCAGAAGATCAAGACACGGGTGGCCATGATCAAGGTGGCCTTTCTCAAACTTTCAAAAGAATACCGCGAGGCAAAACTCCAGGAATATCTCGATGGGGGCGAGGAGAAGGAGAGCTACGATCCTGAACCCGATGTGCTCCTGGAAAAATTCAACCAGGTTTTTGAAGTTTATAAAAAGAATAAAGCAAAATATAATGAGCAACAGGAGGTTGTCAAACTTCGTAACCTGGAAGCCAAGAAAGAAATTCTGGAGGAGCTGAAAGAACTCATCAGTTCGGAAGAATCCCTCAAGAAGACATATGATAAATTCAAGGAGCTACAAGCCAAATGGAAGGAAATCGGCCTTGTTCCGGCAACTGAGATCAATAATCTCTGGCAGAATTACCATTTCCTGGTGGAGAAGTTCTTTGATAAGGTTAAGATTAACAAGGAATTACGTGATCTTGACCTGAAGAAGAACCTGGAGAAGAAAGTCGAATTATGCGAGAAGGCCGAGGAGCTGCTGATCGAGCCCTCTGTGGTCAAATCATTCCAGCGGCTGCAGAAGTATCATGAAGAGTGGAAGGAGATCGGGCCGGTGCCGCAGGATGTAAGGGATGAGATCTGGGAAAGGTTTAAAACCGCTACCGACAAGATCAACGAGCGCAGGCGGGAACATTACAGCAACCTGGCAGCCGACCAGGAAAACAACCTGCTGCTGAAGACCGCTTTGTGTGAGAAAGCAGAACAGCTTGCCTCGATTGATTCGGAAAACCTGAAAGAATGGCAGGAAAAGACCCGGGAGGTCAATGAGCTGTTCCGGGAATGGAAACAGATCGGACCGGCGCCGAAAAAGGTAAATGACGAGATATGGGAAAGATTCAAAACGCTGCTGAACGCTTTCTTCAACAATAAAAAGGAGTTCTTCTCCAAGCTTAAGCAGGAGCAGGTTAATAATTTCAACCTTAAACTGGATATTGTCAAACAGGCCGAGGCGCTGAAAGACAGTACCGACTGGAAAAAAACCACCCAGGAGCTGATCACTTTGCAGAAGGAATGGCGTAATATCGGGCCGGTTCCCAGGAAACATTCTGATAAGGTCTGGAAACGTTTCCGCGCCGCCTGTGACGAGTTTTTCAATAATAAGAACGAGTTTTTCTCAACGGCAGTGGAGTCGGAAAAAGAAAATCTGGACAAAAAGCTGGCCCTGATCAAAAAGATGGAGGAGTGGCAGGGCGGAAAGGATAAGTCGGCCAACCTGGATGAACTGAAGAATTTCCAGCGTGCGTTCATGGAGATAGGTCATGTGCCTTTCAAGGAGAAAAACAAGGTGCACGATGCCTTCCGGCAGGCGATCAACAAACACCTGGATGAGCTGAACATCAGTTCGAATGAGATGCGGGTATCGGATTACCAGCCGCGGCAGACCCGCGATCATTCCGGCGGCAATGGGCGTTACCAGCGCCGGACCGATTCGGGCGGCGGGCTGAGTACTAAAATATCCAAACTGCGGGAAGAGATCATGCTCTGGGAGAATAATATCGGCTTTCTGGCCCATTCCAAAAAGGCGGAGCTGCTGAGGCAGGAGTTTGAGAAGAAGATCGAGGATGCCAAGGAAGAACTGGCCCAGTTGGAAGCAAAATTGAAAACCATGCAGGAATAGCAGGAAAACCATTTCCTTCGATCACCTTTTTTATTTTATCCCATGCCGGGTAACACTTTCGGAAAGATTTTCAGACTGACCACATTCGGGGAATCGCACGGGTATTCCACAGGCGGGATAATTGACGGTTGTCCTGCCGGTTTGTCGGTTGACCTGGCTTTTATCCGGGATGAACTGCAGCGCAGAAGCCCTGTTTACCCCGGTTCCACTCCACGCAACGAGCCTGACAACATAGAATTTCTATCTGGGATAATGAATGGCGTTACCCTGGGCACGCCCATCGCTTTCCAGGTCAGGAATCTGAAGGGCCAGGACGCTGATTATGAAGCACTGGCAGATATTTACCGGCCATCCCATGCCGATTTCACCTATGACCGCAAATATGGTATCCGCGATCACAGGGGAGGAGGCAGGGCATCGGGGCGGGAAACCGCCGCCCGTGTGGTAGGGGGCGCTATTGCTAAAATGCTTCTGGCAACCATTCAGATCGAAGTGCAGGCGGCCGTCACCAGGATTGGAAATGCCGCGATGCCGGAAGACCCGGATAGTATCATTTCTGCAATAAAAATGCAACCGGAACTTTCTGTTTTGCAATGCCCTG
>JAWOHY010000114.1:0-9465 GCA_046484945.1 Bacteroidales bacterium
AATCCCAGTTTCACCAGGATATTCGTGAGATCCTTTTCAAAGGCTTTGTTATCCGGGTACCTGGCGCGGGTGATCTGGCTCAGTTCCTCTTCATTCATCGAGCTGCGCGCTTTGAAGCCGTCGTACCAGATATCGAAAGGTTCCAGCGGCCGTCCCAGGCGCGAGCTGATCAATTCTCCGGCCATTTTCACCTCCGGAGAAGAGGCCAGGGCCACAAACAGCTCCTCCACCTCCCGCTGCGGAATTTCCATGTTCCGGTCAAAGGCCCGCTGAATGTAAGTCGGATAGAACGGATGATAAGGATCGGTAGCGTACAGAACCTTAAAATTATCAAGCAATACCTGGTAACGGGTATCGGGTTCACGGTCTGCCGCTATCTTTTCGCCGTCTTTGTAAACCTCATTGGTAAATGGATCCCAGGTAACCGCGTCGCTGTTGATCACATCTTCCGGTATCTCCTGCCGGATGATCCGGAGCATGACCTCGTATATCATCTTTTGTTTTTCAAATCCTTCCGGCGCGCTATAGTTAGACTTCAGCTCGTCCCGGATGCCCCAATGGGAGATCAGGCGCATATCGTCCGGGAACAACTGCCGGTCATCACTATCCCGCAATTTACCCATGTAAATGTTATATTCAGTGATGTAATTGTCGGCATCGGTCAGTGTGCGCGACACCTCCTGGTTAAGCGCTCCCGGAACACGGGAAGTAAACAGTTCACCCATACGGGCATAAGCCCATTGCCGGCGGCTCCATTGATCGCCCATTTCGGTCTTCTCATCCAGGCTGTAAAACGGGAAATTCAGCAACACAATGAAAGCCAGCTTATTGCCGAACATATCGTCGGCAAAATGGGCCCCCGGGCTGTACCCCCCAAGGATCTCATCCACCGGGTGAATAGGGCCGATGGGTACATGGATCGGGATCTTCAAATCAACGCTGATCTTGTTGTAACTGCCGAACAGGGATTCCAGCGCGGCGGAAAGGCGGTCGAAAACGAGCGCCAGCTCATCTTCGTCAGCGATAAAACGCTCCACGCAAAAGGTCTTGAAATCTTCCACGGTGCCGTCGCTGTCGTTCCAGAAACCGGCTACCTGGCTCACCCCCCGCTCAAATCTGAATGCCTGTGCATCCCCGTACTTTTCCCTGAGGACGGCAATCACCTGGTTTTTCGTTACTTCATCGATGCTGCTTAATGGTATAGGGCCTCTTTCTTTCATGGTTCTTGTACATTGCGTTGTGATTCCGGCCATGATGATCACGGCCAATGCGATCAGTTTGGTTTTGGTTTTCATATAATCCGTTTTTGAATGAATTTCACTTTAATTCGTAAGCCATCACCCGGTTATCATTGAAAGTGGGGACCAGCAACAGTTTCATTGCCGGAATATACTCAATATCCGCCGCGTTGATCCCTGCTCCCGAAGTATCCAGTATTTTTTCAATTGATTTATCATTATGAACCAGGTACACATTCCCCAGCCAGTCGGAAAACAGGTAACTGCCTTCGCCGGTCCCTTTCAATCCGTCGATACCTCCCGTGTCGTCAAGATATACCTGCATCGTCTTATCTTTGATATCCGCCCTCACTATTTTTTTACACCCGATGAGCAGCACCTCCCCTTCCACAAACAGCCCGTTGGGGCCGGTAAGTATCTCATCATCGAGCCATAGTTCCTGTTTGCCTTTATAAATCCGGTAGATGGAGGTGGCGCGCATATCGGAAATATAAACGGCGCCCTTTTGATCGATGTCAATATCATTCAGGAACTGTGAACCCGGAAAATCGTAAAACTTCACGATCGATCCGCTGCCGATGTCGATCTCTGCCACGCGGTCAATATCGGTTACATAAAGCTTTCCGTCGTAGATCCCCATTCCTTTAGGGGCATGCAGACCTTCCACCCACTTCAGGTCGATGATCCTGCCATTCAACCCAAGTTTTGAAATGAAACCGTTCCAGTCTTTTTCAGTGGGTTTTCCGTTGATGTTGGAAACGTAGAGCACCTGGTTAACAGGGTCAAAGCAAACCGACTCTGGCACTTTAAAATCGGATGGGGTTTCCCATTTCTTTTCCAGCTTGTTACTGATGAAGATATCTTTATCCTGGGAATGGGCGGATATTATGCCTATCGTTAAAAATAAAATGCCTATGGCCTTCATTGTGGAAATGTTATAATTATTCCACTAAATTATGCAAATAATAATTTACAGCGAAGAAGGATGTCTTAAAAGTGTTCCAGACATTAAACCGACGGGTTAACCCGTCAGTTGCACAGGCTTTTGAGACATCTCCTTTCTTTTGTAGTCCGACGACTGAAGCCGTCGGTTCCAACCTTTGTAACATACTCGGAACCAACGGCTTTAGTCGTTGGAGTACGACCCGATAACCGACGGGTTAACCCGTCGGTTGCATAGGCTTTTGAGACGCCCCCTTTCTTTTGTAGTCCGACGACTGAAGCCGTCGGTTCTGTTATATACTTTATTGGGAACCAACGGCTTTAGTCGTTGGAGGACGACCCGATAACCGACGACTGAAGCCGTCGGTTGCACACGGTGGTGAATTGAAAACTAACTTCTTAGTTGAAAAGCTTAAAAAAAATATTACTTCTCTTCAGTCTTTGGTTTATCGTCAAGCGCAAACTTAACCGGCAGGTTGAACTGAACGTTCACAGCTTTGCCGTCATCAATCCGTCCGGGAATCCAGTCGGGCATATTTTTCACTACCCGGAGCGCTTCCGCATCCAGCTGCGGGTCAACACCCCTCAGGACCACGGGTTTGGTCACTTTACCGGTACTTGTGACAAGAAATGAAACGAAAACTGTGCCGGTAACGCCATTTCGCTTCGCTTCTTCAGGGTATTTTACATTTTCTATCATATAAGCGATAAGGCCGCTGCGGCCACCCTTGAATTCAGGAGGATTTTCTACCACTGTATAAACTATTGATTCCCCATCTGATATAATAAAATTATCAGAAGACGGAGACGGAGGTGGCGGAGGCGGCGGATCCTGTTTGACGCCGGTCTGCGCCTTTTTGGGTTCTTCCTGGGCCATGGACAGGTTCACCGAGGTGGAGAACATAATCACCAGGCCCATTACCACCGGCAGAGCCATCGCGGCTTTCCAGCGGTTTAGCTGCTTTGATCTTGCTTTTGTCATCATCATAATCCTGTTTTTTAAAAGTGAATGATTAAAATTATTGGTCATATCATTGACCTGTATTCCAAGGCTTTGATTCATCAACAGCTCCTGGTAGCCGGTCCGGTCAAATCCGCGGGTCAGCACCCCCTGGTCGGCCAGGTATTCGTGTACCGATTTCAGGGAACGTCGGTACAGCCAGATCACGGGGTTAAACCACTGGATGATGGTCAGTATTTCCAGCAGGACCAGGTCGACCGAATGAATCTGCCGCATGTGCACCTTCTCATGCTCGATGATCTGCGGCAGTAATTCGGCCTGCCGGAGCGACGCAGGGATAAATACCAGCTTGAAAAATGAAAAAGGCTGATAATGGCGGTCGATGAACACCAGTTTCAGCCCATGTTCATGGCTGATGCCATACTTCATAATAAGCAAGCTCACCTGAATGAGCTGGTAAATGAACCGGATGAAGAAGAGCGCCGCCCCTGTCAGGTAAACGACGGTAATAATCTTAAGGAACGGCAGGTGGGCCGTAACGGCTTCGTTCACCATATCGGGAGTAATGGTAATGGTCTGCAGAAGATAAACATATGCCGGGCTGTCGGACCCGATGCTGACATTCCAGCGGAATAGAGGGAACAGTAAAGAAAAAACAATGGATGCCGTCAGATAGATCCTGTTCACGGCAAAAAAGGTGTCCCTTTCCAAAAACAGCCGGTAAATGGCATAAAGCAGGATGATGCTCACCGTCGACTGCAACAGGTATGGCAGGATGGATTCCATATCACTTGTCTTTTGATTTTTTGATCTGTTCTTTCATGAGTTTGCCTATCTCTTCGATCTCTTTCAGGCTGAGGTTCTCCTCCCGGGCAAAGAAAGAGACCATTTCCTTGTAAGAATTCCCGAAATAGTTTTTCACGATCCGGTTCAGGTAAGTACGCGTATAATCCTGCTTACTGACAACCGGATAGTACTGGTGCGATTTCCCATAGTCATGATGGCCGACAAATCCCTTCTTCTCCAGGATACGAACGATGGTGGAGACAGTGTTGTAGGCTGGTTTCGGATCAGGGAGGCGGTCGAGGATGTCGTTCACGAAACCTTTGCCGATCTTCCAGAGGATCTGCATGATCTGTTCTTCGGCTTTGGTGAGTTCCCGCATGATGATTGTTTTTCTCTGCAAATATACAACTAAATATTTAGTTTGTCAACTAAAATCATAGTTTTTTTTATTTGCCCTTGCGGAAATCGTGAAATAAACTCACGGGCGAATGGCTTCTTTTTCTGGAGTAACGGAAATAACCCTCTTTGGCTGTCTTTACATCTTCGATGGTGATAAAGGCATGCGGATTGTACTTCTGGATGATGCCGAGCAATTCCTTCAGATCTTTTCGCTTGACGATCGCAAAGATCATTTTGAGCTTGCCGGTCATACCTTCAATATCGACCAGCGATGCGCCGAATTCCTCTTCTCTCATGTGCCGGATCAGGTCAGTCGTGTCTTTTTTGGGAATTACCCTGACCAGTAAAGTCCCAATCGACAGTTTTTCATCGAAATAGATACCGATGTAGTTCCCCATGGCAAATCCGAGCCCGTATGCCAGGTAACACATGAAATTATCGAGGTGCTGCATGATCTGCCCTATGGCCAGCAACCAGATCACCACTTCGAAAAAACCCAGGATCGGGGCGTAAAATTTGAAGCCTTTCGATACAAAAATAAGCCGCAGGGTGCCGATGCTTACATCGAGGATACGGGCCAGGAAAATGAGCAGCGGAAGGATGATCCAGGTGAATGCCCAGGAATCTGTCAGCAATGTTGTTTCCATCATGAGCAAACTTTTTTAATTTTGTTTTGTATAAAGGTCTATAATTAATTCGTTGTGAATAACGTTACATTGTAAATCTCCCTTCATTGCAAATTTACTACAAGAAAAAGAGATGGAAATGGCTTTTGTTCGGTGTGGCCGTGCTGATCATCACCGCTTCGTTATGGTACACCAATATCCTGGTGCGTGAAATTGCCGAAGATGAGAGGATGAGCATCAGCATCTGGGCCGGGGCCATCCAGCGCAAGGCCAACCTGGTGAACTACACCAAGGAGTTTTTCGACCAGATCAAGGAAGAAGAGTACAAGCGGGCGCTCCTGCTGGCGGAGGCTTACCGCAATTTCCGTTTTGAAGAGGAGTCGCGGACGCTCGAGTTTTACCGGCAGATGATGGAATTCAACACCACCATTCCGATCATACTGACCGATGACCAGGACAACATCCAGTTCTATAAAAACATTGATGAGGCTGATATGGCGGGCATGGCAGTGATGAACGACAGCCTGAAGGCGGAATTTTCATCTTTTGAGCCGATCAGGATCATCATTTACAGGGATTACTATAACCTGCTCTACTTCAAGGAATCGACCATTTTCACCGAATTGCGCCAGGTGCTGAATGATCTTGTGGAATCTTTCTTTTCGGAGGTGGTAGGCAGTTCAGCCTCGGTGCCGGTCATCATCACCGACAGTACCCGTCAACAGGTGATCGAGTCGGGCAACATCGACAAAACCGATCTTGAAGATCCCGGTTACGTGAGCGATCTGATAGCGAAGATGGCTTTTGAAAACACCCCTATTGAGATCAATCTGCCCGATTACGGGACAAGCTACATTTACTATATGAACTCGGCACTGATGCGCCAGATCATGTACTACCCCTATGTCATGCTGACAGTGATCAGTGTCTTTTTATTCATCTCCTACCTGCTTTTCAGCACTGCCCGCAAATCGGAACAGAACCTGGTATGGATCGGCATGTCGAAGGAGACGGCGCACCAGCTCGGCACGCCATTGTCGTCGATCATGGCCTGGATCGAGCTGCTGAAAATGAAAGGGGAGAATGCGGAGGAAATCGCCGAGATCGAGAAAGACATCAAGCGGCTGGAAGATATCACGGAGCGGTTTTCCAAGATCGGTTCCCCGGCAAAGCTGGTGGAGCAGGATCTGCTGGAGGTCCTCCGGGAAAGCATCAGTTACCTGCAGCCCCGCATATCAAAGAAGGTTATCTTTAAGATCAACCCCACGGAAAACCAGCCTATCATTGTTCCACTGAACCGGCAATTGTTCGAGTGGGTCATTGAAAATCTCAGCAAAAACGCCGTGGATGCCATGAACAGCGCCGGCACGATCACGATTACCATCGAAGAGTCCCGCCGGCATGTGGTTCTCGATTTTGAAGATACCGGCAAAGGCATTTCCAAGTCGCAGCACAAGACCATTTTCCGCCCCGGTTTCACCAGCAAAAAACGCGGCTGGGGACTCGGGCTCTCGCTATCCAGGCGCATCATCAACGATTACCACAAGGGGAAGATCTTCGTGAAATCATCGGTAATCGATAAAGGGACGGTTATTCGTATTGTTCTTAGAAAATAGGTTTATTGTAAGAAGGTTGACTTGCCTCAGTGTATTGCTTAATTGACACGATTATTTAAACGCAAAGGCGCGCAAAGGTAATCGCAAAGGTGCGCAAAGTTAATGTATTGACTAATAAATACTTTGCGTTACTTTGCGAAATCCTTTGCGTTACTTTGCGGTAAAACTTTTATTCAAACAACGAGAAAAAGCTAGCTATCTCAAAACGGGAAATCTTCCTTCAAATCAATATTGATATCAAGTTCTTTCTCCTCAGGCTTATCCGCTTGAAGATGAACAGGGTTTCCATCGACGTAGATGGATTTGGGGTCGGTGGGGCAGGCATATTCGCAGGCGCCGCAACCGATGCAGATATTCTCGGTCACTTCGGGGATTCTCAGGCGTCCGAGATAGGGGACCATATCGACTGCTTTGGTCGGACAGTGCTCCGAACAGGCGCCGCAATCGGTGTGATCCGTGTAAACGATGCAATTTTCTTTGACAAAATATGCTTTCCCGAGCTGGATCAGTTGCTTGTCGACCCTTTTGAGCGGGAGGATGGCGCCGGTCGGGCAAGCGTCGCCACATAAAGTACAATCAAAATTGCAAAAGCTGGTAATGTAATCCATCCGGGGCTGCAGGAACCCTTTGAGGCCATAGGAGAAGTAGGACGGCTGCAGGACATGGGTGGGGCAAGCCGAAACGCACAGGTGGCAGGCTGTGCAAAGCGAATTGAACCTGGTCTGGCTGAGCGAGCCGGGCGGGGTAACCGGATACTCCCTGATCACGGGCACGGAGGCAGGGATCACCTCTTTTTTCCCGTTGTTCTGGGCCAAAGCGACGGGGCCTGCGATGACGGACCCGGTGAACACCAGGCCGGTCTCTTTCAGGAATTTTCTTTTGGAAAGATCAGGGGACTCCATCCCTGTATGCTTACGGTTCCATGCCGGGACAAACTTCACTCCTCCATCGGGGCAGGGCGACAGGCAGTTCATACAACCGACGCAACGGCTGAAATCGAGCTCCTGCTTTTTGGGGTCGATACATTCGGCTTTGCAGACCGCGGAGCACTTGCCGCAACTGTTGCAAACGCTTTGGTCAAGGCTGATCCGGAATAGCGAGGCACGCGACAGGATGCCCAGCACCGTGCCAACGGGACAAACGGTGTTGCAATAAAGCCTTCCCCTTGTTACGGCGAGGATCACCAGCATAAGGGCCCATGCCAGGGAAAGGGCCAGCGCCGCACTGTTCACGCTGACCCATTGTTCGGGATGGAGAAAATAAAAACCCTGTGAATTCAGGATGTTGGCCGCGATGTTATTTCCCAGGATAAACAATGGCCGGAACATATTGTGCGTGATCTTTCCGAAAGCGCTGAAGGGATCCAGGATATTCAGCAGCAGTATGCTTCCCGTAAGCAGCGACAGAATAACCAGTCCTGTGATGCCATAGCGCAGCCAGTTCAGCGGCCTTTTATATTTAAAGCCTCTCCGGCGCGGCGCCAGTTTCATTTTCATGAAATTGAAAATATCCTGCAGGGTGCCCAGCGGGCAGAGGGTCGAACAATAGACCCTGCCGAAGAGCAGTGTCAGGAGGATAATAACTGCGAAACCCAAAGCCAGCGGAGCGAGCGTAGCGACAAACTGCAGGATGGACGGGATGAACTGGAAGTGCAGCACCGCATACAAGGCGCTTTGTACGGCCTTTTCCGTATAATCGAGGAACAACGCCAAAATAACGACGAAAAAAAGCAGTGAAATAATTACCCGTAACTTCTTCAGCCAGTGGTCGCGCATCATCACATAATCACCCGGTGAATGTTCAGTTTATCGAGCGACATGATGCCGGTTCCCATTTCATCGGCGATGAGGATATGTCCCACATCTTCCGGTTCTTTGCCGAAGATTTTCGCCGCCGCGGCATCGGCCGCCACCATATCAGCGGAGACGATCTGTGACTTCATCAGGCTGACATCCGTTTCCGAGACGCCCCGCGGGCCGTTCTTCATCATGACCCGGTAAGCATCGATGATATTGAGGGTAGGTTTCTTTTCGTAGGTGGCATAATCAGCGATGCACTGCTGCAGGTCGTTGCGGTGCCAGTACATCCGGTCCCAGACTACGCCCATCAAATTTTTCATCGCGATGGTCAGTTTGGCCCCGCTATGGTGCTTGAGCACCGGGATGTTTATAAATACGTCAGATTGCAGCACCAGCTCATGCACTTTGGCCGTTTTTAGCTTTTTCCCCTGCGGGATATTCACAGTTTGATAGTAACTCTCGGTGTGTCCCGGTACCATTGTGCCGCCGGCATCTTTGACCGCTTTTTCGATGCCGCTGTTGGCGTAGCAGCGGTCCCATTTGTCGCACGTATTATCGAAAACTACCACCTGCCTGGCGCCGGCTTCAAAGCAATGCTCAACGACCCGTTTCACCAGTTTGGGATTGGTGTTGGCCGCCCTTTCCGGTACCACATCCCAGCCGATATTGGGTTTTACCAGCACCGTCTGGCCTTTCTGCACAAAGGTTTTCATTCCGCCCAGCGCTTCAATGGCCATATCAAACATCACTTCCGGTTCGCCGCCCTTGATGGCTACAAGATCGTAAGGGAGAAGAGGGTTGGAGTGGAAGAAGGGAGGAGGGGAAGAGGGGAAGAGGGGATTGGGGGAGGAGGGGTTCCCAAAAAGTTTGTTGTTGAATGGAATAGAGACCGATGCGCCGGCCAGTCCCGCCGCGCCCAGTCCTTTGGATATAAAATCGCGTCGTTTCATGATCGTAAAGAATATTTATTGAATGTGCTAAATTACATATTTTTAGTTTAACGAGCCGTATGATTGACTGGCAGGTATGTTAATTTGGAGGTTCAGCCATTATCCTGCTTGGGTGTGAAAAAATTCCAAACAACATCGACACATCGAT
>JAWOHY010000231.1:0-19137 GCA_046484945.1 Bacteroidales bacterium
TGGTCTTATTGATCGCTTGAACGAGATTGGAAAGATTCTTGATTCCTACATTAAACGAATTAAGGAGAACCCAATGTGAAACACTCCTTCAATACCAATCATTCTATCTTCAATATTCTAACTTCTATCTTCTCAAAAAAATAATTCAAAAACCAAAAAACAATGAACAGTAAAAAAATTATGAACCGGAACCTGGTGGTTGTCGGTGCAATTATGATTCAACTGGCCCTGGGCGCCATCTATGCATGGTCGGTTTATACCAAAGGCCTGGTGGATGCCGGATGGAGCAAAGCCCAGACACAAATGGTCTTTTCAGCCGGTCTTGCCTTCTTCGCGATCGTAATGGTTATCTCTGGCAGGATGATGCCCAAAGTGGGGCCGCGCAAACTGGCTGTCGCCAGCGGTATCGTCCTCGGACTCGGGTATTTTCTGGCAGGCATCTTTGGCGCCGAGAATTTCATCACGACATTCATCTTCGTTGGAATAGTCGGCGGATCGGGGATAGGTTTAGGATATGTAGTCCCAATCGCTGTAGGGATGCGCTGGTTTCCTGACAAGAAAGGCCTGATTACCGGGCTGGCTGTGGCCGGTTTCGGTTTCGGCGCAACGCTCTGGATGGCGCTGGCCGATAAACTGGGCCCGCTTGGCGGCGGAGAGATCATTCAAAAAATCGGCATTTCAAGCACATTTATGGTATACGGGGTCGCCTACCTGGTGATTGTGCTCATCGGGAGCATCTGGATGGTCTTTCCCCAGGAGGGTTGGAAACCCGAGGGTTGGAAACCCCCTGAAGCCCATACCAGCAAACCGGTTGCCGGCACGATCGATTTTACCAGCAGCCAGATGCTGCGGACCCCGCAGTTCTACCTGATCCTGCTGACCTTCGCCTTTGGCGCCAGCGCAGGCCTGATGAGCATCGGGCTAATGAAACTCTGGCCCATGCAGGCGTTACAGGATAAAGGCATCAGCCCCGAAGTGGCCAGCTCGGCCGCTACCCTCGCCATGGCTGTCTTCTTTGCACTCTTCAACGGCCTCGGAAGAATCCTCTGGGGCATGATCAGCGACAGGATTGGAAGAAAACTGTCTATCATCATCATGGCCGCCAGCCAGGGTGTTTTTGTATACCTCTTCCAGTGGATGGCCGGGAATGAATACACCCTGTATCTCTTTGCCATGCTGATCGGTTTCAACTTTGGCGGTAACTTTGCCCTCTTCCCGACAATCACAGCCGATACATTCGGAAACAAACATGTCGGACAGAATTATGGCTGGGTGTTCCTGGCCTATGCCATCGGAGGCATCTTCGGCCCTATCATGGGCGGCAGGCTCGGAGATCTGGGCAATTTTCCACTGGCCTTTACTATTTGTGGAATATTATGCCTACTGGCTGTAGTAACCATATCACTGGTCAAGCCTGCGGTCCATAAAGAATGAGCGTAGGGCGTAGGGCGTAGGGCATAGGGCATAGGGCATAGGGCGTAGGGCGTAGGGCATAAGGCATAGGGCATAGGGCGTAGGGCGTAGGGCATAGGGCGTAGAGCTTTATGTCTCCTGTCTCCTATCTCCTGTCTTCTATCTTCTCCCACATTTTTCCCACACTGTTAATCTTTTCACAAAAAAAAGTAACTTTGCATCCAACTGAAAATTTACTTTAATCTATCATAAAAAATGGCAGTAAAAACTTTGCAAAAGATATTCAGGCCGCAGCGAATCGCCATCATCGGCGTATCGAACGATCCGAACAGCGTGGGTGGGATCACGCTGAAAAACCTTGTAGGAGGCGGCTTTCAGGGAGTTGTTTATCCGATTAACCCCAAGCATGAAGCGGTGATGGGCATCCCCTGCTACAAAGATGTGAAAAGCCTTCCCAAAACCCCCGACCTGGCAGTGATCTGTACCAATGCCAAATCGGTGGTGGGTATCGTCAGGGAATGCGGGGAAGCAGGCATCATGGGGATCATTATCATGTCGGCCGGTTTTAAGGAGACGGGTGAAGAGGGGAAAGCCCTTGAAAACCAGGTAAAAGACGAAGTAATGAAATATGAAGGAATGCGGGTGATCGGGCCGAACTGCCTGGGGATCATCGTTCCGGGGAACAATATGAACGTTAGTTTCGCTTCCGGGATGCCAAAGAAAGGGCATGTTGCCTTCATTTCGCAGTCGGGAGCCCTTTGCACCTCGGCATTAGACTGGGCCCAGGAAGAAAATATCGGCTTCTCCTACTTTGTCTCTATCGGGAATACGATGGATGTCGGTTTCGGCGACCTGATCGATTTTTTCGGGCAGGACCCCAACACGCGTTCTATCATCCTTTATGTTGAATCGATCATCAAAGCCCGGCAGTTTATGACAGCCGCCCGTGCTTTTGCCCGCAAGAAGCCCATCATTGTTTACAAGGCTGGAAGATTCCCCGAATCAGCGGCCGCAGCGGCGTCGCATACCGGCGCCATGGCCTCCGAAGACGCGGTCTACGATGCCGTATTTCAACGTGCAGGGGTTGCCAGGGTGTATGATATCGGCGATATTTTCAATTTCACCGAGCTGATGGCCCGGAAGAATATTCCTAAGGGACGTGACCTGGCGATCATCACCAACGCCGGCGGCCCCGGCGTGATGGCCACCGACGCCCTGATCTCCATGAACGGCAAGCTTACAAAGCTGTCCGATGAAACGATGAAAAAACTGGATGAGTTTTTACCTCCATTCTGGTCACATGGCAACCCGGTCGACGTACTGGGGGATGCTTCGCCGGAAAGGCTGGCCAAAGCCACCAAGATCGTCCTGGAAGACCCGGAAGTCGACGCCGTCCTGGTCATCCTGACACCACAGGCCATGACCAATCCAACCGCATCAGCTCAGGAAGTGGCGAAATTATCCGAATTTACTTCCAAGCCGATCATGGCGGCATGGCTGGGCGGCCAGAGCATGCGCGAAGGGATCAACATCTTCAACAGGCATGGCATTTCCACTTATGATACCCCAGAGGGCGCCATCCGGGCCTTCATGACACTGGCCCATTATTCCCGGAACCTGAGCGCGCTCTTTGAAACCCCGAAAGACTTCCCGGTGTCGTTCACACTGGACCGTAAAAAGGTCAGGAAAGAATTCACCGGGAAACATTTTACCAAAGAACGCATCCTCTCGGAAGATATCTCCAAAGCGCTGATTGCTGCCTACGGTATTCCAACCACCCAGCCGCAGGTGGCCAGATCGGCAATCGATGCGGCAGATATTGCCAACAAGATCGGCTACCCGGTCGTTATGAAAATACACTCCCCCAGTATCACCCATAAATCGGATGTCGGTGGCGTGGTTTTGAATATCAAAGATGAAGACGGCGTCTGGAACAATTTCAAGAACATGACTCGCGGGATCAAGGAAAAGATGCCCGAGGCCAAAATAGAAGGGGTTACTATACAACCCATGGTGAATGTCAAGGATGCTTCTGAAATGATCCTGGGCATTAAAAAAGATCCCGTTTTCGGCACCGTATTGCTCGTGGGTATGGGAGGCGTAGGGGCTGAGGTATTCCAGGACACCAAGCTGGCATTCCCTCCGCTGAATGAACAACTGGCCCGATCCATGATCCGTTCATTGAAAATCTACCCATTCCTCAAAGGTTACCGGGGCGCACCGGCAAAAGATATCGAGAAACTGATCGAGGTCATCATCCGGCTTTCTTACCTGGCCGCCGATTACCCCGAAATCCTGGAGCTGGATATCAACCCGCTGCTGGTTACCACCAGCGACGTGATCGCCCTGGATGCACGCATCGTGATTGACCAGGATCTGATCGGAAAGGAGCTGCCCGAGTTCTCGCACCTGCTCATCCACCCCTATCCGGAAAAATTTACCAAACCGGCCAAATTAGCCGATGGAAGTAAGATCCTGCTCCGCCCGATCAAACCGGAAGACGAACCGCTGTGGCTGGAACTGCTCGGCAGTTGCTCCAAAGAATCGATCTATTCCCGGTTCCGGTATAATTTCCATTATGACTCACATGAAATTGCTACCCAGTTCTGTTTCATCGATTACGCCCGGGAGATTGCCATCGTGGCTGAAATTACCGAAAAAGGCAGGAAAAAACTGATCGGTGTGGGCCGTCTGATCGCTGACCTGGATCATGAAAGTGTGGAATATGCCGTGCTGATCTCCGACGCCTGGCAGAAAAGGGAACTGGGGACCATCCTGACCGAGTATTGCGTCGAGATAGCCAAACAATGGCATTTGAAACGCATTGTGGCAGAAACCACGAAAGACAACCAGGCGATGATCACAGTATTTAAAAAACTGGGTTTTACGGTGGTCTATAACCAGGATACCGGTGTGAGCGTTTCGCTCGATATCTGAGCCTGACAGAACCGTTTTATACATCTTCAATTTGGAAGAAGTTCTGACCGATACTTTGTTTTTACACCGGGGCAGGTCGATCTGTAAGTTTCTCGATCCCGGCCTGTTTGAAATTTATCACCGTCCAACCGGCGGACATCCCCCCGGGCCATTCCTGCAAACCGGCCCTGAAGCGGTTATCATTGACCCGCTCCACGAAACACTTAACCAGCAACATTGGGTGTTCTGGCTCATTCTCCTGGGCTTTTCCCTACTGGCATTGACCCGGTATTATCACCTGAAAAGACTTCGACTGCTGTTTTCTTCCGTTCTTAAGCGGTCGGCAACCCTCCAACTGATACGGGAAAGCCCTGTTTACGCCCATCAAAGTTTTATTCCACTGTTCTTTATCTATGTCATTTCATTCATTGTCCTGACGCACCTGGTGATGGGAATAGTAACCCCCGGCTTCTCCGGAGAGATAAATAACGCAACCGTCTACCTGCAGATAGGAGGCCTCTATCTTCTGGCATTCCTGGTGAAAATTATTTTCATTTACCTGATAAGTGTCATATTCAGGAACAGGGAAACAGGATCAGAATATATCCAGACAATCGTAATATTCAACCTGGCATTGGGTATCATTCTCCTTCCATTATCGTTGCTTATCAGCTACACCTACCCGGAAATTTTCCTGTATATCACTGCCGGTGTTGCACTTATCATCATGCTTTTACGACTCATCAGGGGAGTGGCCATCGGTTTATCGGACACAAAATATTCGATGTACCATTTATTTTTATATCTTTGCACCCTCGAAATTTTGCCAATAGTATTTGCGGCGAAATTCTTTAGCAAATATTTTTTCCCATCCTGAAATGGAAAAAATGGTTGCCTTGAGAATGTAATATTAACTTAAGATCAACACGATAACTGATGAACATTCTGGTATCGCAACCACAACCAGCCGATATAGAAAAATCCCCTTACGGTGAACTTACCAGGAAGTATAATGTGAATATCGATTTTCATAAATTCATTAAGATCGAAGGCGTCCCGGCAAGAGAATTCAGAAGATCAAAGATAAACCTGCTCAATTTTTCAGCAGTGATCTTTACAAGCCGGAATGCCGTGGATCATTACTTCAGAATGGCCGGGGAGATGAGGGCTGAAATCCCGCAGACTATGAAATATTTTTGTATTTCAGAATCAACAGCGTTCTACTTGCAGAAATATGTACAATACCGGAAAAGGAAAATCCACCATGGCCGGCAGAGTTTTGAAGACCTGCTGGAGATCATCCGGAAACACAAGGATGAAAAATACCTTCTCCCCTGTTCCGACATTCATAAAGTCAGCATCTCTAAACTTCTGGATGATAATGATGTTAACTACACCAAAGGGATTTTTTACAGAACATTGGCCAGTGACCTTTCCCATCTGGATATTAAGCAATATGACATGCTGGTATTTTTCAGCCCGTCCGGAATCGCCTCCCTCTTCAAAAATTTCCCGGGGTTCAATCAGAATAATACAGTCATAGGTGCATTTGGCCCGACAACTTCCAATGCCGTCAAAGAATCGGGATTGACGCTTGCCATTGAAGCGCCGACAAAAACAGCCCCTTCCATGACCATGGCCATTGAAGAATTCTTGCAGAAAAACAACAAAAAATCCAGGTAACCAACCTGAAAACAGGAGAATATGACAGATTTCTCCTTCTCGAAAGATGAGATCCTCAGGCGAAAGAAACGCATAGACCAGCTTTTCAAAGAGGGATCGTCATTCTTTATTCACCCCTGTAAGGTTTTCTGGCTCCTGACATCCCTCGACACGGGTAAACCGGCGCAGGTCATGTTCATTGCCGGCAAAAAGAATTTCCGGCACGCTGTCGACCGGAACCGTATCCGCCGGCAGATCAGGGAGGCCTACAGGCTGCGTAAACATGAACTTTACGGCTACCTGAACGGGATTGAACGGCAATGCATCCTGTGCATTATTTATACCGCAAAAACACCTCCGCAACGCGGCGAAATGGACAGAAAAATAAATGCTGTCTTTAAACGTTTGTTTTATGAAATCAACAGGGAACTGAACAATCCGCCTGTTGCTTTGTCTACCTGAAATAACATGATGACTATGAAAAATATCCGCCTGAGCCTGACCATTGCTTTGGTTTGTATCCTGATCTCCGCCGTATCGGTATTCGGACAGGGGCAGAACAACTTCGAAATTTCGAAAAACCTCGATATTTTCGCCACCCTGCTCAAAGAGCTTGACCGTAATTACGCTGACCAGATCAAACCGGGCGAACTGACCGAAACCGCGATAGAAGCGATGCTGGAGTCGCTAGACCCCTATACGGTTTATATACCCGAATCAAATGCCGAAGATTATAAGCTGATGACAACGGGACAATATGGCGGGATCGGGTCGCTTATCCACCAGCAAGGTCATTATGTGGTGATCTCGGAGCCTTACGAAGGGTTCCCGGCACAGAAATCAGGGCTGAAAGCCGGCGACAAGATCCTGGAGATCAACGGTAAGTCAATGAAAGAGAAACGATCGGACGAGGTCAGCGAAATTCTCAAAGGCCAGCCCGGCGTGGAGCTCACCCTGCTGATCGAGCGGGCGGGCCGGGAACCTTTCCAGGTAAAAGTGTTGCGCGAAGAGATCAAGATCCCCAATATTCCTTACTATGGTATGCTGGATAATGATATTGGCTATATCAAGCTCTCCAACTTCACCCAGAAAGCAGGCAACGAGGTCAAAAAAGCATTTCTCGATCTGAAAGGGAATCATGAGCTGAAAGGCATCATTCTAGATTTGCGCGGGAACGGTGGAGGCCTGCTGAATGAAGCGGTGAATGTCGCCAATATTTTTATTGATCAGAAACAGCTGATTGTCAGCACAAAAGGTAAAATCACTGCACGTAATCAGGATCACTTCACCCGGTTTGCACCGGTTGACACAGATATCCCGCTGGCCGTGCTGGTCGATCGCAACAGCGCTTCAGCATCAGAGATCGTGGCCGGCGCCGTGCAGGACCTGGACCGTGGCGTAGTGATCGGACAGCGAACCTTCGGCAAAGGGCTGGTGCAAAACGTCATCCCCCTGTCCTATAATTCACAGATCAAGATCACCGTGGCCAAATATTACATTCCCAGCGGCAGATGCATCCAGTCGGTCGACTATTTTCACAAAGATGATAACGGGAACTACGATAAGATACCCGATTCGCTCATATCTGAATTCAAGACAAAGAATGGCCGTGCAGTTTTTGACGGGGGCGGCATCCAGCCCGATATCAGCATGAAGCCCATGAGGGTCAGCAAGATCACACAAACTCTCATCATGAAATATCTTTTGTTTGACTTCGCCAATGAATTTGCGTTGAAGTATGATCATATCAATCCCCCTGAAGAATTCCGGGTAACAGATGAAATCTTCCAGGAACTGGTCGAATTCCTGAAAGACAAGGATTATGATTATCAGACGGGCAGTGAGGAGGCGCTGGAAAAGCTCAAAACCAATGCAATCAGGGAGAATTATTTTGAAGCCATCAGTGAAGATTATGAAGCGTTGAAAGCTAAGATCTTGCATGATAAACAAGCTGACCTTATCACCTTTAAAGATGAAGTGAAACTGATCCTGAAGGATGAGATCGTTGCCCGGTACTATTACCAGAGAGGAAGGATCATTACCTCGCTGAAGGATGACCCCGAAATTGCCAAAGCAATGGAACTTCTCGAAAGAAATGACAGTTACCTGGCGATCCTGGACGGAAAATTCAAGCCGGAAAAAGCCCTGGATGAAGAATAGCAGCCCATGGAACTAAAAAAAATCACTTACCAGTATGAAGAATATGCTTCACTGGCCGAGTTAAGTCCGGCAGACAGGGATTTGATCAATCACGCCATACAGGCCAGCGAACAGACATATTCACCCTACTCTTCATTCCGGGTAGGAGCCGCTGTCCGGCTGTCGCACGGAAACATTGTCACCGGCAACAACCAGGAAAATGCCGCCTACCCTTCCGGCTTGTGCGCCGAAAGGGTGGCTTTGTTTTACGCCCAGTCGCAATTCCCGGAATCGGCTGTTGAATCCATCGCCATTTATGCGTCTACAGAAGATTTCACGATGGAAAAGCCGGTAACCCCCTGCGGTGCCTGCCGGCAGGTGATGGCAGAATATGAATTCCGGCATCAATGCAAAGCCCGGATCATCATGGCAAACGGCAACGGCCAGGTCCAGATCGTCGATGGCATCGAAAACCTGCTGCCGCTGGCTTTTTATCTGGAAGAGCTTAAAAAGGGAAGTTTTAAGATTTGAGGTTTAAGGTTTAAGTTCGGGTATTTTAATTTATTATATGAAGAAAACGTTAATATTTGCGATTGTTTCGTTCGTGCTGCTGGTTGCCATGAAACCGGACAAGCCGGCTTACCGGCTGTTTGACCAGAAAGGTAAAAAGGCTGATTACAAGGATTTACTGAAGGCGGCTTCCAATGCGGACATCGTATTTTTCGGAGAGCTGCACAATAATCCCATTTCTCACTGGCTGCAGTTCGAACTCACGCGGGACCTCCACATGGAAAAGAAAGATGATTTTGTGATGGGGGCCGAGATGTTCGAGTCGGACAACCAGCTTGTCCTGAATGAATATTTATCCGGGAAGGTAAGGGAACGCAATTTCGAGGAGGAGGCCAGGCTCTGGAATAATTACAAGACCGATTACAAACCGCTGGTGCAGTATGCTTTGAAGAACAACATCCCTTTCATTGCCACCAACGTGCCCCGGCGGTATGCCGCCATCGTGAACCGGGATGGTTTTGAAGGGTTGGAAACCCTTTCTCCCGAAGCATTGAAACTGATCGCCCCGCTCCCCATCCCCTACGATCCCGAATTAAAGGGTTACAAAGACATGGTGGAGATGATGGCGGGCAAAGGCGGTCATGCCACAACCAATATTGCCAAAGCACAGGCGCTGAAGGATGCCACCATGGCCCATTTCATCCTGCAGAACTGGCAGCCGGGCCAGGCGTTTATCCATTACAATGGCACTTATCATACCAACCATTTCGAAGGGATCGTCTGGTATATTCAGCAATACAGGCCGGAGGTGAGAATGCTGACCATCGCCACCGTAGAGCAGGACAGTGTCGGGGCCCTGGAAGAAGAATACCTGGGGCTGGCCGATTTCATCCTGTGCGTGCCAACCACCATGACGAAGACATATTAACGGCCTGTCATGATCTCCAAAAACCAACTGAAATTCCTGTATTCGCTCCGGCTGGGAAAGTTCCGGGAGCAGCACCAGGCCTTCATCGTCGAAGGAATCAAGATGGTAGATGAGTTGATCATGAGCGATTTCCGGGTACATGCCATCTATGGCCTTGGGGATTGGTATGCCTCCAGGAAAACAATCCTCACGGAGAAAAACATTGATTTCCATGAAATTACGGAATATGAGCTCCGGAAAACCAGTAGCCTGAAAACGCCCAATATGGTAATGGCAGTGGCAGCCATTCCCGACGCCTCCCTCCCTGAACCTGAACAAACGGGCGACCTGGTCATCCTGCTCGACCAGATCCAGGATCCGGGAAATCTGGGAACGATCATCCGCACGGCCGACTGGTTTGGCATCCAATATATCATCTGCGCAGAGGACACAGTAGATGCCTATAACCCAAAGGTGGTGCAGGCGACCATGGGATCCATTTTCAGGGTAAAAGTCATCAGTCATGACCTACGGGATTTCATTGGCGCCATTGCCGACACCCACCAGGTTGCAGGCGCTGTTCTGGACGGGGAAGACATCCGCGTTGCCGGTTTGTCATTGCCTGCAGCTATCGTTATTGGCAATGAGTCCAAGGGAATTTCGGAAGAAATCGGTCGATCACTGCAGCGCAGGATCAGGATCCCATCCCACTCTTCTGTCACTGAATCCTTAAATGCCCCGGTGGCAGCAGGGATACTTTGCTGGGAATACCGGCGAGGCGGATAAAGATTGAACCTTTAAGCCTGTATATTGTTTAAAAAATTAAATCCACATCCATGGCACTTTTACAGATACTCATCGTTTCCATAGTCCTTGTCGGCCTGGCATTTGCAGGTTTCGGTATCAAGATGCTGCTCACCAAAAAGGGAGAATTTAAAAAGAGCTGCTCCAGCGCAGATCCGGCGACAGGCGAGAGATACGGCTGTTCGTGCGGCCATGGGGATGGAGGAGAGAGGTGTGAGAATAGGACGGTTTGACGATTGGATGATTGGATGATTGGATGATTGGATGATTGGATGATTTAGGTCGTGCTCCAACGACTAAAGCCGTTGGTTCCGTGTATGTTACATAAGTTGGAACCGACGGCTTTAGTCGTCGGACTTCTATTACATAGGGAAAGCAGGGTGAGGCTACTCCAATATTATTTTTTTGAATCCTTCGGTTGTGTTGATCAGGAAGATGCCGTTGCCGCCGTCGGAAATGAAGAAAGCTTCGAGGCGGGGTTCGGTTTGAATGAATTCCAGTGATTTTTCGAGTCCCATTATCATAAAAGCGGTGGCGTATGCATCGGCCGTTGCGCAATCGCCGGCCAGGACCGAAACGCTCAGCAGGGTGTGCTGCACCGGGTAGCCGGTTTTTGGATCGATGGTATGGGAATACTTAAAACCGTTTTCTTCACGGTATTTACGGTAGCTTCCCGAGGTGGCCAGCGCTTTATCCACCAGCCTGACACGGGTATGGATGCTTCGTTCGGACAGGCTGTCGGCAGCGGGAGTCTCAATGCCGACGATCCACGGCTCGTTTCCTGGTTTATGTCCTTTGCCCAGGATTTCCCCGCCGATATCAATGAGGTAATGGTCAATCCCATGAGATTCGAGATAGCCGCCCAGCACATCCACGGCATAGCCCTGGGCAATCGCGTTGAAATCAAAACGGAAGCCATCGGGTTTGACCACCCGGTCCTGGTCGTCCAGCATCACTGAGCGGTAGTCGACAAACTGCAACAGGCTGTCGACTTTCTCCCGGTCCATCTTCAGTTTTCCCTTGAAACCAAACCCCCAGGCATTCACCAGCGGTCCGACAGTAAAATCAAAAGCCCCTTCCGTTTTAGCGGAAATTTCCTCCGACATTCTGAAAATATCTAAAAACCATTCATCGGGTTGAACGGTCGTATCGCCGGCATTCACCCGCGAGATCACAGAGGCCGTTTCCCACATCGATACCGAAAGGTCGAAAACCCGGAGGATGGAGTCGATCTGCGGCTGGAAATCCCTTCCCCGGGAATCGTAATAGGTTACTGCATAATAAGTGCCCTGGGTTTGTCCATGCAACACAACTTTATGCTGTTCAGGAACACACGCGATCAAAAGCCATAACGTAATCCCCAGTGAGGAAAGCCATGATAATCTCACGGGCATGATTGTCAAAATTTGAAGCCAAGGTTAATGGCAAAATGGCCATCCGGCCGCATCGCATCATAATTATAAGTAGCTTCCGGAAAATATCTGAACCCAAAGCTCGCGATAACCGACATGGAGAAATTTTTGACCGGTGTGAACATCATCCCGTTATCAATAAAAAACTGGGTGTAGAAACCTTCATTCCTGATTTCTCTCTCCTCTTCAATATAATTACCAAACTCATCAAAAAACCAGTTATATTCATAATACAATTCCATGCCCTGTCCGGCGCGCACATGAGGCCCGACAAAATACCGGAACATCCCCTGCCCAAATGGGTAAAAATTCACACCGGCCCCTGAATAAAACCTGCTGAAAAAATTCCTGTTACCATAATAATAATTATCAAAATCCTCACCAACTAACCAATAATCATATCCTACCGAAATGGGAATTTTAAAACCAACTACACCCGATGATAGCAAGCGTTCATAAGAGATGGTGAAGTCGCCAAAAACAACGTCGAAGGCGTGATAGGAAAGAATGTTCCTGGCGAAATCGGCAGAAAGATCCTGCTTTCGGGTAGTTGTGGGCCTGGCGGACTTGCTGACTAATTCATATTCACCCGTTTCATAAGTGATTAGCAATATATTGCTTTTATTGATGGAATACACCGGGCCATCCAGGTTACTGAATTTCTTGTACTGGATCTCCCGATCTCCGATCAGGATAACGCGGGCTTCCTCCCTGGTGCCGTCTTTCTTGTAAATAATATCCTGCGCGACAGAATTGAAAGCACAGGCATACAGGAACACCATTAAAAAAATAATGCTTTTTTTCATGGAAAAAGGTTTTTGATTTAGTTAATCTATTATCAAAGATAGTGCCGTTTTTAAGGATCCGTTACCCTCCAAAATCATCGAAGGCAATCATTTCATTCGGCACGCCGAAGTCGTCGAGCATTTTAAACACGGCTTCATTCATCATGGGCGGGCCGCAGATGTAATATTCGATCTCTTCGGGCTCGGGGTGATTTTTCAGGTATTTGTCGATAACCATCTGGTGAATGAAACCGGTGTATCCGGTCCAGTTGTCTTCCGGTTTCGGTTCCGACAATGCGATATGGAACTTAAAGTTCGGGAATTTCTTCTCAATTTCCTGGAATTCTTCCACGTAGAAGAGTTCCCTGAGCGACCGTCCGCCGTACCAGAAAGTGGTTTTCCGGTCGGTTTTGATTGTTTTGAACTGGTCGAAGATATGCGACCGCATGGGGGCCATTCCGGCGCCGCCGCCAATGAACATCATCTCCCGCTTGGTGTCCTTGATAAAGAACTCGCCAAATGGCCCTGATATCATAACTTTATCACCTGGCTTCCGTGAAAAAATGAAGGAAGAGCAAATACCAGGGTTCACTTTCATAAAGCCGCCTGTTTTCCGGTCGAACGGAGGGGTAGCGATCCTGACGTTCAGCATGATAATATTCCCTTCGGCCGGCTGGTTGGCCATGGAATAGGCCCTGAAGATCGGCTCGCTGTTCTTCATTTTCAGGTCCCACATTTTAAATTTATCCCACTCATCCCGGTATTCTTCTTCGATATAAATATCCTTTCCGAAGTCCACCTCGCAGGGCGGCACGTCGATCTGGATATACCCGCCCGACTGGAATTCCAGGTTTTCCCCTTCAGGCAGTTTCACCACGAATTCTTTGATAAAGGTGGCCACATTGTGGTTGGAAACTACTTCGCACTCCCATTTCTTAATGCCGAAAATGTGCGGGTCGATCTGGATCTTCATATCCTCTCTGACCTTCACCTGGCAACCGAGGCGCCAGTCATTCTGCTGTTCCTTGCGGGTGAAATAGCCCGTCTCCGTAGGCAGTATACTTCCGCCGCCTTCGAGTACCTGGCATTTGCACATGGCGCAGGTACCGCCGCCGCCACAGGCGGAGGGCAGGAAGATGCCGCTCTGCGACAAAGTCGAAAGCAAGGTAGAGCCGGGATCTACCGTCAGCTCTTTGTCCTCATTGATGACGATCTTCACCTCCCCCTGCGGGGTCAGCTTTTTCCGGGCATAGAGCAATACGGCGACCAGCAGGACGATCACGAAAAGAAATACCACAATGCTGGTCAGCACAACAGAACCGATTCCCATCAACAGTAGTGTCATAATATTCAGAATGATTTTGTTTACAGTTTAATTCCCAGAAAACTCATAAAAGCAATGCCCATCAACCCGGTGATGATGAAGGTGATCCCCAGCCCCCGGAGCGGTGCGGGCACATTGGAATATCTTATTTTTTCACGGATGGCTGCGATCCCGACAATGGCCAGGAACCAGCCAATACCCGATCCCAGGCCGAAGGATGTTGCCTGCAGCAGCGAAGGATATTCCCTTTCCTCCATGAACAGCGATCCGCCCAGGATAGCACAGTTCACCGCGATCAGGGGCAGGAAAATTCCCAGTGAGTTATACAGCGCCGGAGAGAATTTTTCAATGATCATTTCCACCAGCTGCACCATGGAGGCGATCACGGCGATATACATGATAAAGCTCAGGAAGCCGAGGTCAATGTCAATGAAATTAGCGTTCAGCCATTTCAGCGCTCCCGAACTGAGCATATAATCATTGATAAGATAATTTACCGGTACGGTGATCCCCAACACGAAGATCACGGCAATTCCCAGTCCGACCGAGGTTTTCACCGTCTTGGACACGGCCAGGTAAGAGCACATGCCCAGGAAATAGGCGAAGATCATATTGTCGACGAAGATCGACTTGATAAATATATTGATAGTTTCCTGCAGTTGCATCTTTTGTTAATTTAATCGTTTGATAACTAATGCGCTTCTATCAGTTGCCTGTTTCTGGACCGTTGTACCCAGATAATGGCCCCCACGATGATCAGCGCCATCGGTGGGAGGATCATGAAACCGTTGTTTTTATATCCTATATCATACAAGGCATACGGGATGATCTGATACCCCCAGAGAGTGCCTGATCCGAGCAATTCGCGGAAAAAGGCCACCGCAATGAGCACCCAGCCATAACCGAAGGCATTGCCGATACCGTCGAGGAGGCTGGGCCAGGCTTTGTTGCCCATGGCGAAGGCTTCCAGGCGCCCCATGATGATGCAGTTGGTAATGATCAGCCCGACGAAAACCGAGAGCTGCCGGCTCACATCGTAAACATAAGCTTTCAGTACCTGGTCGACCAGGATAACGAGGGAGGCGATCACCACCAGTTGCACAATGATCCTGATCCGCGGCGGTATGCCGTTGCGTAATACCGAGATCACCACGTTGGCGATGGCCAGCACCATCACCACCGAAAGCATCATCACAAAAGCCGGCTTCATCTTGGCCGTTACAGCCAGGGCCGAGCAAATCCCCAGTACCTGTACCGTGATGGGATTGCTCGTGTTCAGCGGGTCTGTGAGCAGTTTCCTGTTCTTAGCCGAAAACAATGGCTCTTTCATTTGATTTGCCATACTTATATGTTTACTTGCTTTTTAAAATACTTGATATAATTTTTCAGGCTTGATTCCAGCATTTCACTTACCCCGTTGCTGGTGATGGTGCCGCCCGAAATGGCATCCACGCCGTGGACCTGCCGGCTTTCCGGTAACATCGCGGCGCCTCCTCTGACAACTTCCACCGAGACAAAATTCCCTTTGTCATCCATGATCTTTTTACCGATGAACTGTTCCTGGAAGAAATCCTCTTCGATTTCGGCTCCCAGGCCGGGAGTCTCCTTGTCGTGCCCAAACGATGCCCCGACAATCGTGTTGAAATCTTCGCCAAGGGCGATATTGCCATATAACGGGCCCCATAAGCCCTTTCCCAGCAATGGGATAATATACATTTTTTGCCCATCGATATCGGCATAATACAACGGCATTTTAAAATCCGCACCGACAGCCTGGTTGTATTGTTCTTTTTTCAGATCAATATGAAAAGCCCTGACATCCCCTGTTTCAAATGCGCCATCTTTATAAAGACCGATGACATCTCCCTGGGGATCAATAACAATTTCCTCAAGGATATATCTTTCGTACAGGTCGACTGCATTGGAAGAGGTAGCCTGTACCTGTGCGGCGGCCAGGATGCCCTGCATTTTGGCCACGGCAATGTTTCTTTCCTGGGCCGGTTTCAGCAGTAAAGCGGCTGTCGAAAGCACGGCTGCCACCACGACCACCATGATGATGGCGTATCGGAAAATGTATGAATTACTGTACATATATTTTGATATTTTTCCGGTTCAACATAACGGTCAGGCTTTTACCGGTTTCATTCTCTTCAATCGTTTATTCATATTGGCTGCGACCACATAATGGTCGATCAGCGGGGCGAAGACGTTCATCAGGAGGATGGCGAGCATGACCCCTTCCGGGTAGGCCGGGTTAAACACCCGGATGATCACCACCAGGGCGCCGATGAAGAAGCCGTAGATCCATTTCCCGCGGTTGGTCTGGGCCGCGCTGACCGGGTCGGTAGCCATATACACCAGGCCAAAGGCAAAGCCGCCCGAAATCAGGTGATAATAAGCCGGCATGGCCATGTAATCATTGAAGGCGACCAGGTTGAAGAAATATCCCAGCCCAAGGGCGCCAACCAGCATCGACAGCATGATGCGCCAGCTTCCGATACCGGTAAAAAGCAGCACCACTGCTCCGAGCATGATGGCAACCACAGAGGTTTCGCCGATGGAACCGGGGATAAACCCGAGGAACATGTCCATCGGGGCCTGCATTTTGTCGAAATCGCCGACCAGGGCGTGACCCAGCGGGGTGGCGCCGGAGAAAGCATCTGCCTTCTCAGCGATCCAGACCTTATCCCCCGACATATCCTGCGGATAGGCAAAGAACAAGAATGCCCTGGCTGTCAATGCCGGGTTGAGGATGTTCATGCCCGTTCCGCCAAAGACCTCCTTGCCGAAAATAACGGCAAAAGCAACGGCCAGTGCGACCATCCAGAGCGGTACATCGGGAGGCATCACCAGCGGGACCAGCATGCCGGTCACCAGGTACCCTTCGTTCACTTCATGACCCCGGGCCTGGGCAAATCCAAATTCGATACCCAGTCCGACCACGTAAGATACAACGATGATCGGAAACACCTTAAAAAAGCCGAACCAGAACATCTGCCAGAAACCAGCTACCTCACCGATAGAAAGAAAGTGCTGATAGCCGACATTGTAAATCCCGAACAGCAGCGGCGGGACCAGCGCCAGCACGACAAGGGACATGGTCCGTTTCATATCGATGGCATCCCTGATGTGGCTGCCGGAATGAGTAACTTTATCTGGAACGAACATGAAGGTTTCAAAAGCGTCGAAAGTCGAATGAAGCTTTTCAAACTTTCCCCCTTTCATAAAGTGAGGCTTTATCCCGTCCAGGAAATTTCTGAGTAATTTCATCAGATTCCTTATGTTTTATAGTTTCTTGTTTCTTGTTTCTTGTTTGGCCCCCTCCCCTTAGTCCCCTCCCCCAATTGGGGGAGGGGAAACAGGGGTGGGGGCTGTTGCTAACTCATCTCCTTCCGCATCAGGTCCAACCCCCTGCGTAAAATAGCCTGTATTTCTGTCTTCGATGTATCGATAAATTCGCAGAGGGCGAAGTCTTCCTCATCGACCTCGTAAATGCCCAGCTTTTCCATTTCATCAATGTCTTCATACATGATCGACTTGATCAGTTGCATCGGGTAGATATCCCACCCGAAGACCTGCTCAAACTGGCCGGTCATGACAAACGCCCGCTCCCCGCCATTGTAATTGGTATCGAGCCGGTACTTCTTTTTGGGTCTCAGCCAGGAGAAAAAGCTCCTGGAGAAGCTGAACTTATGAAATCCCGGCAGGGCCCATCCGAAGAATTCGTAATGATCGCCTTCCGGAAGGACCGTTACCTGGCTGTCATAAAATCCCAGGAAGCCCGTCTTTTCAATCTTCTCACCTGTCAGCGCGTTGCCGCTGATATACCGGACATTGTCGTTGGTCAGATTGTCTTTGACCAAATCCAGGATCGATGAGCCAAGGATGGTCCTGAAGTAGCACGGACGTTTGACTTCCGAGCCGGTCAGCGCCACCATGCGGGTGGCATCCAGGTGTCCGGTCTGAAAAAGCCGGCCGATGTGCAGCACCTCCTGGGGACGGAGGTACCATACGGCTTCTCCTTTGTTAACCGGGTCAAGGTGCGCGATTTGTGTGCCGACGTTTCCGGCCGGATGGACACCGGAGAACCGGTTGACCTGTACATTCTTGCAATTGGTAAAAACTTTGGATGGCAGGGCATCTGCACTTACGTTGAGATGAATGGCGCCTTCGGTCAGTTTACTGAGGGCATCGATACCTGCCTGGAAGGTTTCCCCGTGGCCATGGATGATCAAATCGTAATCGGGGGCCAGCGGGGCCGTATCGAAGGCTGAGATGAAGATGGCCTTGGGGGTGGCATCAGGATCGGCGATGACAGAATACGGCCGCTGCCGGATCATCGGCCAGACGCCGCTGTTCAACATTTTTTCGACTATTTCAGTCCGGTTCAGCGTGTTCGGGTCGGCCTTGCCGAAATCCACCGCATCATTCTTTCCATCCGACTCGATGATGATCTCCAGCAAAACCCGTTTTGCCCCGCGGTGTATTTCTTTCACCGTACCGCTAACCGGGGAGGTGAAGATGATCTTTTCCCGGTACTTGTCAAAGAACAACGGTGTACCGGCTTTCACTTCATCTCCCTCTTTGATGAGCAGCTTGGGGAAGACGCCATGGAAATCGGTCGGCTTAATGGCGCAAAGTTTCGGTTGGATTTCTGTGACAGTCAATTCGGCTTCGCCAAGGAGGTTGATCCGGAGTCCTTTCCTGATCTTGATCACGTCAGACATATTATGGATTATCAATATTTCGCGATGCAATTTTACGAAATATTTGTGAAAAAAAGAACAGCGGAAACAAGAATAAGCACATAGCAGAAAACCACTAATTTTTTTATCGTGGTTTTGTATTAGTCGAGTTCTTGATATTCGATGTATCTTTATACTGCCGATGGTGTGAAACACATGGAAACCATCACCGACATCAAAATGACCAAAATATATGAATCCTGCACCACCACTCCTGAGGGTATATCAAAACTCTTTTTTAATACCGCGGAGTCGCGAAGGCGCAGAGAAAATATGTGTGAAAATCAATTCTTTGCGCCTCTGCGCCTTTGCGGTGGAAAAAAACAAAGAACTTATGATACACCCTCGCCGGGAGGGGCTGGCCGGCACATCCCCGATCCCGCCGGGCAGTTTGCCAGCCCGTACCTGGGCATGGGGAACAGCCCGGTGGCGGCCGTGGATCTGAGCGGTTTATGGGCTGTGGGCGGCAGGTTTGCCGAAATGCAAATGCTGCAGCAGGCGGAACAAAAAGTCCGGGATT
>JAWOHY010000008.1:0-11345 GCA_046484945.1 Bacteroidales bacterium
TCAATTTAAAAATTAAAACCATGAAGATTATACTGTACTTTTTATCGCTGATTCTGATAAGTTCCATGTCAATTCATGCACAGGAAATCTCAGTTTCACTCGAAACGCCTACCGGCAAAATTTACGGTACCTTGTCGGTTCCTGCGACTGATGCACCCGCAGCCATTGTTCTTATCATTGCAGGGTCGGGCTACAGACGCGTAGCCCCTCCTGGGCTGGGAATGATCCAGGATTTACAGTTTACGATCCAGGATCGAGGATCTTAATCGGTCCTAGATCCCAGATCCTACATCCTAAATCCTAAATCCTACGTCCTACATCCTAAATCACCGGCTTGAACATCGACAATCGACAATCGAAAATCCAAAACTTTTCAACCACACCGGGTATATTTCCTGAAAAACCGGATTAACAGTATGAGAAACGCAGTAATCGGTTGATTAGAAATCTAAAATTTTACCATTACAGATCATGCAAATGAGCAGGCAGGAAGCGGAAATCATATTAAAGCGGTCCTTCAAACTGGATCGCTTCTATGATGAGCAGTGGCTGGCGATCGAAAAGATCCTGGCTGGGGAACGGGTGGTTTTGATCGAGAAAACCGGCTTCGGCAAATCGCTGTGCTTTCAATTCCCGGCACTGATTTTGCCGGGGATAACGGTTATTTTCTCCCCTCTGATCGCACTCATGCGCGACCAGGTGGCGAAGCTTGATGCACTGGACATTTCCGCCCGGTGCATTAATAGCGAGCAGGAGGCCGAAGAGAATGAGCAAATAATCAGCGATGCCAAAGTGGGCAAAGTGAAGATTCTTTACATCGCTCCGGAGCGGCAGGAAAACGCGGGCTGGATCGAGGCGACGCGACAATTGTACCTGTCGATGGTAGTGGTGGATGAAGCGCATTGCATCTCGGTCTGGGGCCACGACTTCAGGCCGGCTTTCCGCAGGATCATCAACCTGGTGAAATTGCTGCCGCATGATCTGCCGGTTCTCGCCACCACAGCTACGGCCACCAAAAAGGTTGAAGCCGACATCGCCGCGCAAATGGGCGGCAACCTGACCATCCTCAGGGGAAACCTGATGCGGGAAAACTTCCGCTTGTTCGTCATCAAGGTTGGATCAGAAGACGGAAAGTTGATCTGGCTTGGCCAGAACCTCAACAAATTGCCCGGTTCCGGGATTTTATACACGGGAACAAGAGTGGATACGGAAATCTATGCCCGGTGGCTCGAATTCCTGAGGATTTCTTCAGTTGGCTATAATGCCGGCCTCGATCCTGCTTCTCGTATCGCCATCGAACAAGGCCTTATGTGCAACAAATGGAAATGCGTGATCTCGACCAACGCCCTGGGCATGGGCATCGACAAACCCGATATCCGGTTCATCATCCATACCCAGATCCCGCAATCACCGGTGCATTATTACCAGGAGATCGGCAGGGCCGGTCGCGACGGGCAGCCGGCGTATATCATCCTTTTTTATAACCCCAAGGACAGAGATCTTCCGGAGGCATTCATTGAGGGAGGCCGGCCGGCCATTAAAAAATATGAAAAAGTCATCGAAGCCATCCGCAATGAATTGCTCGGTGAACGAGACCTGATGCGGCGCTCTAATCTTAGACAAACGCAGATCCGAGTGATCACAGCAGACCTTAGGGAGCAAAAGATCATACGGCAGGTAACCAGCGGAAAAAGCAAGAAGTACGAGTATATTACCGGCGCTCCCAAACTGAATACCAAGGCATTTGAAGAACTCAGGGAACTCAAGCGGGCGGACCTGGAACATATGATCGGCTATGTGGAAACTACCAGATCCAGGATGAAATACCTGTGCGATTTTTTAGGAGACACGGATCACCAGGAATACAGGAACTGTGACAACACCGGCCTCAGGAAGCTGAGTTTAGCCGCTGGCCCCGAATGGATAGAAAAACTGAAAGCTTACAGGGAAAACTATTTTCCTGAATTGCAGGTCGAAAGCCGGAGAACCAGTTTAATGAACGGTGTGGCGGCTTCCTATTATGGTGTTTCAAACGTCGGGGCCGCGATACACCGCTGCAAATATGAGAATGGCGGGGATTTCCCTGATTTCCTGGTCGGATTGACATTAAAAGCTTACCGCAAAAAATTCGGCCAGGAGAAATTCGACCTGATCCTATATGTTCCGCCGACAAAATCAGGCGACCTGGTGAAGAACTTCGCTGAAACCATTGCCCGAATCCTGAAAATCCAGTTATTACACGGATTGAAGAAAACCCGGATCACAGGCGAACAAAAAGTCTATGAAAACAGTTGCCTGAAAGCCGATAATGTAAAAGATGCATTTATCTTTGAAAGGCCGGAAGTGATTATGGGGAAAAAGGTCCTGCTGATTGACGATATCTTTGACAGCGGGGCCACCATCAAGGAAATCGGTAAGTACCTGACAGGCCTTGGTGCTGAGAAGATCGCTCCATTGGTCATTGCCAGAACGGTCGGAGGAGACATTGTATGAACCACGAAGCAACATACTGGATTACATTGGCAAATCTGCCGAAATGGGGGCCGAAGAAGACCATCGGCCTGATCATTCGCTTTTATCATGAGCAAAGATTGGGTATAGAGGAGTTTTTTCACCTCACAGAGTCGAAATGGAGAGATCTCTTCACTTTGAATGACCAGGATATTGAAGATTTGAATGAGGCAAAATCGGAATTGCCAAATAATGCTTTTCTGGCAGAGTCGCTGTTGAATGAAGGTTATGAACTGATCCCGGTGATTTCGCCGGAATACCCGAAAACGCTCAAAGAGAACCTGAAAAATTCGGCCCCGGTAGTCCTCTACCTTAAGGGAAACAAGCAGATCCTCCAGGAAAGATCTGTCGCGATCGTCGGCTCAAGGAACGCGTCTGATATCTCCCTTCAATTTACCGACAATATCGCCCGGCTGGCCAGCCAGGAATACAAAGTCGTGGTAAGCGGTTTTGCAAAGGGTGTCGACAAGCAAGCGCTGGATTCTGCCATTAAATACAAAGGGCAAAGCATCATTGTGCTTCCGCAGGGGATCATGACATTTCATTCGGGGTTTAAAAAATATTACAAGCAAATTGTTGACGGCGATGTGCTGGTTCTAAGCACTTTTCACCCGAAAGCGCCCTGGAAGGTCGAGCTGGCCATGGCCCGGAATCCGGTCATTTACGGTTTGGCCAGCGAGATTTTCGTTGCCGAATCCAGTGAAAAGGGCGGAACATGGTCGGGCGTGATCGATGGTTTGAGAAAAAACCGCAGAATATATGTCAGGAAGCCCGCTGAAGACGAGAAAAATGCAAATCATATCCTTATTCAGAAAGGTGCAATTCCGGTTGACATGAGTGGACAAGCCACGGAGCCAATGGAATTGCCAAAAGAGCAGGGACAAGTGATAACGGCCGATGAACCCATTGCGGATTACGGGTCAAAAGTGTTGGACCTGCTTAAAAATGGTGAATATCAGGCAAAAGAGATCATACGCAGGCTGAATCTTGCCATTGAAGAAGCCCGGCTGCGCGAATTTCTCATAAAACATCCCGACGTTCAGATAACCAAAAAGAAACCACTTACATTTTCTTTAAAGCAACAGGAATTATTTTAAGCGGGGAATGAAAATGATCCAGGATTTACAGTTTACAATCCAGGATCGATTGATATTTATTCCCCAACTCAACACTCAAAACTCAACACTCAAAACTTTCATCGCCCATGCGCCTATCACCATTGGTATTTTTGATTTCAGAATTGCAAAATAAAAATGCTCAAATCCACATGGGCGATGGGAGAAGGTCGAAGTAAGCAGGGAGGAGACTGATACTCTAAAACGGCAAATCGTTCTCTTCCTCTTCCGGAAGGTCATCGGGGATCTTGTCGGGTGGCGGAACGCTTTCGATCTCTGTGATGTAACTGCCGCCGGGGGCAGAAGCTCCGGGTTTCTTCACAATAATTCCGCTGCCTTTCACATCGGTGTACCAGCGGCCATTGTATTCGCGGCTTTCAACTGATATTTCGACGGTGACCGGATCGCCGGGCTGCAGTTTGCCGACGTCCACTTTGTCGTTCCAAACTGAAATACAGACCTTCTTCGGGTACTGATCGTCTGTTTCCAGGATAAAATCCTGCCTTTTCCACGGCCCGTTCCTGCCTTCGCCTTTGACTTCCGGTAGGATCTGGGTTATTTTGCCTGAGATGTCCATGTGCATTCAATATTTCACCAAATCTATAAAAAATAGCCATTCCAAATATCCGAACTGTGTGAATGATGTAATTCTTTTCCATAAATGTGTAACGCTTTTGGATATCATTGGGCTGACCTTTGTAAAGTGAAAATCCGAACACAACTGTACCGCCAGAAGCGGAATTAAAAACATTGAAAAAATGACACAAACTAGAAAAGTAATTTCAGTACTAAGTCTTCTTACATTTCTGATCATGGTGATAGCCGGCAGTGGATGTAAAAAAGATGAATTCAAAGGCCGTCAGGCTGTATACAACCTGGATATCAAAGATGTTCTCGGGGTTTCCGGAACAGCAACTTTTAATGAAACAAGCACCACATCGACTAATATAGACATTGTACTGATCAATGCCCCTTCGGGAACTCATCCGGCTGAACTGCGCAAGAATACGGTAGTCGAAGGAGGAGACATTGTTTTGACACTCAATCCGGTTGACGCCAACGGAAAAAGTACAACTGCCGTGACGTCGATATCTTATGACAACCTGATTGCATACGACGGCTTCATTGTAATCCGTAAAAGCATCAGCGAACCGGATGTGATTCTGGCACAGGGCGATATAGGTGGTAATGTGATCACTTCAACCAATATTACATATACACTGGAAACCGTACCCACATTCAATGTCGCCGGGACTGCATTATTTGAAAAAAGAGTAAATGGAAATACCCTGTTAACCATTACAGTTACGGGAGTTATTGCCGGCGAGTTATATCCGGCAACAATCAACCTGGGTTCAATTGAAACAACTGGTGGCGGGCCTGTGGTGAAAACGCTGAACAATGTTGACGGGACTACCGGGAAGAGCTTTACAAACATCCGGAAACTAAACAGTGGGCTTGACATCACGTATGATAACTGGCTCGTATATGTTGGTTATATCAATATCTATGAAAACGCTGTCAGTATAGACAATATCATTTGCCACGGTAATATAGGCGCAAATTAAACTTAAAAAATAAAACCATGTCAATCATCACTATTGTAATTGTCCTGATCATTGTGGGCGTAGTGTTATGGCTCATCAATACCTATATCCCAATGGCTTCCGCTATTAAAACAATACTCAACGTTGTTGTCGTTATTGTTGTGATCTTATGGCTGTTAAGCGTATTTGGGGTCTTTGATTCGGTAAATTTGCGGTTGTAAATAATTTATTCGAAGCATCTTATTTTTGCCTGGAGAAGGAAAAAATCTTTTCAGAATTATTTCGAAAAAACGTAGTCTTTGCTACACGACTGGAAAGTCAATTCACCAACAAAGGCCAGACGTTCAATCAGGTCATCCAGGCCGCCATCGATTTCTTCAATAAAATTAATCCAAAAATTAAATTTAACACTCAACACTCAACCCTTAAAACTCAAAAATCCTTCGCGAGCGAAGGATTTTTGCAGTACCCGGGGCCGGGATCGAACCGGCACGAGCTCTCGCTCACAGGTTTTTGAGACCAGCGCGTCTACCTGTTCCGCCACCCGGGCGAGAAGGGTGTGGGTGTGGGTGTGGTTGAAGTGTGGGTGTGGATTTGGGATGTGGGATTTAGGGGTGCAAAGGTAAGAGAAATTTGCAGAAATTCACAGATTATCTTACTTTTGCAGTCCCAAAAAGACAAAAACCCTGTCGTTATGCCCAAAGTGAAAAAACTCGTCAGTATCTTCGGTGGCCGTGCCACGCACTACCTGGCCGAAAAAATCGCCGACAGCTATGGCTGCGAGCTCGGAAAAATAGAGGTATTCGCTTTTGCCGACGGCGAGTTCCAGCCGTCGTTCGACGAGAACATCCGCGGGCGTGACGTTTTCATCGTACAATCGACCTTTCCGCCGGCCGACAACCTGCTGGAGTTGCTGATGCTGATCGATGCGGCCCGCCGCGCCTCGGCAAAAAATATCGTTGCCGTGATACCATACTTCGGACTGGCCCGGCAGGACCGCAAAGACCGCCCGCGGGTGACCATCGCCTCCAAGCTGGTGGCCAACCTGCTCACCGCAGCAGGCGTGACGCGCATGATAACCATCGACCTCCACGCCGACCAGATCCAGGGGTTCTTCGACGTGCCGGTCGACCATCTGTATGCATCTTCGATCTTCATCCGTTATATCAAAAAACTCAACCTTCCCAGACTGACCATGGCCTCGCCCGATACAGGAGGCACCCGGCGTGCCGCCAGCTATGCCAAGGTGCTGGGAACCGACTTTGTCATCTGCTACAAGCAACGCGCCAAGCCCAACCAGGTGGCCAAAATGGCCCTCGTCGGGGATGTGAAGGGAAGAGACATTATCCTGGTCGACGATATCATTGATACCGGTGGTTCCATCACCAAGGCCGCCGGGCTGATGATGGACAAAGGCGCCAATAGTGTCCGGGCCTTCTGTACCCACCCCGTGTTCTCGGGAGAAGCTTATGAAATGATCGAAAACTCGCCCTTCGCAGAGGTGGTGGTAACCGATACCATCCCGCTGAAACAGAAGAGCAGCAAAATTACTGTACTCTCCACCGCCAATTTGTTCGCAGAAGTGATCAAACGCGTGGAAAACTATGAATCCATCAGCTCGCTGTTCAAATTTGACGGCAGCGAGAAATAATTCAAAATTCAACATTCAAAATTCAACATTTTATGAAAACAGTATCTATGAGCGGCTCTCCCCGCGAGAGCGTAGGGAAAAAAGATGCTAAGCGGCAGCGCGCCGAAGGGCGCGTACCCTGTGTTTTATACGGGGGCGAAGAACAGGTCCATTTTTCCGCCGGGGAAAAAGCCTTTCACAAAATCCTTCATTCACCAGACACCTTTTTTATCAACCTGACGATCGGTGAAAAATCATACCGGTGTATATTGAAAGACATTCAGTTTCACCCGGTCAGCGATTCCATCCTGCATGCCGACTTTTATGAGGTGTCCGACGATAAACCCATCACCTTGCACATTCCGGTAAAGCTGACCGGTACCGCCCCCGGGGTGATAAAGGGTGGCAGTCTGGTCAAACAGTTCCGCAAACTTCCCGTAGAGGCTTTACCCGGCGATATGCCCGAAGCCATTGTCCTGAATATCGGTAAACTCGAAATCCTCGACAAGATCCTCATCAGCCAGATCCCGCAGGATAAATTTATGATTCTTGAAAGACCCGAGAAATACGCAGTCATGGTCAAGGTAACCCGCGTGGCTGCGTCTACCGAAACAGAGGAGGAAGGTGAAGAAGAAGTAATGGCAGAAGGCGAAGGAGAAGGAGAAGGCGAAGGCGAAACTAAAGCTGCATCCGCAGAGGAATAAATTAACGCTTGCCGGCCAATAAATGAAATACCTGATCGCCGGACTGGGCAATATCGGAGACGAATATGCCAATACCCGGCATAATATCGGTTTTATCACAGCCGATGCCCTGGTGCAGACGGCAGGTATTTCATTTAAATCCGGTCGCTACGCCTCCGTGGCGAAGATGCGGGTGAAGAACCGCTGGCTGGTGGTGATCAAGCCTTCCACTTACATGAACCTCAGCGGGAAAGCCGTAAAATACTGGCTGGATACCGAAAAGATCCCCCTGGAAAACCTCCTCATCATCGTGGATGACATCGCCCTTCCCCTGGGGCAGCTCCGGCTGAAAACAAAAGGGGGCGACGGTGGGCACAACGGCCTGATCAGCGTCATCCAATCCCTCGATACCATTGAATTTTCCCGCCTCCGCTTCGGCATAGGCAACGAATTCGCCAAAGGCTACCAGTCGGAATACGTCCTGGGCAAATGGACGAGGCAGGAAGAAGAGATTATTCTGCCGAGAATTGCAGACGCCGTGGAAATGGTGAAATCTTTTGTGCTGGCCGGACCGGAACGGACGATGACAGCGTTCAATAAATAGTTCAGAGTTCTGAGTTCTGAGTTTTGAGTTCTGAGTTCTGAGTTTTGAGTTCTGAGTTCTGAGTTTTGAGTTCTGAGTTCTGAGTTTTGAGTTTTGAGTTCTGAGTTTTGAGTTTTATTTTATTTTTCTTTGAGTGACCGGGTATAAATTGGTGAAATTCCGGATTAACTAAATAAAAAGTTATGATGGAAGGACCAATTTATCAAAAGTCACATGAATTTGCCCGACTTTCTATTGATTTATATAAATTAATGCAAAGTCACAATGAATTTATTATTTCAAGACAATTGCTGGCGTCTGCTACCAGCGTCGGGGCAAATGTTCGTGAAGCATCAGCAGCAAGCAGCAGAAAAGATTTTATTAATAAAATGACTATTGCATCGAAAGAGGCAAGAGAATCAAAGTATTGGTTAGAACTGATTCAAGACAGTAAAATTGTCGATTGCGACTTAACGGCAATGATGACGCTAAATATGGAAATCATTAAGATTTTAAACAGCATTATCCTCACTTCAAAGGGAATAAAGAGGAATAATAAAACCTAAACAAATAACTCAAAACTCAAAACTCAGAACTCCTGCAATCTTTTTCCAATCACCCCTGCAATCTCCCCGGAAGTAATCCGTTCCTGCCGCATGCTGTCCCTCTCGCGGATGGTCACGGTATCGTCTTCCAGGGTCTGGTGGTCGATGGTGATGCAGTAAGGGGTGCCGATGGCATCCTGCCTGCGGTAACGCCGGCCGATGCTGTCCTTTTCCTCATACTGGCACATGTAATCATATTTCAGGCTGTCGAAGATCTCGCGGCCTTTTTCGGGCAGACCGTCTTTGGCAACAAGGGGCAGCACTGCCACCTTCACCGGCGCCAGGAACGGCGGGATCCGCATCACGACCCGCTCGGTGCCGTCGTCCAGCTTCTCTTCGGTGTAGGAAAAGCTGAGCACCGCCAGGAAGGTGCGGTCGAGACCGATGGAGGTTTCAACCACATAGGGGACATAGCTTTCATTCCGTTCTGAATCGAAATACTGGAGCTTTTTACCCGAATACTGCTGGTGCTGAACCAGGTCGAAATCGGTCCGGGAATGGATCCCTTCCAGTTCTTTGAACCCAATCGGGAAATCGAATTCGATATCGAAGGCGGCGTTGGCGTAGTGCGCCAGCTTCTCATGCGCGTGGAAACGGTATTTCTCCACCGGGATGCCCATGTCGAGATGCCATTTCATCCGCTGTTCCTTCCAGTATTCGAACCATTTCATCTCTTCGCCGGGCTGCACGAAAAACTGCATCTCCATCTGTTCGAATTCCCGCATGCGGAAGATGAACTGGCGGGCGACGATCTCGTTCCGGAAAGCCTTTCCTGTCTGGGCAATGCCAAAAGGTATTTTCATCCTGCCGGTCTTCATCACATTCAGGAAGTTGACGAAAATGCCCTGGGCCGTTTCGGGGCGGAGATAAATAAGATTCGCATCCTCTGCTACCGATCCCATCCGGGTGGAGAACATCAGGTTGAACTGCCGCACATCGGTCCAGTTGCGGGTGCCGGAGACCGGGTCGGCAATTTCGAGGTCTATGATCAACTGGCGAAACCCTGTTAAATCATTATTCTCCATCACCTCCAAAAACCGTCGCCTTGCTTCGTCGAGTTTCCGGCTGTTTTCGACCACCCGGGGATTGGTTTCCCGGTATAGCTTCTCGTCGAAGGATTCGCCGAAACGTTTGCGGGCTTTCTCCACCTCCTGTTCGATCTTACCCTCTATTTTGGCAATGTAGTCTTCCACCAGCACATCGGCCCGGTAGCGCTTCTTGGAGTCTTTGTTGTCGATGAGCGGGTCGCTGAAGGCATCAACGTGGCCGGAGGCTTTCCAGGTCGTCGGATGCATGAAGATGGCCGCATCGATCCCCAGGATATTCTCGTGGTGCCGTACCATCGACCGCCACCAGTAATCGCGAATGTTATTTTTAAGCTCCACGCCATTCTGGCCGTAATCATACACGGCGCTCAAACCATCGTAAATTTCACTGGATTGAAATACAAAACCGTACTCCTTGGCGTGGGAAATGATTTTCTTGAAGAGTTCTTCGTTATTGGCCATCTTATAGTTTCAAGGAAGAGAGTTCTTAAACTGCTGGTAACGATCCGGGTACGTTTCCCCTACTTTTCCTCCAAGGCTCTGCCAGATTTCCAGTATCTTTTCCACCCTGTTGCCGGGGTTGGGATGGGTGCTGAGGAACTCGGGCGGTTGCGGGTAGCCTTCGAGCTTCTCGAAAAAGCCGGCCACACCGCGGGCATCGTAGGATGTCGGATAAAGATATTTCACTGCATCTTCATCCGCCTGATATTCATCATTCCTGCTGAAGGCCAGGAAGGCAACGCCGGCGGCAAGATCAGCGGCTATTGCTGCAAGCTGGTTAGGATTCTGGCCCAGGACAATCGACAGCAGAATCTGCAGGCCATATGCTTTGGTCAATTGTTGGGTCGAATGCCGTCGGGCGGCATGGGAGATCTCGTGTGCCATCACCCCGGCAAATTCGGCTTCGTTATCGAGGAATTTTATCAGGTCCGTATAGAAATAAATGTATCCTCCCGGTGTGCAAAAGGCGTTCATGATCGTATCATTGATAATAAATACTTCCCAGACGAACTCCTTGTCATATTTAACCAGTCCCGTGGCGAGGATGGAGTCCCGCACCCGCTCAATGTGACCATATGCCTGCGGGTACTGGTTTTTGTTTAAAAGAGGGTAAACCGCCGGATCACTCTGGATCATCTCTTTCATCTGCAAACCAAATGCCTTGTCATCCTCCAGGGTGAAAATATTCACCCCGTTGTCGTCCTTACATCCTGAAAAGAAAAGGATCACCGGCACAGCCATCACTACCAGTAACCTGACTGAATTTTTCATGATAAAAATTTTGTGCAAAAATAAAAAATTATCAAACCCCATTCTCCAACCAAGAACCAGGAACCAGGAACCAGAAACACCTTACAATAAGAAGCTCATCAATATCCCTGCCGCCACTGCCGAGCCGATCACTCCGGCGACATTGGGTGCCATGGCGTGCATGAGCAGGTGATTTGACGGGTCGGCTTTGAGCCCTTCCACCTGCACCACGCGGGCACTGTCGGGCACGGCCGACACACCGGCAGCTCCCACCAGGGGGTTGATCTTATTGCGTAAGCTGTGCGAAAATGGTTATTGGTACGAAGAACCACAGCCAGGGGATCACCTTGGCTGCATCCAGCCGCCGCAACTCC
>JAWOHY010000024.1:0-15260 GCA_046484945.1 Bacteroidales bacterium
ATATACTGTCCCGAACCATCAATGGTATATGGAACACGGTATACCATCGAGGCGTTGTAGGATGAAAAAATCAGGTTACCGGCTCCGGGATACCCTGACGGAACGATGGCGAGGCTTCCGACCGAGGAGCTCACACCGTATTGCGTCAGGGAAGTGCTGACGTAGGTATTGTCCGGCAGAATCTGCCCCAGTTCATTCATGCTGTACCGGGTAAACAACAGCGTTCCGTTGGGAGCAAAATATACCCCTCCGTCAATGTTGGGGGCATCGACAAACAAGGTGGCCGGACCATCAAATCCCGTAATGCTCTGGCTTTCAGGATCGCGGACAAGCGGCACGGTGTATAACGCGCCATTGGATAAATTCGCACTGCCGCCGATATATAACGTATTTGGATCTTCCGGCCGGATCGTAAGCCCCCCGTATTGGGCAGGAAGGTCGGTAATGCTTCCCAGGTCGGTCAGGGTATAGCCCGCTGTTTCGAATTCCGCTGTTAGACTTTGAGAAAAACCGGAAATACCTGTCAGGGAATAAAACATCAAAATGCAAATACCCTTAACCAGGGGAGTGCTGATTGAAATTTTTGGTATAAGTGTTCTCATAAGAATTGTTTTTCTTTCAAAATTAAGAATAATTCTAAATAAGACCATCAGGTAAGTGGATAATTTTTTTCTTCCAACGACTTGCGTCGTGCTTTAACGACTAAAGCCGTTGGTTCCTAAAAAACCTCACCCCCTGTGAGGTTGTATCAAAAGTCAAATTCTTTATAACCACAGAGGTAACGGAGTATGCGCAGAGAACACAGAGAATTGATTATCAATCACTAAACACTTTGTGTTTTCTGTGCTTTCTCTGCGATCTCTGTGGTTAAAGAACTTTTGATACAACCTCAATAGGGGGCAGGGGGCAAAGGGGGTGAGGCCCCTAACCGATGGCTTTAGTCGTCGGAAGAAAAAACAAGTCGTTGGAGCACGACCCAAAACACCGGGATAACTTAACCGACGGGTTAACCCGTCGGTTATCAGGACGAACTAAAGTGAAGCCGTTTCTTCCGGTTTCGGCGCTGCCATGATCCTCAGCTGTATCCCCATCTCGTCATTGATGAAATCATCCTTGAATTTGGCGCCGAGCTTCTGTGATTTGAACATCACATTCCATTCGGTACGGTCGAGGAAGAACATATTGGATTCAGCCATCAGCATATCATCCATCATATCGACCTTCGCGTTGAAGGTTATGCTTTTGGTAATATCTTTCATGGTCAGGTTACCGGTAATGGCATGGGTGGGAACGATATCTCCCCGTTCCAGATCCTTGTTAATCATTGTGCCATCAATGGCTTCAATGCCGGTGATCTCGAATGTCGCCTCGGGGTATGCTTCCACCTCGAAGAAGTCGGCCGATTTCAGATGGCCGGTCAGCTTGCCGTTCATATCGGGATCGGTGAGATCGAGTACGGTGATGGAGTTCATCTCGAACGTGAATTTACCACCCACTAAAATACCATCTTTCATCTTCAGTTTGCCATCAGTGATACTTACAGTACCATGATGCTGCCCGGTAGGCTTATAACCTTCCCATGCCAGCATGCTTTCGTCCAGGTTCAACTGGTATTTCACATCGTATTCGGCAGCAGTCTTTTCAACTGCTTCAGCGGTACGGGTGGTTTCCCCGCCGCCGGAGGAACATGCGGTCGCAATGCCCGCGATCATTAAAATGGCTGCAATTTTTGAAATGTTTTTCATAGTGTTTTAAGTTATTTATTTGGAAATGTAAACCAAAGAAAAATAATTTTGTTCAACAATCCATTGATTAAATTATCATTAAGCAGGCCGGATAGATCATCGACAGGATCCTGCTTTATTCCTCCGAACGGTTGACCGCCGCCTGCAAATCAGCGATCAGTTCCATGAAGATCTCCTTGACGGTAGTGATCTTCTCAGCCAGGTAGGCGTTACTGCCGCCAAAGGCATACCCGCCTTCCATATTGCCTTTGTAAGCGTTATATAACGCTTTTATTATACAATAAGGACTACTCGAAACCTCGCAGGTTTTAATACATTGGAAAGGGCATTTTACCGGCACTTTCAATCCCTGCTTCACTTTGTCAAGAAAGCTGTTATTTACGGCCCTGCCCGGCATTCCGACCGGGCTCCGGATAATTTCCATGTCGCCTTCAACGGCGTCGATGTAAGATTGTTTAAATGCCATGGAAGCATCGCATTCCTGAGTTGTAACAAACCGGCTTCCCATTTGCACGCCTTTGGCGCCTTTTTGCATAATATTGAAGATATCCTGACCTGTATAAATGCCGCCGGCAGCTATCACCGGAATTTCCCGCTGAAATTTTTCTTCAAAGTACCTGACTTCTGACACAACATGCGGGATCAATTCTTCCAGTGAAAAGTTTGCATTATCGATCTGTTCATTCCTGAAGCCCAGATGGCCGCCTGCCTTTGGGCCTTCGACGACGATGGCATCGGGCAGGTAATTATGCAGCGATTGCCATTTCTCACAGATGATTTTAGCGGCCCGGCCGGATGATACGATGGGGACCAGTTTTGTTTTGCTATCAGGTTTTAGAAACTTCGGCAATTCCAATGGCAAACCTGCTCCGGAGAAAATGACGTCGGCTTTTTCCGATATGGCGGTACGCACCAGGTCGGCAAAATTCGACATGGCCACCATTACATTGACCCCGATGATCCCTTTAGTTTTTTCTTTGGCATTTCTTATTTCTATCTTCAGGCCCTCAATGTTGGCTTCCAGAAAATCAAGCGCCGGGTTGCGATGGATAAGGCCCAGGCCGGCAGCTGAAATAACGCCTACGCCGCCTTCATTGGCAACGGCTACAGCCAGTCCGGATAATGAAACCCCCACTCCCATACCTCCCTGGATGATGGGAACCGGTATGGTGATCCCCCCAATTTTTAATTCTTTTAACAAATGATGCCGGGATTAGATTAATTTATTTTGCAAAGGTAATTAACCTAATTGATTTTATGATAATTATATTTAGCCGGACTACTCTGGGAATGGTCTTTCGCCTACCCGCTCAACATTGATGATGAAGTATTTTGTATCCCCCCGCCAGGGAAGCCGGACGTATCTTTTTACATACCGGAGGTTCACCCTTTCACCGCTAAGGGCGACATCTTCCAGTTCCTTTACTACCTCAGGGCTCTTCCTGGAAATGGAAAAATTAAAGGTTTCCATAAATGGGGTGGCGCCTTTCATTGCTCCGAACGTTTGAAGGTTTAGTTGTCCTTCGTATGTCTTGAAGAGAACTCCCTTTTTACTAACTCTTAGAACTGTTCCGGAGCGCACCCCTTCATCGTATATTCCATAGTAGAAGAACAACATCACGGTGATGAAGAGTAAAAACAGGATGATCAAAAGGTTACGGACGAAATGGCGTTTCTTTTTGGGTTCGGGAGATAAGGATGGCTCTGTCATGGCTTTGATTTATATAGCGAAGATAATCAATTTTCATATTTTTGCTGATCAAGTATATGAAATAATGCAAGCGTTCGAAGTAACAGATTATAAGATACGATCCCTGATATCCGGAAAAGAATTCGAAGATACCGGCTGGCTGCTGGAAGCCCCCGGGGAGCGCCCGTCATTGCTGCAATCTGTGTATACCAAAAAGCAGCTGGAAGTCAGGGATGATGCTTTCAGTTTTTACCGTTTTGCTGACTGGCTGCCGGTTCGCCGGATGCTGGCGGGCTCGTCGGCGCCGGTGACGTTTAAAAGCGAGAAACTGGCAAAGATGCTGGGTTTATCGCAGTTATATATCACTGTGAGTGGCTGGTGGCCGGAGAAGGGCGCCCTGATGAAGACATGCTCCTTCAAGGAAACGGAAGCCTATTCGGTTTGCGCCCGGCTGAATGAAAGCGGCAAAGTGCTGGTCGTCGCCTCCGCGGGCAATACGGCCCGTTCCTTTGCCCGGGTTTGCTCCGACAATGACATCCCGTTGCTATTGTGCGTCCCGGAAGACAACATAGGGTCCCTCTGGTTTGATGAACCGGTAAAGGATCATGTAAAACTAATCGTATCGCGTTCCGGCAGCGATTATTTCGATGCGATCCATCTCTCCAACCAGGCCTGCCGGCTTGAGCGGTTTTTACCGGAGGGAGGGGCGAAGAACATTGCCCGGCGGGATGGGATGGCTACGACGGTTTTATCAGCCGTGACGACCATCGGACGCATCCCCGATTATTATTTCCAGGCTATCGGTTCAGGGACCGGTGCCATTGCAGCCTGGGAGGCCAACAAGCGTTTCCTGGAGGACGGCCGTTACGGCGATAACAAGATGAAGCTGATGGTTTCGCAGAACGCCCCGTTTCTGCCGATACATGACGCCTGGAAAGCGCGGTCGAGGGAAATGCTGCCGCTGGACGACGACCTTGCTCGCCGGCAGGTGGAGGAGATCGGCGCCAAAGTGCTTTCGAACCGCAAACCGCCCTATTCCATTGCCGGCGGCCTTTTCGACGCCCTCACCGACAACGGCGGGGATATCCTGGCCGTCACCAATGCCCAGGCCAGGGAAGCAGATAAATTGTTTCGCGAGACCGAAGGGATCGACCTGCACCCGGCGGCGGCGGTGGCAACGGCCTCCCTCATCGATGCCTGCCGGAAAAAACAGGTGAAAAAAGATGCCGTGATCATGCTGAACATCACCGGGGCGGGGGAGGAAAGGTTTATGAAAGGGAGAAGGCTGAATTACCTGAAGCCATCACTGATTTTTGATATCAACCCGTCGATGGAAGAGGTTCGTGAGCGGTTAATTCAACTATTTTGATAATTTACAGGAAGTCAATATGGTATGTAATATTTATTATGTTGTATTTAATAACAAACACTTAATAAATACCACATAATACATACAACATATTACATTTTATCGTCATTCTTCGCTTTTCAGCTTGAACCGGAACCCAACGTTGGCATAAAACGCCTGCATTTTGGCTTCGATGGGGTCAACCTTGTATTGCGGGGTAAGTCCCCAGCCATAGCTCACATCCAGGAAAAGAAACCAGATATTCAGCCCGGCGCCGACCGAAAAATCAAATTGGGGGCTTTTCAGGTCATCATTTACCAACCCGAATTCATTCTCCTTAACACTTAACGGAATAAACATGGAGGGTCCTATAAAAATCCTCAACCCGGCAAAGCTGGTGGCATGGCCGATAAATTGAAATCCGAGATTGACAGGTACCCTGAGGTAATTTGCACTGTACACAAATTCAGGGTTTTCAGGATCCGAAGGGGTAAAATTCTGTGTCAGTTTTGTGTAAAATAAACCGGGTTCGATGTATAATTGTCGTCCCACAGCCAGGCTGGCGCCTATTTGATAACCCGCCTTGCTGGTTGAAACAAGGCTATCGGTAATACTGGCAATTGTTACGACCGGATTACTGTCGAAACGCGCCACATTGAAACCAATGGCCGGTTTGAGCTCGATTTGGGAGAAGGCTGTCAGGCTCAAAGCTATGGATAGAATAGAAAGAATGATTTTTCTCATTTTTAAGGTATTGAATTTTTTGCAAAGATCAGAATATTTTTAAAGTATGAAGTGTTTTTTACCACAGAGGACTCAGAGGGGGCGCAGAGGACTCTGAGAAGACTCTGTTCCCTCTGCGTATACTCTGTTAACTCTGTGGTTTTTTAAAATTTAACCGCAGAGGAAACGGAGAAGACACAGAGGACACAGAGAATTAATCAACCCATTTGTTTATAACCCGCTTAATCCCATCAGTCATTCTGGCGACATTGAAATTGAGCAACAAACCGTACTTGCACCTGGTTAGCTTCATATAGGTAAGAATTTGGGCTAAATGAACCTCGTTTAATGCTTCAACGGCTTTAATTTCAATAACCACCCGGTTCTCGACCATTAAATCGATCCGGTAGCCGCAATTTAAATGAACGTCCTCGTAAACCAAAGGTTGTGGCTTTTCCTTTTCAACATAAAGCCTTGTCTTCGACAGCTCATAAAGCAGGCACTCCTGGTATGCCGATTCCAGCAAACCAGGCCCCAGGTTGCGGTGTACCTTAATTGCGCAACCAATAATGATTTCGGTAATTTGATTGTCTTCCATAGATTTTCGATTATTCTTTTTCTATTAATCCGAAAATCCTGAAAATATACCCGGTTAAAATAAAAGAATTTCTCTGTTCCCTCTGCGCATCCTCTGTTAACTCTGTGGTTTTTTAAATTTAACCGCAGAGGACCCGGAGAAGACACAGAGGACACAGAGGATTCGAAAATTCTCTGTTCCCTCTGCGTATCCTCTGTTTTCTCTGTGGTTAAATCAAAAAACCTCCCCTCAAGGCCCCACGGTGATCTCAAACCCGTTGGTATGAAACTTCCCGCTCAGAACCTTCAATTCATTCTTCACCCTGAAATTACTGGCCGGGTATGTCGCCCCGCCATAATCTTCATGGTTGATGATCAGGTCCCAGAAATGGGAGTCCGGGTGAATGATCGAAACGCCGGCATCATCAGTGGTTACGATCTCCACAGCGCCGCCTGTTGGCGTAAACGTTGTCACACCCGCAGTGCAGTAAAAGCCGTGATGGACCCTGATGGTGCCTCCTGTGATGTTTTCCGTAAAGCTGTTGTTAAGGATTTCGATCCAGTGGATGGGAAGGTGGAACAAGCCCCCGGTCATGGTCAGGCTGGCGTAGCTTCCCACAATATTGGCCGGCCAGGCGCTGCTGCCGCTACCGCCGGTGCACCTGAGCTCCCCTCCGTTGATGGTGATGGACCCCATGACATCATGCGAAGTGGAATATTCTTCCTGACCCAGCACTACCAGGCCATTGTCGACAATGTAAACCCCGAATATCCCGTCTTCATTCAGATCGTTCACCATGAAAGTCCCTCCATGGGCATGGACCGTACCGCCCTGTATGAGCGTGCCGGCCTGCATATAACAGCCGTCATAAAGATGCAGCTCCGACGGGCTGTCGTCAATATTGACCACATTAGCCGTCAGGTTTCCATTGACATGCAGTGGGTACAATACCACCAGCAAATCATCCACGGTGTTATTCCCGTATATTGACAGGCCATTGGGATTATTGTGTGCATAAAGCTTATAAAACACGGTATTGCCGATAACCTGTTGGGGATTGGACGAATGCCAGAACCACACCTCGCTGGTGCCCGGGTTAAATCCGGTTGTCCCCACATTGTTGGTCCAGTCGCCCCATATCATGATCTTGAAATTATTGGCTGTCAGGCTGCTGGTTCCGTTGCCCGGATTGATCGTCAGGTCGCCATGTATTCTCAAAGTATCGGAATATGTGCTATTTAGGTTGAGTGCAGTGGTGGTTTCAACGACCAGGTTGTTAAAATAATCGCCCTGGTTGGGACGGAAGCTTGAGGCGGTCGTGGATCCTGTCAGCCGGATGGTTCCGTTCTGGCAGCGAAAGTGTCCGTTGCTCGTATTTCTGAATTGACCGTTGAACACCCATTCCTGCGTGGAAGGGCATTTCAGGGTAGCCCCGGTGCCATTCCGGAAATTACCTTTAACGGTAAATTGAGCCAGCGTATCCCCCACCAGGTGAAGGCTGTGAGGGGCAGGCTTATAATTATCCAGATGATATATGGCGGCCGTATCATGACAAATCAGGTCACTGTCCTGGTTTCCATGAAAATAGAAAGTCCCGCTTGACAAATCCAGGCCGGATCCTCTCCGGATGAACATATTGCCAGAAACATAGACCGTAGCACGGTCCGCCATTGTGGCAACCGATCCTGCCTGCCAGACGATGCTGTCGGTGAACAGCGCTGTGTAATCCGCCGACAGATTGAGTGCGCCTGCGATATCGGTGGTGGTCAGCACCGTCAGGCTGTCCCTGGAAATGGTCAGCGAGGCATTGGCATCGACCTTTAACGATTTGATCGTTGTCTCTACCTGGTGGAAGTCTGGAAAATAAGGCACACCGGCGGGGATGACGACGTCGGTAGTGGCATCGGGCACCTGGAAATCGTAGCGCCAGTTCTGGACGTTGTGCCATTCGGTGGATTCATCGCCTTCCCAGATGCCACTTGCAGGCCAGTGTATCCTTCCATAAGGATCGTGCTCAAATAACGGGCCTGCGAAAGTGCCGGTCGCACCGGGCAGATAGACATTCCCTGCATCGTCAGATTTCTGCACATTATTTGCTCCTCCCCAGGTATTCGATGGAAAATGCACGTTGTGGAGGGTAATATCCGATACGCTGTTAACAATAAACATAGTTCCCCCCGAAATACCTTCCCTCAGGGTACAGTGGGCAAACGGGGTTTCTCCTGTGACAAAACCATCACCAGCAATTTCAATGCCACGTGTACCAAGGTGTTCGAAGATGGTATGCGATGCATTCATACTGCCGCCGTTATGAACGTAAATGGTATAGTAACCTGAAATCAACCGGGTAACCAGTGGTTGGTTCGCTTCATCTCCACCGATGAACAGGTTTCCGCCGTTCACGTTGAGGGTTGTGTTTTCGGCCATCCGGATGATGCTGTTATTCAGAAATTCCACGGATGCATCGGCCAGGATGCTCATATCCACCCAGCATTCAAATTCATGGTTTTCCATGGTAACATCCCCGCTGATAAAATGGGCCGATGAGCAGTTGATGTCGGAATTGATGGTGAGTGAACCGGAACGGCTTCCCCCGGCGGGCTGGTTAACCTGCAATGTACCGAAGTTCAGCATGTTACCATTGCTGTTAACCAGCACCTGCGACTGGCTGCCTTCGAATGAGACCGTATTTTTGTGATCCTGCCAGGAAGCGCCGGTAAATACATTGAAATCACCCTCAAAAGTGTGGGTCAGGCCAACGGATGCATAGCTCCAGTTTCCGCTCTGCAGGTTCATATTGCCCTGTACCGTGATATTGTCGGATGGGAGCAGTTCCCCTCCGGTCTTCTGGATATTCAGGTGGTTGAATATCGCGCCGGGATACGCGATCAGCTGCTGATCACCGGCGCCCGTGAAATTGACGGTGGATTGCCCACAGGTGAAGCTATGCTGGTCATTGGCCACCGTGTTGTAATCCCACCAATGACCGGGGCAGTTGATCACCGTGCCTGTCGCATCGGGATTGGCATTGAGCCCACCACCATTTTTAATAAAAACTACACTGTTTGCGTTCAGGGTACAGTTGTCGTTCATCAGCAAGGCGCCTTCGCTGAGGATTAAGTCGCCGTTGACCGTAATGGTGGAATTAGGCGCCATGGACGCATAAACTCCGGGAGCGGTTGCAGCCTGGATGACCAATTCATTGAATGTTTCAGAACTGATCGTGGATGTTTGGGCCGGTGTGAGCCACACACTGGATGTATTTTCAACAAAACCGGTGGTTCCGCGGTTATTCACCCAATCTCCGCCGACGTATATTTCGGCGCTACCAGCCGTCAGTTTACCGAGGCTTTCAATGATCAGGTCTTCGCCGATATAAAGCCCCTGGTTATTGGTGAGGTATTCACCGCGCTGGAGCACGAACTGGTCGTTGATGGTCAACGGATAGAGAGGAATGCACGCATTGGAGCCTGATTTATCGATCACCAGGCGGTGGAAGTAGTTGCCGTTGGTGACTTCGATATTGGTTCCGATGGTATTGATCAGTTCCACCGTGCCTGAGGTCGGCTGGAAGGAATTGGGGTTCAACGCCCTGAAATGTCCGCCAATCCGAAGGTTCCCCCCGTTGAAATTGACCGTGGCACCGGTGCCGAACTGGATGCCGTCGTAAGAGATCTCGAAAAACCCTCCGTTCAGGTCGGTGGTGCCTGAGAAACCGAAAAGGTTTCCGGTATATGGCTTATCCAGGATAAAACTGCCGCTGTCGAGGATCAGGTGGCCGGCTGAACCCTGGTTGAAATTGTTGTGAACGGTCACGCTTCCCGGATCCATGCTGAGAACGCCGTTCAGCGTAAGGTCGTTCAGGTCGGCGATGGCATAATCGGTCATGACAATTCCGCCACCAATTGTCACACTGGTGGCAGACAGCGTTCCGCCAAAAAGATTCAGGATTCCGTCAATTACCGCATCATTGGTTGTTATGGTGCCTCCTGTTTGTACCCGGACAAATGAACCATTATCCGCCTGGACCGTACCCCCGACGACCAGATCGGCGCCATCAACCCGTAAACTATTGGTATTCAGTAGGGTCAGGTTGCCGTTCACCCGCATGGGGTAATCGCTGTCGGCATCAAGATAGAGGTGCCTTTGACTGGATACGAATGGTTTTTCTGAAATGAAATGGGCAAAGCAGGCGTCGCTGTCCTGGTGGTAGACAAACTGATGAAATGAAGAACTATTGGCCTTGACGGTATTATTCCCGGTCATCTGGGCATTGGTGCCGTTTTCGAAGTACCAGTTTTTTTTAAAAGTGATCTGGCCATCGGATATGTCTGAGCCAGAGCCCGGTCTCCAATAGACATGATCATTCACATGGATCGCGGAAGATGGCAGGGTCATTTTCAGGGTCCCGGAGATATCGAGGTTATCGGCAATGCTGATGGTTTGCCCGTTGGCATCGAACACGCCCGATTGTATCATCAGTTTGTTGTCGAATGTCAGGTTCTGGATCGCGCTGACCGTGCCGGATGTTTTGGCGATACGGACTTCCCAGAAAGCCCCGCCGATACCGTGAGCCAGGTTGGCGTCGGTGGTGCCGTACAGCTCAATATACCCGCCAATAGGGGTAAAATCGTTCCGGTTGCTGGTAAAACTACGGGATGTCCGGATCACTCCCCCGGTGATCACCTCAAGAAAGCTGGCGGCATTTGTCAGATGGATCCCCTGATCTTTAAAATCAAGGATGCCGTCGCTCATCCACAATTCCGAATTCACCCCGCCCGGCCATGAACTGGCGATCGACCCGCCATTAACTTGAAAATGCCCCCCTTCGATCCGGATGATCCCATTCAGGTCGATCGTCTGACCGGCATCCTGATTCAATTCTATCGATCCGCTGTCTTTAAGATAGAAGGACCCAAAAATGCCATCATCCAGTAAATCATAGGTTTCGAATGAACCCTCACCTGTCACCGCCAGCGTCCCCTCGGTCCAGTCATAATGGGTACAGATAATAATACGACTGTCTATAAACAATGTATCGGACGGTTTTGCCAGCTCTATTGCAGGTAGAAGCATACTGGACAGCAATGACTGCCGGTTGCTGCCATTGAAAACAATCCTTCCGTCCACTGCTGAAATTAAGCCAGCTGATTTTTCAAGATCTCCCTTGAGTTTCAGGCTATATCCATCCAGCTTCATCGTGCCCCTGGTCAAAATTAAATTTCCATTCACCTGGATATCGGAGGTAAAGGTTTTGATTTTTCCGCCGGTTGCATTGATCTCAAGGCGATTGAAAAAGCTCGTGGATGTGCCCAGGTGAATATTGGCGTCATTCCCTGACAGGACGCAGTTACCATCGGGGAAATACAAATAGCCCGGTGAATGAATGTTACCTACAACAGTAAGATTGTTCGGGCTGAAATGCGACATGGTTACGCCGGCATCAATCGTCAGGTTCCCAGTAACATTAATGTTTCCTGTAGAAACATCTTGTATAATAACGCCTTTCCCCGGATCCTTTGAAATGAAAAGGTTCCCGAAGCTGCATGTTCCGCCATAGATATAGATGTAACTGTATGTATCTCCCATGAAATAAACATCCGCGTTGTTTGTATACAAATTTCCTACTCCTTCATCTAGTATCCAGTTACCGTAAACCCTGATATTGTTATTTACAGGATTGGCACAGTTAAATGATGAACCCGGTTTCCAGGTGATATTCCCGCTTACCTCCAGGTCCGTATCAGTCCCGGTAAAACTCAATATTCCTTCAATTACAAGGCCTCCTGAAAGAGTCAGCTTCTTTCCTTCGATGGATAATTGACCACCCGGACTAATCTCAATATCTCCGCAATTGGCATTTGACTGATACACACGGGGTGAAAAGGCCGCAATGGATGATATGAATACATTCTGACCTGCAGCAGGAACACTCATTGTGTGCCAGTTACGGTAATCATGCCAATTATCATCATAATTACCTGTCCATATGATACCTGATCCGGGATCAGTGGATAGGATATCCGTTTCCCACACACCCCTGCCATGTGTTCCTTTCCTCAATTTGCTGTTACTGCCATCATAGTAAATATCGATGTCATAGGATACTACATTTGGCAACCCGTTCATGAACGGAATCCAATTGGTGTTGCCCATTTTAACATACACTCCCAGATACCCGCCAACATAAAGTTCTTCATAACCGGTTTGTAATTTATTGTAAATGATATCATGCCAGGGAGCATCCGGCAGCCCGGCGGAGATATCCTCCCAGCTTAGACCTCCATCCACGGATCTATACACGGAATGACCGTCATTCCATTCCTTATTGGTTATCCAAAGTGTATTCGGATCGGTTTCCTTGACAGCAATCTGATAGATACTCTCAGGAGCAAACCCGGCAGGAAGGTTGTCCGTAATTACTGAAAATGTTAAGAAATCATCCGAAGTTTTATATAAATTCATTTCGTTGAAAAAATAAGCCACCTGGTGGTTGGATGGGGCAATTGCAATCCTTCTCAATGAGATGCTGTCATGCTCGGGAACTTCACATATCTTTGTAAAATTGTAACCTTTATCCGTAGATTTCCAGATGTTGGACACGCCGTAGTAAATCGTGTCCATCGGCAGCAATACAATGGGTTTGAACCAATCTCTATATGGATCGCTGATGGCGGGAAATTGATGATAAGTAGTCCAGTTGTCGAGGGTAAACCATACATTGGGACTATTGGAAGTTTTGATCTGGTGATTGTGGTCCAGCGGGTTGATCAGGCAATCTGTTCCATCGCCTCCGCCTACAAAGCGAATACTATCGTTTTCCCACAGTACAATACCGTTGTCCTGCTGCCCCATAATGATCTTATTATAAACCTGTTGGGAATTACTGATGCGATAAGGCTGGTTAATGACCAGGCCGCCTGAAATATTCTCCCAGTTTACCCCGTGATCGGCTGAATAATAAATTCCACCATCGTTCAAAACAAATAACCTGTTTGTGTTCGGCTGATAATCAAGCCAGTGTTGATCAACATGTACATGTCCGTTCACACCGCCACAATTCCAGTAACTATCGTTTACTAACGTCCAGTTACTCCCCCCGTCCAAACTCTTCCAGACGTTGATCCCGCCAATAAAGACATGCTGAGCGTTTAACGGATTAACGGTGATGCAGAGGTTATAATGGCCCTGTCCCTCAGTATCAGCCCCTTCACAATCACCTCCGACAATATTGTAGTCATCAAATTGTAATTGAAATGATACACCTGAATCAACCGACTTATAAATACCCTGCAGGCCTCCATTGTGATTGGCTACGATCGCGTAAACAAAGGACGGATTGTCCGGGCTCACCCCGAGTTCAATCCTTAGCCCACTGGCATCAAATACTTGCGTCCAGGTTTCACCCCAATCGGCAGATCTGTAAATATATACCGTATCAGTACCATAACCATATGTGGATGCATAAATAATGGAATCGTGCAATGGATGAAACTCCATGTCTTTTCCTCTTAAAATTTTTTTACGGGTCCAGTTTTCGCCGGCATCTGTTGACTTATAAATACCATTGCTGGCAGCGGCAAACAAAACATTCAGATCCGAGGGCTGGATCAGTATCCTTCCAACTGCCAGATTAACAGGGGACTGATGCGACAGGCTGGTGTTTTGCCATGTCGCGCCTCCATCCGTTGATTTGAGTATGCCTACTCCACGGACATAAAAATAGCCTCTGTCGCCGGTTCCCAGGTAAATAGTCTGGCTGACATCATAATCATCAGGTATAGCAATGGCGCCGATAGCCGTTTGTGCAATAAAATCTGACTGTGGTGTCCAGGTATTTCCATTGTCCTCAGTCATCCATATTCCTCCCCACGCTGCTCCGATCCAGTACTTATCCGGATTGGTAGGATGGAAGGCCATGCAGTTAATGCGCCCATTGCCATCATTGCCGTATCCTTCTTCTCCATAAGCCAGACTGACCCAATTGCCTAGCCCAAAATCATCGGCGGGTCCCCTGTTCAACAAGCCATGTTTCTCATACTCTCTCCAGATATCGATATCATGAAACTTGCCGGTTTTACGATCGTACCAACCATCCATTTGAATTTCCCACCTTTTAAACTGCTTCCAGCCGTATGCCTTTTTCCTTTTCCCATCTTCCATGTAGTATCCTTCATTATCAATTCTTTTCTCCCGGCACCATTGATTGAAAGCATCCCGGTAATCGTAAAAAGTGAAATCACTCTCCGACCTGGTTTTCGGCATATTTTGCATCCAACCTTGTGAAAATGCAACGACAGGAGCAAGTGTTAAGAAGGCAAAAAATAAAATTACTTTTCTCATATTGGTCTTGATTTTTAAAAAAAGTAAAAGTATGCCCTCCAACCAACTGGTACAAATTTTTCCATAATACATTATTGATACATCTGCGAAAAAACATGACAATCATGATTTTTTACCGCGGAGGCGCGGAGGTGCGAAGATATTTAAGTTCTGGAATGATATTTGAGAGAAATGAGAAAATCCTAGATCCTACATCCTAAATCCTATATCCTATATCATGAAAGCACTTCTCATCCTCCTGATCGCCCCGTTTCTCCTGTTTTCCTTTTCCTGCAAAAAGGATCCCGAGGGGCCAAAACAGCCCGTATCCATCGAGCTGCCGGCAAAGGGCAACACGGTCATAGCAAAAAACAATGATTTCGGGATAAACCTGTTCCGCACCACCGCCCTGGCGGAGGATAAAAACCTGATGCTCTCACCGTTGAGCGCTTCCACGGCCCTGACCATGCTACTGAACGGTTGCAATACAGCAACTTACGAGCAGATCCGGGATATGCTGGGATATGAAGGACTTAGCATTGAAGAGATCAACGAAGTGTACAAAAGCCTGGTGACACAGCTCCTGGCTGCCGATCCGGAGGTGCAGCTGGCTTTGGCCAACGCTGTCTTTTACCGGCAGGACTTCCAGGTCAAACCGCCCTTTCTGGAGACCATGGATACCTCTTTCGACGCGGAAATCGCCTCGCTCGACTTTTTCTCCCCTTCAGCCCTGCAAACCATCAACAACTGGGCAAAGGATAACACCAATGGCAAGATCGAAAAAGTGCTCGACGAGATCAGTCCCGATGCGGTGATGTTCCTGATGAATGCCCTTTACTTTAAGGGAAACTGGAC
>JAWOHY010000109.1:0-2962 GCA_046484945.1 Bacteroidales bacterium
TGACCAACTGGTCGAAGAAGGACAGGGCGTCCCGCATGGCGCCGTCGGCCTTCTGGGCGATCACATGCAGGGCTTCCGAAGGGGCCTTCACCCCTTCTTTATTGGCGACAAATTCCAGGTACCCGGCGATGTCCTTCACGCTGATCCGCTTGAAATCGAAGATCTGGCAGCGCGAGAGGATGGTGGGAATGATCTTGTGCTTTTCCGTGGTGGCAAGGATGAACTTGGCATAGGGCGGCGGTTCCTCCAGTGTCTTCAGGAAAGCGTTGAATGCCGAGGGCGACAGCATGTGCACCTCGTCGATGATATATACCTTGTATTTTCCAACCTGGGGCGGGATCCGCACCTGGTCCACCAGGTTGCGGATATCATCCACCGAATTGTTGGATGCGGCGTCAAGCTCATGGATATTGAAGGATGCCGAGCGGTTGAACGACAGGCACGATTCGCACTCATTGCAGGCCTCCACCTGGTTGACAGGGTTGAAGCAGTTGATCGTCTTGGCCAGGATACGGGCGCAGGTGGTCTTGCCAACCCCCCGCGGGCCGCAAAATAAAAACGCCTGGGCCAGCTGGTTGTTCCGGATCGCGTTCTTCAGTGTCGAGGTGATCGAGTCCTGCCCGACTACCGTGTCGAACGTCGCTGGCCTGTATTTCCGGGCTGATACGATGAAGTTTTCCATTGATGTCTTTTGCGTGCAGTAATTCCCAGGGTCGACCAATCAAATTACAACAGCATCCTCAATTATTTCACTCTCTGGATAGTTAATTAATGATACATTATAATCTCCTAATATTTCAGCAAAAGTTGCCTTGGAAAGACCTGCCAATTCAGCTGCCTGACCAAGAGAAAGCCTTCCTGTTTCATATAATTTAGCTGCCAGGAATTTTAAAGTTTCTTTTGGATCAAGTTCCAGCTTATCTGGTAAATTAAAAGTGATCGTTTTCATTTAACAAAGATAATGATAAGCATTTTACCTTGGTTAAAAAATAATTAAAGATCGTCATTTTGTATCTTTCCTTAGTCTTTTTGAATTTGAAATCAGTGATCCAGATTTCATTTTTGAATCTATCTTTGTGAACATAATTCAAGGGAATGTTAAAAAGCATCCAATTATACTTTTCTTCTCTAATTCAACTTATTTCCGGCCCTGAACGGCGATTTCTCTGGCTTGATATGAAAAGGTATGTTTTGCGGCCGGGTGCTTTCCATTCAATCCCTGCATACTCCCATGAAACAAGAAAAGAATCGCTTGACCTGGCTGCAGGCTGGTTACTGGAAGCACAAAAAGTTACTGGCGACGATGGCATGGGCTCTTACCACCTGGTGAACAAATGGTCGTCCTCGTATCCGGAGACCACCGGTTACATTATCCCTACCCTGATCGATTACGGCGGTAAACTCAACAAACCGGAAGTCGTGGAGGCCGCTGTGAGGGCGGCTGATTTCCTGCTGGGTATCCAGAAGGAAAGCGGCGGCTGGCAGGGGGGAAGGGTCCATGAAAACAAACCGGAAATAGTATTCAATACCGGGCAGGTAATCCGTGGAATGATGGCCGCTTATGAGCATACCGGCGATTCCAAATATATTGATGCGGCAGCCAAAGCCGGCGATTGGCTGTGTACAATCCAGCATCCGGAAGGGTTCTGGAAAACCCACGCCCTGATGGGCCAGGCCAGGGTGTATGACACCTATGTTGATGCGCCGTTGCTGCATCTGGCTGAGATCACCGGTGACAAAAAATTGCGAGATGCAGCCGTGAAAAATCTCGATTGGGTGACCGGGGAAAAAATGACAAAAAATGGCTGGTTCGAGGATTGCGATAATACGGTGAAACGGAACGACAAACCGATCCTGCACACCATCGCATATACGCTGGAAGGGCTGATTGACTGCAGCAGGTGGTTAAAAGATGAAAAATACCTGCAAGCGGCAGTAGCGGGGGCTTCCAATCTATGCGACCGGTTTCTTGAGCAGGGCTTTTTGTACGGTCGTTACGACCATCATTGGAAAGGGCGGGAGCATTTTATTTGCACCGGCGGGGCGCAGATGGCCATAGTCTGGCTGAAACTGTTCCGGCTCAGCCGCGAAGAGCGCTTCCGCCTGGCCGCCGGCAGGATGATCGACCTGCTGATCTTCATCCAGCGGAGGTTCCGGGATGAAAAACCGGAAACACTGGGCGCCATCCCCGGCTCTTTCCCCTTATGGGGGAGGTATGAGCCATTTGCTTATCCCAACTGGGCCACGAAATTTTTCTGTGATGCCCTGATGCTGGAGGAGGAAACGAAATAATGGGCCATCCCGAAAATCATAAACCAAAATCCCTGGCGGAGCGCTTTTTGCAAACAGCAGAAAGGTATCCTGACCGGCCGGGACTCCATTCCTATACTTACGCACAACTAAGGCAAGCTGCCATGGAGGCGGCAGAAAATATTTCCAGGAACCACTCAGGTCCTTTCGTGCCGGTGATGGCCGATAAGAGCTTTACCTGCTATACCACCATCCTGGGCGCACTGCTGGCAGGCAAGGCCTACCTGCCGCTCAACCCGAAATTCCCCGAAGCCCGGAACCGGTTCATGCTCGAGAAAGCCATGACCGGATCCACCGCCATCCTGAACAGCCCGGACCCAGCAGATAAGCCTGCTTACCTGCTCTTTACCTCCGGTTCGACCGGTGAACCCAAAGGGGTGGCTGTCTCCCACGCGAACGTATGCGCTTACCTCGATATCATGCTGGAAAACTACGACTTCAGCCGGGAAGACCGTTTCACCCAGGTTTTCGACCTGACCTTCGACCTCAGCGTTCACGACCTTTTCCTTTGCTGGTCGGTGGGCGGGTGCCTGTGCGTGCCGGATGACAGTTCTTCCTTTGCCATGGCGAAGTTCATCCGGGAGATGCAGCCAACCGTCTGGTTCTCTGTGCCTTCGACCATTATGCTGATGGACCGGATGCGGCTGCTCAA
>JAWOHY010000127.1:0-17083 GCA_046484945.1 Bacteroidales bacterium
GAACATGGTGCCAACGGCCAACGGCTAACGGCCAACGGCTCACGGCTAACGGCCAACGGCTAACGGCCCACGGCTAACGGCTCACGGCCCACGGCCCACGGCCTCACAACAACTCATTCGCCAGGTTCGCCAGCTCACTCCGCTCCCCTTTCTCCAGCCTGACGTGCGCATAGATCGGGTGGTGCTTGATCTTGTCGATGAGGTATGATAGCCCGTTGCTCTGCGAATCAAGGTAAGGGGTGTCGATCTGGTAAATATCCCCGGTAAAAATGATCTTGGTATTCTCGCCGGCGCGGGTGATGATGGTCTTCACTTCGTGCGGCGTGAGGTTCTGGGCTTCATCGACAATAAAGAAGACATTGGAGATGCTCCGTCCCCGGATATACGCCAGCGGGGTGATCACCAGTTTTTCGGTTGCCAGGGCCTCCGTTACTTTCTTAAACTCCTTATCAGCCTCGCTGTATTGGTTCTGGATGAATTTCAGGTTGTCGTAGAGGGGCTCCATGTAAGGGCTGAGCTTGTCCTTGATATCGCCCGGCAGGTAGCCGATATCCTTGTTGCTGAGCGGGACGATGGGCCTGGCCAGGTATATCTGCTTGTAGTTCTTTTTCTGGTCGAGCGCACCGGCCAACGCCAGCAGCGTTTTACCCGTACCGGCGACCCCCTGCAGTGTCACCAGTCTCACCCGTGGATTCCGGATGGCGTGAAGGGCGAAAACCTGCTCGGCATTGCGGGGATTTATCTTGTATGCCGGGCTCTTGTCGATCCGCTCGACCTTGTCGATCACCGGGTTATAATAGGCCAGGGCTGAGGAATTGCCATTCTTCAGAATAAAATAATGGTTCGGGATGGGGGCCGCCAATCCTATCTCCGCAGGATCAATGATCCCCTCGGCATAGAGCTTGTCAATGGCTCCCCGGTCGATCCCCTCCAGGGTCGATTTTCCGGTATACAGCGACTCCAGGTCATGGATCTTGCCCGTTTCAAAGTCCTCCGCCTGGATGTCGAGCGATTTGGCCTTCAACCGGAGATTGATATCCTTGGTTACCAGGATGACGGGACGCTCCGGATGGTCTTCCTGCATCACCATCGCCGCGTTCAGGATGCGGTGATCAGGCTTGTTGCCGTCAAAGATCTCCCGCGCATCGATCGGGCTGTTGTTCTCATTCATGATCACCTTGAAACAGCCCGCCCCCTGCCGGTCGATATCGATCCAGTTCGTCAGCGAACTGTTTGCCGACAACCGGTCCATGATCCGGATGAACTCCCTCGCTTCGAAGTTCTTGGTGTCATTCCCTTTTTTGAAATTATCCAGCTCTTCCAGCACCGTAATGGGAATGGCAATATCATTATCCTCGAAACTATATATCGCGTTGTGATTGTATAATATCACTGAAGTGTCGAGCACGAATATCTTGGCTACTTTGCTTTTTTTACGACCCATTTAATCAAATTTTGAATGTTGAATGTTGAATTTTGAATTCCAAAAACAATAAACAAGAAACAAGAAACAAGAAACACAAAACGATAAAAGTATAAAACATAAAAGACTTCCACCGTCATGTCCGATGGAAGATACTCACGGAATTATAAACATTTTTCCGGTAATTTCTTGCATTGACGCGATATTAACATTAACTTTACATGCAGGTAAAGATCACTTAATTATTTAATCAAATATGAAGATATTCTGTTGTTAATCTGCCAGGTATACTACATGAATGTATCTGAAACTTTCGTTTTCAAACCTGAAAATCAAAAACCATGATAAGATTTACTATTCATTCGTCAAAATTCAGGCTTTTCAGGGCAGGGTTGGTCTTCACATTCCTGCTTTTTGCCTTTAGTGCTTTCAGCCAGGTACAAGCGGTGACCGGCACCGTGCGTACCTCAGATACCGGAGAAACACTGCCTGGAACATCTGTCTTCGTAAAAGGCACTACCGTAGGCACAATCACAGACATCGACGGGAATTACAGCCTGCCGGTTGAAGCACCCGCCATCCTGGTGTTTTCCTTCATCGGATATGAAACCCAGGAGGTGCCGTTCACAGGCCAGGCGGTCTTAGATATCACTCTTGAAACGTCAAAGGTCACTCTCGATGAGATCGTGGTGATCGGTTACGGCACGGTCCGGAAGAGTGACCTGTCGGGCAGTGTGGCGTCGATCAAAGCGGAAGACATCACCAAAATTACTGCTGCCAACCCGGTGCAAAGCCTCCAGGGAAGGGTCAGCGGGGTGCAGGTGACCAGCGTTACCGGCGCCCCGGGAGCAAGCCCGGTGGTCAGGGTCAGGGGCGTCGGCACCTTCAATAACACCTCCCCGATCTATGTGGTGGATGGGGTGATCCTCGACGATATCTCATTCCTGAATGCCTCCGACATCGCCTCCATGGAAGTCCTGAAAGACGCCTCCGCCACGGCCATCTACGGATCGCGCGGCGCCAACGGCGTTATCATGGTGACGACAAAAAGTGGAAAAGTTGCAGAAGGCAAAACGGTCTTCAGCTTCTCCGGGGAGGCCGGCATCCAGCGGCTGGCCAAAAAGATCGACCTGCTGACCGGGCGGGAATTTGCCATCATCTCAAACGATATAAAAGCCGGAAGCTATAACAACGTGGATGCCGTACCTAATACCGACTGGCAGGACCTTATTTTCGATATTGCTCCGATCCAGAATTACCAGCTGTCGGCCTCGGGAGCATCCAACACCATGAATTATTACCTGGGCGTGGGCTATTTCAACCAGAGCGGGATCATTGATAAGTCGAAATACCAGAAGATCACCACAAAGCTTAACGCAAATTTTAACATGACCCATTGGCTTGACCTGGGGATTAACCTCAGCGTTACCCCGTTCAAGCAGCAGATCGCCCCCAATGTCACTTACCAGGTTTACCGCGCCCAGCCTTTGCTGATGCCCTATTACGATGACGGCAGCTTCGGGGTGGTTTACAATGTCGGCAATCCATTTGCCGACCTGGAGTACTCCAACAATTTCCGGGACGGCGTGAGGGCCGTGGGAAACATCTTTGCCGATGTGAAATTCACCAAAGACCTGACCTTTAAAACCAGTTACGGTCTGGATGGTGAGTATGTGAAAGCGACCAATTTCACGCCGGCTTTCACAGTTTACAATCCCGACGGAACGGCTTCACAGCAGCAAAATATTTACAGCGACCTGACCAAGGCCTCCAATGACATGCTCACCTGGCTGTGGGAAAACACGCTGAGTTACAACAAGGAATTCGGGGAACATATGATCGACGCCGTAGCGGGTTACACCATGCAAAACACCTCTTCGGAGTGGTTCAGCATCACCGGCGCCAATATCATCCGCGACGGCGAAAGTTTCTGGTACATCAACCCTTCCTATATCCAGGACCCGGCCAACGACATCAACAATGTCAGCACCATCAGCAACGGGGTCGACCTGGGGCTGAACTATTCGATGATCTCCTATCTTTTCAGGGCCAATTACACTTTCAAAAATAAATACATTCTCACCGCCACGTTCAGAAGCGACGGTTCTTCCAAGTTCAGCAAGGAAAACCAATACGCACACTTCCCCTCTTTTGCGGCAGGATGGAATGTCAGCCGGGAAAAATTCATGGAAAACATCGATCTGATCAGCCGGCTGAAACTGCGCGCGAGCTGGGGCAAAGTAGGTAATGAAAAGATACCTTACGATCGCCGCTTCTCCATTGTTTCAAACCATGTGGTCGTTTTCGGTGACCCGTCGGCTGCCTACCCGGCCAGCTCCTTCGGCCGGCTGGGGAACCCCGACCTCAAATGGGAAACCACCACCCAGACCGACATAGGTCTTGAAACCGGCATTTTAAACGACCGCCTGATCGCAGAATTCGACTTTTATCATAAGGTCACCTCCGATATCCTGGTCGATCTCACCGTGCCGGGGTATTACGGTAACGGGCAAGGGGCCAGGATCACCTATAACGCCGCGGAGGTGCTCAACAGGGGCTTCGAGTTTAACCTGATGTGGAGGGACCAGGTCGGAGAATTCAAATACAACATCGGTTTCCTCGGCTCCACTATTCACAATGAAGTGCTGAAGATAGGCGGCGCCAGCGGCATCGACTCAGTGCTCATCGGGGGCTATCTGGCCAACGGCCAGCCGGTAACGCGCACCGAAGTCGGCCAGCCGATCGGCGCATTTTACGGATACGTGACCGACGGGGTGTTCCAGACACAGGAAGAGATTGACAATTACCCGGTTTATACGCAAGAGGAACTGCAGCCGGGCGACCTCAGATTCGTCGATATTAACGGGGATGGCGTGATCAATCCCCTGGACCGCACCTACCTCGGTTCACCGATCCCCAAATTCATTTTCGGTTTCAGCGCCGGATTTGAATACAAAAGGTTTGATTTCTTCCTGAACATCCAGGGGCAAACAGGGAACAAGATTTTCAACGGGAAAGAGGTGGTCCGGCCCGACCCGTATAATTTCGAAGCCCATGTGATGGACCGATGGACGGGCCCGGGCACCAGCAACGATGAACCCAGGCCGGCATTCGGCGGATATAATTACAACATCTCCGACCGGTTTATCTATGACGGCTCTTTTGTCCGGATTCGAAACGTAATTCTGGGATATACACTGCCCATCGACTGGAGCAACAAGGTCTTCATGCAAAACCTAAGGGTCTATGTGAAAGCCGATAACCTCTATACTTTCTCGAAATTCACCGGCTACACGCCGGAGATCGGCAGCGGAGGCGTGCTTGACAATGGCATCGACAACGGGATCTATCCGATCACTGCCGTTTATTCAATAGGTATTAACCTGACATTTTAAGGAAAGGAGAAATCATCATGAAAAAGATCAACATCATACCGGCCTTCATCGTCATTCTCTTCCTGAATGGCTGTTCCGATTTTCTCGATAAGGAGCTTCAGAATTCTCTTACGCAGGAAGCATTCCCGGTCACGGAATCGGATGCCCTGCTGGCTACCAATGCCACTTACACTACGCTCCGGGAGTGGTTTTACCATTCCGGCGGTTATCCCATCCTCGAATTTATGTCGGATGATGCGCACAAAGGGAGCAATCCCAACGACCAGCTCCCGACCCTGGGCCCATACGAGACGTTCGGGCATACGCCTTCACAGGACGGCCTGGACCGCTGGTGGAACACATTGTACCTTGGGGTAAAAAGATGCAATGTCGTTCTTGATTATGTCCCGGAAATACAGATGGACCCGGCTTTGCGCGACCGTTACCTGGCGGAGGCCAGCTTTATCCGCGGCCTGCTGTATTTCGACATGGTGCGGGCCTGGGGTGGCGTACCGCTGGTGACATCCACCAATCCCCCTGCCAGCCTGGGCAGGTCTGACGCTGAGGAGGTATATGCACTGATCATAGCCGACCTGGAAGTGGCGATCAGGGATTTGCCTGAAAGAAATGAGTATTCGGGCGATGACAAGGGACGCGCCACCAAAGGGGCCGCCAAAGCATTGCTGGCTAAGGTTTATCTATTCAGACAAGAGTATACCAAAGCGGAACCTTTGCTGATGGAAGTCATTAATTCAGGATTATACGGCCTGGAGCCGGTCTTCACCGATGCCAACAGCGTGAACGGGAACCATGGCATAGAATCGGTCTTTGAGATCGGGGCCATGCAGCTGGAAAGCACCGATGCGGGCGGCAACCAGTATGCTAACACGCAAGGGGTCAGAGGGACCCCAAACCGCGGCTGGGGATTCAACAGGCCCTCGCTGGACCTGCGCAATGCTTTTGAACAGGGCGATCCCCGGCTGAAAGGGACCATTATCGACCTGGGGGACGTGATCGACGGGGTGACGATACTCGGCGACGGTAGCACGCCCGATGAGACAACCGATGAAGATGGGAATGTAATCGAAGTGGAATGTTACAACCGCAAGGTCTGGGTCCCCGGGACGACTACCATTACCCAGTGGGGCCACCAACGCCGGTTGATCCGCTATGCCGATGTATTGCTGATGGCTGCGGAAGTCTTGAATGAAAATAACAAGCCGGGAATGTCCATTTTTTACCTTAATATGGTAAGGGCTAGGGCCCGCGAAGGAAATAATTCTATCCTCCCGGATATTATGATTACAGATCAAGCGTTATTAAGAGATATAATACTGCAGGAAAGAAGATGCGAATTGGCTATGGAAGGACACAGGTACTGGGACCTGGTCAGAACCGGGAAAGCGCCGGAAGTGCTCGGCCCGCACGGATTTGTCACCGGTAAGCACGAACTGCTGCCTATTCCGCAAACTGAGATCGATATCTCACAGGGTACCCTGTCTCAAAATCCCAACTGGTAATAATGGCAATATTGTTTAACATTTAAATATTTTTTATTATGAAAAAGAAAATCGTATTAATCAGTTCTGTTTTTTTCTTCGCGTTGCTCCTGGTAGGAGTAAACAGCTGCAAGGATGATGAGGCGGATTTCATCCTTGAAGCGCTGGTATCCGGCACCATTGACATGAATGCCGCTACCCCGCCGAACAATGTACCGGCAGATGCCACCATTGAGGCAACATTCTCGGTGGATGTCGATGCCGCAACCGTTACTGCTGCTACCATAACCCTTGTAAGGGATTATGATGCCGCAAGCATTCCGCTGACATTCAGTGTTGCCGGCAAGAAAGTAACGATCACCCCGGGCGAAGACCTGGGAAATGGCGCGTTGTACGTCCTGAGCTTTAATGCCGGTATCAAATCGACCGACGGTCAGGAAATACAACCGTTTACCAGGGCATTCAGCACAGAGGGCAACTTTCTTCCGTCAGGTGTGGTGGCCTACTGGAATTTCGACGACAACCTCACTGAACAGATTAATGGTGCCAGTCCAACCGGTGTGGTAGACCTCACTTACGAAGATTCGTACAAGCCATCCGCAGGCAAAGCCGGAAAATTCAACGGCACCTCGACCATCGTTGAGTATGCCAACGGCGACCAGCTGATGAACACCAGCGATTTCACCTTGTCATTCTGGGTGAAGGCAAAATCTGCCGGCCACGTTAACGAAAATGGTGATCCTAAGGGTCATTTTGTGATAGGACTGGGCGCATTTTATGGGTTCCAGTTTGAATTATTCGGCGATTACAAGGGATTCAAAATGGCTGTCCAGTTCGATTACGGTGATGGGACCAGCGGAACCGGAGGTGACCTGGAGTATAACGGCGATGGATTAACACTTGCTAACGGAGGATGGCAAGGCACAACATTCTGTAAAGAAGACAATGCCCTGGATGCTGTTTTGAAGGATAAATGGTTTCATATTACCTATACATATAACAGTGTGTCAAAAGAAAGAAGCATGTTCCTGAACGGAGAGTTAGTTAAAACACAAGATCATGACCTATGGTATGACGATGAAGGAAATCCAATGAAAGAATTGGGTATTGTAGGTTTAAAGTACGCAGGAGTCGAACCGGAAGTTTTAAATGAACTTGCTTTTGGCTTTATTCAATCACGTGGAGGTACCTTGTGGGCAAGTGTGCCCTGGGGCGGATACGACTTCCCGACTGCCAACCACTTCGGCGGATGGCTGGATGATGTCCGTATCTTCCACAAAGCCCTGACGCCAACTGAAATCGACCTGATGTATCAGTCGGAAAAACCATAAGCGCAATGATTCTTCCGGGATAATGCCCGGTCAATGATTTGCAGAAAATGTTGTATGTAGTATGTGGTATGTATTATTTATTAAGGATTCCCGAAGCCTTAGAACGTAATCAATAATACATACTACATACAACATTCTCTGCTTTTTCTGATAAAACACCATCAAACCCTTACCTCGTGAAACAATACCTCCTGCTTGCAACCGTTGTAATTGCCATGCTGATTGTCTCTTTTGCCGCCTGCAAGAAAGACGACAAACCACCCGCCGGTATGATGCAGCTGTTCTCAATCAAGATCGGCAACAACACCCTTAACCTTCAGGGAAATACTATCAATATGCCGGTGGATCAACCTATCTCTTTGATTTTCAGCAACCCTGTCGATACAAACTCGGCAAAGAATTCAATCAGGCTTATGGCAGGCCAGACAAGCATTGCAGGTTTTTTTTCGTTTTCAAATGATCTGAAAACCTGTATTTTCAGCCCGGAAGTTCCCCTGCAAAATTCAACAAGCTACCTGCTGTCGATCTCAGATCAATTAAAAGGCTTTAATGGTGAAACATTTCCGGGTTATGAAATCACATTTGCAACCGTGCAGGGAAAACTTACCGTCACCTCCGCTACCATCAATAATAAAAACTTCCTGCCCCCTCAATTCCCAAAAAATATCAGCCTGGATAGTGTCCGGATCGAAATTACCTTCTCCCATCCACTTGATCCGGCTGATTTTCAGCCTTACTTCATCCTGTCCGGGAATGTGCCCATCGTTTCTTCCCTGTCGGGCGATCATCTGAAAGTGACTGTCAGGAATCTCTCCGGACTGGAAGGTTACCGGAAATACTTTTTCTCGGTTTCCAATATGCTGACGGCGCAGAACGGGTTTACATTCGACGGTTTTGATAATTCATTTTTTTCAGCGCTCGATTCGACCTACAAATTTCCGCCGATCCCTGACGAAGATTTGCTGGAACTGATCCAGCAGCAGACTTTCCGGTATTTTTACGACTTTGCCCATCCTGTCGCCGGCCTGGCCAGGGAACGGAACACCTCCGGCGACGTGGTGACCATCGGGGGCTCGGGCTTTGGCGTGATGGCGCTGATCGTCGGTATGGAACGGCAGTTCATCACCCGCCAGCAGGGGCTGGAACATCTCGGCAAGATCGTCACTTTCCTGGAAACCTGCGACCGTTACCATGGCGCCTGGCCCCATTGGCTGAACGGCACTACCGGGCAGACGCACCCATTCAGCACCCAGGACGACGGCGCCGATCTCGTCGAAACCGGGTTCATGATCCAGGGGCTGATGACCATGCGGCAATATCTCGATCCGCTGATTCCTGTTGAACAGGCGCTGATCGGCCGCATCAACACCCTGATGGATGAGGTGGAGTGGGACTGGTTTACCCGTGGGGGCCAGAACGCGCTCTACTGGCACTGGTCGCCTAACCATGGCTGGGCGATGAACATGAAGATACAGGGATTTAACGAAACACTGATCGTTTATGTGATGGCTGCCTCTTCGCAGACCCATACCATCGGTGCAGAGGTATACCACCAGGGTTACGCCCGCAACGGGGCTATGGTGAACGGCAACAGTTACTATGGCTATACGCTGCCCCTGGGCTGGGCTTACGGGGGACCGCTGTTTTTCACCCATTATTCCCATCTCGGACTGGATCCGCGAAACCTGCAGGACCAATACGCGAACCTTTGGGAACAGAACGTGAACATGTCGCTGATCAACTGGGCTTACTGCGCAGATAACCCGAAAAATTACCTGGGCTACAGCGAGGTCTGCTGGGGATTGACGGCCAGCGACAATCCCAACGGCTACAGCGCACACTCCCCGACCAATGACCGGGGGGTGATCACCCCGACCGCCGCCGTTTCGTCATTGCCATACACACCCGAACAATCGATGAACGCCATCCGGCATTTTTACTACCTCCTGGGCGACAGGTTGTGGGGAGAATATGGCTTCTACGATGCCTTTTCCGTCACCGACGGCTGGTGGGCCAATTCCTACCTCGCCATCGACCAGGGGCCTATCGTTTGCATGATCGAGAATTACCGGACCGGCTTGCTGTGGGACCTGTTCATGTCGGCGCCGGAGGTACAGCAAGGGCTGGATAAGCTGGGGTTTGTTTATTAAAGAGGCCGGCTTTGTTAAACTTTTGTTAAATTTTTGAATTCCAATAATTTGTGTTTTAATTTCGGGGATATTTTAATACATATCTCATGAAAAGAACACTTAATTTTCGAATTTATATTTCGATCCTGTTTCTGCCGGCCATCATCACTTCCTGTCATTACGGACCGGGAAAACAAGCGGATAAAGGCGGGCAATATACGATACCCACTGCAATGTGTGTTCCTGTTACAAATGACAGGGCCTGGTACGAGGAGAACAAGAAAGCGCCATTGTTTGAAGGCCTTGATGGGGTTAACTTTGAAGTTACAACCGGGATCGATGAGGCGCGTAAATATTTTCGCCAGGGCATGATGCTGACTTACGGGTTCAACCACGCGGAAGCCGCCAGGTCATTTTACCAGGTAACCCGTGAAGATCCAGGATGTGCCATGGGTTACTGGGGCCATGCGTATGTTCTGGGCCCGAACTATAATGCACCGATGGATCCGGAAGATGTTGAACGGGCTTATGAGGCGACGCAGAAAGCATTTGAACTGATGGAAGGCGCCAGCCCAAAAGAAAAGGCGCTGATCAAAGCATTACAAGCGAAATATGTGAAAGAGTCCCCGGTCGACCGCTCGGAACTTGATCGGGCTTTTGCAGAAGCAATGCGAAATGTGTATCAACAGTTCCCGGATGATCCCGATATCGGTGCATTATTCGCAGAATCACTGATGAACCTGCATCCATGGGATTTATGGACAAAGGATGGCAATGCGCAGCCATGGACCGGAGAAATAGTCCGGGTACTGGAGCGGATTCTTGATGCCAATCCAGACCATGCAGGTGCCAACCACCTCTATATCCACGCCATAGAAGCTTCTCCATTTCCTGAAAAGGGACTTAAAAGCGCCGGGGTGTTGGAAACACTTGTACCGGCCTCTTCCCACCTGGTCCATATGCCTTCACACATTTATATCAATACAGGAGATTATTACAAAGGATCGCTTTCTAACCTTAAAGCCGTTGAGGTTGACAGCAATTATGCAGACGCGTGTAACGCGCAGGGGGTTTTTCCGCTTATTTATTACCCGCACAACTATCATTTTCTCTCAGCTACAGCCACTTTGCATGGCGACAGCCAGCTGGCGATGAAGGCTGGTTTTAAAATGGCAGGCATGATGAACGTGGAATTGATGAATGTCCCCGACCTTGCGACAATGCAGCACTATTATATCATCCCATATCATATTGCTGTCAAATTCGGAATGTGGGATGAAATCCTGAAAATGTCCAATGCCGACCCCTCAATGTCTTATCCCGAGTCTGTCAGACATTATGCACGGGGCATGGCTTTCCTCGGCAAAGGTGACCTGGTTAACGCGAGGGCAGAATTGGCATCACTCGCAGCACTGACAACGGATACAGCCATTGCAAAGCTGACTATCTGGGGAATAAATCCTGTAAGCTCGCTGGTTGAAATCGCATATAAGGTCTTGAATGGCGAGATCCTGGCCTTGGAAGGCAAGTATGATGAAAGCATCGCGATGCTTGGTGAAGCGATTGCAATTGAAGATAAGTTGCAATACAATGAGCCTCCCGACTGGTTTTTCAGTGTCAGGCACAACCTGGGTGCAGTCCTTGTGGAAGCGGGTAGATATGACGATGCAATTAAGGTTTATAACGAGGACCTGGAGGAATATCCAAGGAATGGCTGGGCATATATAGGACTTTACAATGCTTATGTCGGATCAGGCATGAAAGATAAAGCAGCGGCAGCACTAAAATCTTACAACGATGCCTGGCAGTGGAGCGATGTCAGGTTGCATGCTTCGAGAATATTATAGGGTTTCCAACCCTCGGGTTGGAAACCCTCATTATATTTGTAGCTGCAATTATTCTTTATGCGCGATATAGCAGATCCCTTCTATCGAAAAGTATCGAATTATTACGACCGGGATGCCGGCATGAATTTCGAGGCTTTGAACACCATGGCCGACCTTCATGCCTCGGCAGCTTCAATCCATGAACTCCTTGCCCCTGAAGGATGTGCTGTCCTGACCTTCGTCAACAAATGGTACTTGCAAGAAATGCTGGTACAGGCCCTTCTATTGAATTTTAAAGTTAAAAAAAGGTTTCCAACCCCAGGGTTGGAATCCCTGTTAAATTGAACCAATGAAAACAATCCATTGCCTGATTTTTATCGTCCTCACGATTTCTTCCTGTAAGCAACAGCAGGTACAACAGTACATCGAATTTAAATCCTCAGGAAAGATCAATTTTCCTCTTACCATGGAAGATGAGGCCATGCTCGACAGCATCCAGCGAAAAACCTTCCTTTTCTTCCTGCACGAGCGCCATCCCGAATGGGGCATTGTGAAAGACCGCGCCGCCGACTGGGCCCCCTCCAGCATCGCCGCCTGCGGTTTCGCCCTGCCCTGTTTCGCCATCGGAGCAGAACGGAACTGGATAACCCGTGACGAAGCGGCCGACATCACTTTGAAAATGCTCCGCTTCTTCTGGAGCTCAAATCAGAGCGCCGATACAAACGCTTCAGGCTATAAAGGGTTCTATTATCATTTCCTCAAAATAGACACCGGCACACGCGAATGGACCTGCGAGCTCTCCTCCGTCGACACAGGCCTGCTCCTGATGGGGATCATCTTTGCCCGGAATTATTATCATCTTGACAATGAAACGGAAAGGGAGATCCGTGCCCTGGCTGAAAAAATAATCTCCAGGGTCGACTGGAATTTCATGGACATGCCGGCTGTGAGCAACCACCCGTACACCATTTCGATGGGATGGAGTCCCGAAGAAGGGATGATCGACTGGGGCTGGACCGGCTACAACGAAGCGCTCTTCCTCTACATTTTAGCCGCCGGAAGCGGTATGGAAAACATCGAAAGGAGCTACCAGGCCTGGCTGAGCACCTACAAATGGCAAACCCCTTACGAAGGCCTCTCCCACGTGGCCTTCCCTCCCTTGTTCGGGCACCAGTTCTCGCAGGCCTTCATCGACTTCAGGGGTGTAGCCGATCGCTATATGAAAGAGAAAGGGATCGATTACTTTGAGAACTCCCGCCGGGCCACCTATGTGCAACAACAATACGCCATCGACAACCCGCATGGATGGGTGGGATATGACTCCCTCTGCTGGGGAGTGACCGCCAGCGACGGACCAACGGAAAAATATAATTTTGATGACAGGGAATTTTTGGGCTATGCCGGACGGGGCACCAGCGGTCCTGATTACAACTATTTCGACGACGGGACCATCGCACCATACGGGCCCTTGTCGTCGCTGCCGTTTGCCCCGGAAATCGTCATACCAACCGCCAGGAACATGATCGAAAAATACGGCGACAGGCTGTGGGGAAAATACGGGTTTTATGATTCCTTCAACCCGACTGCCGACTGGGTGAACGACGACTGGATCGGTATCGACCAGGGACCGATGATGATCATGATAGAGAACTTCCGTACAGGGCTGGTATGGGATTATGTGATGAAGGACCCGGTTATCCAGGACGGGCTGAACCGGCTGGGATTTGAGTATTTGAAATAATTATGTGTTGTTTCTCACAGATTTGCATAGATTGTATCACAGATTTCACGGAGGTGGAAATGTCAGTATCTGTGTTATCTGTGACCTAAATCCGTGAAAATCTGTGAGAAATATATCTGAAACATGCAAAATAAACACTTCTTAATCATCATTGTTTCCATCGGTCTGCTTTGTTCCTCCTTCAAGATCATGGCCCAGATCATTTCTTTGGAGGATTTCGAATCCAAATCAGGCTGGGAATTCATACAATCCGACGGTGTCAACCTCGAATTATCCCTTGATAAAGGCCTGACCGGTGACGCGATCCGCTTTGATTACGACTTCACCAAAGGTACCGGCTACGGCGGGATACAAAAATGTTTCCCCATCGACCTGCCCGACAATTACGAGTTTTCTTTTTACATCAAAGCAGAATCCCCCGCCAACAATTTCGAGATCAAGTTCATCGACAGCAGCGGCGATAATGTCTGGTGGGTGAATAACCGCAATTACGATTTCCCGGAAGAATGGCGAAAGATCCGGATCAGGAAAAGGCACATCAGCTTTGCCTGGGGGCCGACGGAAGACCGGGACCTGAAACGGATCGACCGGATCGAGTTCACTGTGGCTTCCTTTGTCGGCGGCAAAGGGACCATCTGGATCGACAACCTGACCTTCGAGCCCCTTCCCCCGGAAACCTCATCCTATCCCCCGCCATCCATCGAGACCACTTCATCGGTCATCCACCATCCGCCCGAACTGATCCTCGACCATTCACCGGAAACATACTGGCAAAGCGCCGGCATCACAGACCAGCACATATTTGTCGATTTCAAGGAACGAAGGGAATTTGGCGGCCTTCATATCGAATGGCTGGAAGGCCATGCGGCAGAAAGTTTTGAAGTCCTTCTTTCAGATATTGGTAACGTTTGGGAAAAAGTTTATTCGGTGGGATTTAACCAGGGGAATATCAGTTTTATGCGCCTGCCGGAAGCCGAGGCCCGCTACCTGAAGCTCATCCTCCATGCCGGCCATAATGGTAACAGGATGGGGATCAGGGAGATGAAATTCCTGGATATCAGGGAGTCGATGACAATGAATGATTTCCTGATCTACGCCGCGGAGCATTCCCCCGCAGGTCATTACCCGCGTTATTTCTCCAGACAAGCCTCTTACTGGACCGTCGTCGGAGTGAACAACGACATGAAAGAAGGGATGATCAATGAGGATGGCATGGTGGAGGTGGACAAGGGGCTGTTTTCGATCGAACCGATGATCAAAATGGGGGATTCCCTGTTCAACTGGAGCAACGTAAATGCTACGCAGTCACTCGGTTTCCGGGAGAATGAAGATTTTATTTTCCGGCCTTCCGTATCCTGGCCGTTGGGCGACCTCCATTTTGTCACCAGTGTGATGGCCGGCGGGGAAGCCAATGTCAGCTCAATGCTCGGGATCGAATATTCATTTGAGAATACTTCCGGTAAAGTACTTGACTTTGAGTTTTTCCTGCTAATCCGGCCTTACCAGGTGAACCCTTATTACCAGTGGCTGAACCTGGAAGGAGGAGCGGGCAGGATCATAAATATCAATGGCAGGGATGGAGTCCCTGTCAGGGTGGATGAAAAAGTGATCCTTTCCGGCAGGAAATATGATGCATTCAGGGCAGCCGGCCCCGATGAGGGTAATATCGTCAGCCTGCTGCAGGAGGGGAAGATGCCTTTGGGTCAATCGGCATCAGACCCCCTTGGCCTGGCCAACGGCGTCATCAAATACAATATGAGCCTGCAACCCGGGCAAAAGGACCGGTTCAGCATCATCGTTCCTTTCTATGACAATTACCTGGCAGATGAAACCACCGTCCATGATCATGCCACCAGGGCATTTGAAGAGGCTTCCGCTTTCTGGGGATCAAAAACCAGCCACATCAGGTTCAACCTTCCTCCCTCGGCGGAAAGGATCATCAACACTTACAAGGCAAACCTGGTGTACATTCTCATCAACCGCGACAAGGCCGGCATCCAGCCCGGCTCACGCTCTTACGAAAGAAGCTGGATCCGCGACGGTTCGCTGACTTCCTCCGCCCTGTTGAAATCGGGCATCGTGGAAGAGGTCAGGGATTTCATCGACTGGTACGCCGATCATCAATATGAGAATGGCAAGGTCCCATGCGTGGTCGATTTCCGCGGCCCCGACCCTGTGCCGGAGCACGACAGCCATGGGCAGCTTATCTACCTGATCCGCGAATACTTCAACTTCACGAAAGATACCCTCTTCCTGAAAGAGAAGAATTACAATGTCCTGAAAGCCGTCGATTACATGGAATCGCTGATCGCCAAACGTTCGACTGACCATTACAAATATGGCAACGACAGCGTCCGCGCCCATTACGGGCTTGTCCCCGAATCGATCAGCCACGAAGGCTATTCCGAAAAACCGATGCACTCGTACTGGGATAATTTCTTCATTATGAAAGGGTTGAAAGATGCCGCTGACATTCAAGAAATACTGAATGAAACGGATAATTATGAAAGGATTAAAAAGATCCGGGATACTTTCAGGGTGAACCTGTACAAATCTATCGACCTGGCCATGAAATACAAAAGCATCGATTACATCCCCGGTTGCGTGGAGCTGGGGGATTTTGACGCCACATCGACTACCATCGCCCTGACGCCATGCAACGAGTTGAACAATCTGCCAAAACCCCAGGTTTACAATACTTTTGAAAGGTATTATGAATATTTTGTAAACCGCAGGGACGCCAAGATCGACTGGGTTAATTACACGCCATACGAGAACCGCCTGATCGGCTCGTTCATCATCCTTGACCAGCCGGAAAGGGCGCATGAGCTGATCGAATTCTTCCTGGACGACCAGCGCCCGCAGGGATGGTACCATTGGGCGGAGGTGGTATGGAAAGATTACCGGAGGCCCGGATTTATCGGCGACATGCCCCACACCTGGGTCGGCAGCGACTTCATCAACGCCATCCGGTCGATGTTCGTGTATGAAAATGAATACGATGAGTCGCTGGTGATCGCATCAGCGCTTTACCAGGACTGGATCGATACGCCCGGCGGGATGTCAGTTGAAAATCTTCCAACGTATTACGGTGATATCTCCTATTCCATTTTGAAAGAAGGGGATCACTATCAATTTAAAATTTACGGGGATCTGGACCTTCCTGATAACGGGTTGAAGATCAGGAATTTTAACAGTTCGAAGAGACCAGTGAAGGTAGTGGTGAATGGCAGGGAGATCAAGGGCTTTAATGAGAAAGAGATTCCGGTAATGGCTTTCCCGGCAGAGGTGATGATATACTATTAGAGAGTTCATACCATATGTTCTTGTTTGCTTTATACCGCAGAGGCGCAGAGGCGCAAAGAATTGATTCACATATATATTATCTCTGCGCCTTCGCGTCTCCGCGGTATAAGGAAACGTGTTTTGATACAACCACCAAGGAAGGTATCAATCAGATAAATAAGAAATAATTTATGGAGCAGGAAAAAAGTGCAGTAAACAGAAAAAATCCTGGGGACCACATTAAATTCTCCCAGCTGGCCGCTTTTGGCGCCGGGGGGATCATTCCCATCGCCCTGTTCAACATAGCCGGTATACTTGTCGGTTTGATGGGCAATATCAGTTTGGGCCTCAGCGCTTTCTGGCTGGGGGTCATCCTGATCATTCCCCGCCTGTGGGATGCCGTTTCCGACCCAATCATCGGTCATTTTTCGGACAACCTGCGCACCCCGTGGGGAAGACGGCGTCCGCTTTTACT
>JAWOHY010000216.1:0-11343 GCA_046484945.1 Bacteroidales bacterium
GCCCAATCGGGCAATGCCAGCCCGGCATGACCGAATACGATGCTGATCATGAAATAAGTAAATGCCGTAATGATTATGGCTCCTGCCAGGTTCAGCAGCAGGCCGGTCCGGGCCATGTCCGAGACGGAAATGCGGTCGGTGCCGAAAATGATCGCATTCGGCGGGGTGGCCACCGGCAGCATAAAAGCCATCGAGGCCGACAAAGTGGCGGGCAGCATCAGGTATAATGGGTTGATCTCCAGTGAGACCGAGAGGCCTGCCAGGATGGGCAACAGCATCTCAATGGTAGCCGTGTTGGAGGTCAGCTCGGTCAGGAACGTCACCGTCAGGCAGATCATCAATATGATCACAAAGGGATGGAGTCCCGACAGAAAAGTCATCTGCTCCCCGAACCAGGTCGAAAGGCCTGATTCCTTAAAACCGCTGGCCAGGGCAAAACCACCCCCGAAAAGGAGAACAATGTGCCATGGGATACGGGTAGCCGTCTCCCAGTTAACGATCCTTTTTCCTTTTTCGCTGCGGGATGGGATGAAGAAGAGCATCATCGACATCATGACCGCCACGGTTCCGTCGTTGACATATTCAGGGTTTGGAAAAAGATTGGCCCAGCCGGGAATGACCAGTTTGCCGAAAACCAGGTCCGACCGGGTTAACCACAATACAGCAAGTAATATAAAATCTGCAAATATGATCTTCTCCTCAAATGAAAACGGGCCCAGGGCCTGGTATTGTTTCCGGAAGATCTCTTTTTCCAGGCCAAGCCAGTGACTACTGTCCGGCCTGAACCTGAAATAAAGGAATGCCCAGGTGAAAAGAAAAAAGATTGTCGTTATGGGAAAAGCAAAAAGAAACCAGGTGGCAAAGCTGATCTCCGGGGCGTGCGGGAACATGATATGGAAGATACGTGCGAAGGAAAGATTGGGCGGCGTTCCCACCAGGGTGGCAATTCCACCGATGGATGCGCTGTATGCCACTCCCAGCAGCAGCCCGATGGAGAACTTGCGAACCACGCGGCTGTCGATGCTCTCTTCCAGTTTTTGCATGACCGATAGCAGGATAGGGATCATCATCATGGCTGTGGCTGTGTTGGATATCCACATCGACAAAAAAGCCGTTGCCAGCATAAAGCCGAGCAATATACTGGCCGGCCGGGCCCCGGTGAACATCAGGATGCGCAGGGCGATTCGCCGGTGCAGGTTCCATTTCTGCATGGCCAGGGCCACCAGGAAGCCGCCAATGAAGAGAAAGATGACATGATTGAAATATGTCGCGGATACATCCTTGCCGTCCATGATGCCCAGCAGCGGGAACAGAACGATCGGAACCAAAGCTGTGGCTGCCAAAGGAATGATCTCCGTGATCCACCAGACAGCCATCAGCAAGCCGACGGCCAGGGTACGTGTAACGGCCGGGTTGCCGGGATCCAAATCAGTGAAGAATACCAGCCAGATAAAAATGGCCGGGGCCATAATAAACCCGGTGATCTGACGTATTGTTAAAAACTTAACGATATGTAAAAAGCTCATGGGTTGTGCCTGGGAATCCGTGACGAAGATAAAAATTTAATGCAGTTGCAACATCCGGGCCCCTAAATATTCTTAGCTTTGCAATTCGTTTTGAAATCATAATGTTATGAAAAAGCTTGGCGTTGTTGCTTTCGGAGGGAATGCCCTTATCATGAATAAACAGAAAGGGACGATTGATGAACAGGAAGAAAATGCGTACCTGACTTGTGAGAAATTGCTGGTACTGATCAATTCAGGTTATGACCTGGTGATCACCCACGGCAACGGTCCGCAGGTGGGCAATATCATGCTGGCCAATGCAGCCGGGGAAAAGCTCTATGGCGTCCCCGAAATGCCTCTCGATATCTCCGTTGCCTATTCGCAGGGTTTCATAGGCTATGTGATCGAGCAACAGCTCCGGAATGTATTCCGGGAAAATGATATCGACCGGGATATTATCACCATCATCACACAGGTGCTGGTGAACAAAGATGATCCGGCATTCCAGAATCCGGTCAAACCCATCGGCCCGTTCTATACCAGGGAGGAGGCCGACCGGATCAGCCAGTTGTCAGGAGTTAAGTTTGCCGAAGATCCCCGCGACAGGGGATACCGGAAAGTGGTGGCCTCGCCGCGTCCGCTGGTCATTTATAATACCAAAACGATCGAAAGAATTGCAAGGGAGGGACAGGTTGTTATCGCTGTCGGAGGAGGAGGAATACCTGCTTATTACAAAGCAGAGCATAAGCTGCAGGGGATCGATGCCGTGATCGATAAGGACCACGCCTCGGCATTGCTGGCGTCCCAGATCGGGGCCTACCGGTTTTTCATCCTGACCGACGTCCCCAAAGTCTGCCTGAACTTCAACACCCCGCAGGAAAAAACGATCGACCGGATGAATATTGCCCAGGCAAAACAATACCTGAAGGAGGGACATTTCTCGGAAGGCAGCATGGCGCCGAAGATCCGCGCTGCAATATATTTCGTCGAACACAGCGGCCGGGACGCCATCATCACCCAGACGACATTGCTGGGTGTGGATGATGGCGGGACGAGGATCACAATTGTTTAGTTCAAAGTTCAAAGGGCAAAGTTCAAAGTTTAGTTGCTAAGTGATTATAATTCAAAATTCAAAATTCAAAATTCAAAATTAATTTCTATGGCTTTCAATTTATGTAACCGCAGTTTTCTGAAGCTTCTGGATTTCACACCGGAGGAAATAGGGTTCCTGCTGAAACTTTCGGGCGATCTGAAGGCGGCCAAATATGCCGGCTTTGAGCAGCAGCGGCTGACCGGGAAAAATATCGTGCTGATCTTTGAAAAGGATTCCACGCGAACGCGCTGCGCTTTTGAGGTGGCCGCTTTCGACCAGGGGGCCAGGGTGACTTACCTCGGCCCGACAGGCTCGCAGATGAACAAGAAAGAATCAGTCAAGGATACCGCCCGCGTTCTCGGAAGAATGTACGACGGCATTGAATACCGCGGTTACGGGCAGGATATCGTCGAAGCGCTGGCAAAGTACGCCAATGTGCCGGTTTGGAACGGACTGACCAACGAATTCCACCCCACCCAGGTGCTGGCCGACCTGCTCACCATGATGGAACACAGCGATAAGCCGCTACACCAGGTTTCCTTCTGCTACCTCGGGGATGCCCGCAACAATATGGGGAACTCATTGCTGGTCGGCGCCGCTAAAATGGGGATGGATTTCCGCTCCATCGCCCCGAAACAATTCCAGCAGTCGCCCGAACTGGTTGCTGCCTGCATGGAAATAGCCAAAGAAACCGGGGCCCGCCTGACGATCACTGATCATGTCGATGAAGGCGTCAAAGGGGTCGATTTTATCCATACCGACGTCTGGGTGTCGATGGGCGAACCTGATTCCGCCTGGAAAGAAAGGCTGCAATTGATGCTCCCATACCAGGTCAATATGCAATTGCTGGAGAAAACAGGAAACCCCAACGTGAAATTCATGCATTGCCTGCCATCGTTCCACAGCCGCGAAACCACGGTAGGGGAGGAGATTTACCAGAAATTCGGCGTGGCGGAAATGGAAGTGACTGATGAAGTTTTCGAATCCCCGGCCTCGATCGTCTTTGACCAGGCCGAAAACCGCCTCCACACCATCAAAGCCGTAATGGTCGCCACACTGGGAAGCTAAAAACTAAAAACTAAAAACTGAAAACTAAAAACTAAAAACCCCATTCAAAATTCAAAACTCAAAATTCAACACTAATCTAAGTGTGTTTTCACATAAAACGCCACCTTCTCCAGTGAAGTGATCATGTCGTACTCTTCGAGATGAACGTCTCGCGGCACTGAGACCGATTTCGGGGCGTAATTGAGTATGCCTTTGATGCCGGCTTTGACAAGTAAATCGGCAGTAATTTGCGCCTGGTCAGCCGGAACGGTGATGATGCCGACCTTAACACCTTCCTGTTTGACCACCTGGTTCAATATGGCAATGTCGTGGCATATGATCCCGGAATATTTCTTGCCCACTTTATCAGCGTTGCTGTCAAATACCGCAACGATCGACAGTTTGGTCCGCTTCCCGCTGAAATAATTGATAATAGCCCTTCCCAGATTCCCGACGCCGATGACGCAAACCTTGATCATGGCTTCACTGTCGATGATGGTCCCGATCAGGTCGATCAATTCCTTGACGTTATAGCCTTTTCGCAACGTACCGGTATAACCGATCAGCATGATATCGCGCCTGACCTGTACGGCCGTGATGTGGATGATCCTGGCGATCTCGTGGGAAAAAATATGGGTTTTGCCACTGGCGTGTACCATCAGCAAGGCCCTTCGATATTGACTCAGCCGCTCAATGGTTTTATGGGGAAGTGTTCTCATTATGCCAAATTATGTCTGTGCTTCAGAGCACAAAAATAATTTCACAATTGTTAAAATGCAAGCCTTTTGTTAATTATTTAACAACAGCGCCTCATTTTTTACTGATATGGTGGGATTTATACGGATTAAATGGCTGAAATCCACTCTGCCCATTCCTGCATGCCTTCTCCTGTTTTGGCTGAAACAGTAAGGAATTGCAGATGATGGTTCACCCGAAGGGCATATTCCCTGAATAGTTCGGTGTCAAAATCAACATGCGGCAACAGGTCAGATTTGTTGATAATGCAAAGATTGGCCGACTGGAACATATTCGGGTATTTCAGGGGCTTATCCTGGCCTTCTGTTACACTGATGATCACAACCCGCCTGGTTTCACCCAGGTCGAAAAGGGCAGGACAGACCAGGTTGCCCACGTTTTCGATGAAAAGAATAGCATTGTCGGAAACTTCCAGCTTTTTGACAGCCAGGTTTACCATCTGGGCATCCAGGTGGCAACCATTGCCGGTATTCACCTGTACCACCGGGGCTCCGGTCTTTTCGATCCGGTCGGCATCCAGCATGGTCTGCTGATCCCCTTCAATGATAAAAACAGGTTTGCTCTTTTTTAATAAACCGATTGTCTGTTCCAGGATGGTAGTCTTTCCGGAACCGGGAGAACTGACGAGATTGAAGGCCTTAATACCCTTCGCTTCAAAAAATCCTCTGTTGCGTTCTGCCAGGAGATCGTTCTTCCGCATGATGTCAATCTCAACATTCAGTTCATGAAGATGGTCGTGCGCATGGCTGTGTCCGTGATCGTGGTCGACATCGTGACGATGTGAATGGGAATGAGTGTGACCGTGGGAATGAGTGTGTTCATGCTCATGATCAAACCCTTCTCCGGGTTTCCTGATACTGACAGGCTCAGGCTGGCCGCATCCGCAAGTTCCGCACATAATTCATTTCTTTAAATGATTGATCTGCAAAAGTAAGAATTATTGAATTCAGGACTGAAGAATATTTGGAATTATTCTAAATAGATTGGAATATTTAAAAGCTGTTGACTTACATATCCAAAATTGACTATCTTTATAAAAAAGAATCAGAAAAACCTTATAAAAAGTTAATACAATGTCGAAAGTAGTATCTCTCAATGTCAAGTGTCCCCATTGTGATCATTCTTTGATGGATGAAAGCCATCTGATCAATAACAAGCCGGGCATCTGCCTGGATATTCAAACTTCGATCCGGCAAAAGGGTAATATCTGGCTCAGTTCAATTTACGGGGATTATAATTATTCTTCAGAGTTTACCATCCCGGAGGGTGATGTCGTCGAATTCTATTGCCCGCATTGTAACCAGAGCCTGCGGCGAAAAAAGGTGGAGTGCGATCTTTGTGAGGCCCCTATTGTAAGCTTTAACTGCACCATTGGCGGAAGGGTTAGCATATGTTCCCGGCATGGCTGCAAAAACCATTATATCGTTTTTGAAGACCTGGATACGACGATCCGTAAGTTCTATGAAGATTATGAATACCGGTAGGCTTGTGCCGGAATTTTTCAACAGATCCTCGGAAGCTGCTCACCCGCCAGCATATCCAGAATTCGCTTACCTCCAATGCTGGTTTGAATCCAGGCCCTGCCCGGGTGGTCGGAAGTGATATGACCAATTATACGGGCCTCCCGGCCCAATTCATCGCGATGTAGAATTTTCAGAATTGCACCGGCCGTTTCTTTTCGTGCGAAGATCAACACTTTTCCTTCATTGGCCACATACAGGGGGTCAAAGCCCAGCAATTCGCAAAACGACCTCACCTGGGGCCGAACAGGGATGGAGTCCTCTTCAATATGGATTCCCACCTGCCTTTTCCCGGCCAATTCCGCCAAAACAGTGGCCACGCCGCCCCGGGTGGCGTCCCGCATGAAGGTGATCCCGTCAGTAGAGTGTAAAATTTTGTTTATCAACTTGTTCAACGATGCGCAGTCGGAAGTGATATCGCTCCTGATATTCAGTTCCTCCCGGGCTGCCATGACAGCCATGCCATGATCTCCGACAAAACCGTTGATGATGATCTGATCGCCCGGCCGGATCATGCTACCCTCGCCGATATGAGCATTTGCATTCTCAATGCTGCCAACGCCGGCCGTATTGATGAAGATCTTGTCGCATTTCCCCCGGTTGACAACCTTGGTGTCGCCTGTGACGATCTTCACACCCGCCAGTTTAGCCTCTTCAGCCATTGATTTGACAATGGCTTCAAGGTAGCTGAATGAGAATCCCTCCTCAATAATAAAACCAGCGCTGATGTACAATGGCACAGCGCCGGCAACAGCCAGGTCGTTCACCGTACCGCAGATAGCCAGCTTGCCAATATTGCCTCCCGGGAAAAAGATAGGATCCACTACATATGAATCGGTGGTGAAGGCCAGATTTTCATCCTGGATCTTTATAATAGCCGAATCGGTTTGCTTATCCAGCCAGGGGTTTTGAAAATACCTTATAAACAAACGGCTGATCAGTTCATGGCTCAATTTGCCGCCACTGCCATGTCCCAGCAATATCTTATCCTCTTTTTTCATAAAGACTAATTCTACCTGTTATAACGATAATAGGCATGGCAGGCCCCTTCATTGGAAACCATGCACGCCCCAACAGGATTTTGCGGTGTGCAGCCTTTTCCAAACAGCTTGCAATCCTTCGGACTGCTGACCCCCTTGAGAATCTCCCCGCAAATGCAGCCTTTGTCTTCCCGGGTCGGTTCTACCACTGCCTCAATCATTCGCCCGGCATCATGCATCCCGTACTTTTCCCGGATACCCAAGCCGCTGTTTGCCAGTATCCCGAGGCCACGCCACCAGTCATCCCTGTATTCAAAGACCTCATCAAGAAGTTTCCGTGCGATCGGGTTTCCATCAGGCCTTACGGCGCGGCGGTACTGTATTTCAACCTTAGGGTCAACGTTTTCGTGCTGCCTGACCAGCATCAGTATCGCTTCCATCAGGTCCACCGGCTCAAATCCGGAGATGACACACCCCAGCCTGTACTTTTCGGAAATGTCGCGATAAATGGAAATGCCCGTGATGGTAGTTACATGACCAGGGGCAATGTAGCCATTAATTTTTACGCCTTCATCCACCAGGGCCGCCATGGCCGGTGGCATGACCTTGTGTGAACTGAGCAGGAAAAAGTTGCCGGTTTTTTTCCGGTATGCAGCTGAAATGGCCGCCGCACTGGCCGGAGCTGTCGTTTCGAAGCCGATGCCAAGAAAAACCACCCTGCGCCCGGGATTTTTTTGTGCGATATCTAACGCATCCATGGCTGAAAAAACAATCCGTATGTCCGACCCCATGGCCTTTTCCCTGTCTAATGTTGAAGTAGAACCGGGAACCCGGATCAGGTCTCCATAGGTGGTGATTATTACATCTTTCAGCCGACCGTATGCAATGGCCCGGTCGATGAATTGCCGGCTTGATACGCAAACTGGACAGCCAGGCCCTGATAGTAAACGAATAGTATCCGGCAATAACGAAGGGATCCCGAATCGCTGAATCGCCATGGTGTGCCCCCCGCAAACTTCCATAAGCGAAACAGGGGAACGGGAAACCCTGCGGATTTCTTCCGCAAGTGTCATTACAATCTGCCGGTCCCGGTATTCGTCAATGAACTTCATGTCTGCCCCGCTGTCGCCTTTTACTTTCCAATGCCCTGGTTGCCTGTGTCCAGAATGAATTTCCACCGGCCATCCTTATCCTTTTTCCAGACATTGGCATAAGTCCCTTGTCTTGTGACCAATTCTCCTTCAGGCGAGTACATATTGGCCGTAAAGATCCCGTAAGTGTAACCAAAATCTCCGGAAGCTGACACCTCGGCATGCAATGGTTCCCAGGAGAGTGTAAAAGAGGTATCGGGCCGGCTGAAAAACTCTTCGATCATGGATCTGCCGATGATCGGATTGCGATTAGGCCTCAATAATACGCAATCATCCCCGATATAACTTAAAAAAGCCTCATTCATACCTGATTCCAGGGATCTGTTGGAAAAATCAATATCCGTTTCCATTAATTCCCTGACGAGCTTTTCTTTTTGGTTTGAAGAGTTGCAACTTATCTGTAAAATAATGATAATCAATAATAAAATGGGATACCACCTGGTTTTCTTCATAGCGTAGCTTTTTAGTTAATAAAAAGTTAGAGTGATGGTAATACGTCAGAGTGTAAAAATAATAAATAATATTGATCAAATAATATTTCCGGAAATCCTTCTTTTTGCCGCTACTGCTAGCTGCCCTAATGCAATACCGCCATCGTTCACAGGGAACAAAGACGGGATGTAGACTTCAAAATCCTCAATCTTGAGCCTGGCTTGCGTTTCCGCCAGAATAAACCTGTTCTGGAAAGTCCCTCCGGATAAAACTATTTTGGTTAATCCGGTTTGCTGCCTGAGAAGCATGGCCGATTGAACGATTACTTCTGTTACGGCCCGGTGAAACCTGGAGGAGATGACAGATGGAGGTGTGCCTGTGAGTAAATCATTTATGATACATTCTATTACTGGTCCAGGATGGATATGGTCGTCAATGCTGAATGTGTATTTTCCCTTCTCATCCCAGTCGGCTGCCTGCTCCAGCCGCATAGGGGCTTCCGCATGAAACGAAGCGCGGGTGCATATCCCTGTCAGGGCCGCTACGGCGTCAAACAGCCTTCCGGCGCTGGAGCTAAGGGGGGTGTTGATATTGTTTTCAAGGGCCATCCGGACATAATTCATTTTTTCCGGTCCGATCTCATCCATGAATGGGAGCCTGATTTTTTCAAAATCTTTATCAATATAACGATAGAGATAAGCCAGCGCCATCCGCCAGGGCTCGTGTGTTGCCAGGTCTCCACCCGGTTGTGGGGTATACGCAAGGTGCAGCACCCGCTCATAATCGAGCAGGTCGCAGGTGAAAAATTCAAAACCCCAGCTATGCCCGTCATCGCCATAGCCGACACCATCCATACTGATACCGATCACTTTCTCATCGATGCCATATTCAGCCATGCAGGCGGCAATATGGGCATGGTGGTGCTGGACCCGGATCAGCGGGATCTGATCTTCATTCGACGCCAAATCTTCTGCAAAGCGGGTCGACAGGTAATCGGGGTGCAGGTCGCAGGCCACCAGTGAAGGTTTGAGCCGGAACAAGCGGCGGAAACGGCTGACCGATTCGGTATAGAATTCCAGTGTTTCGAGATTTTTCAGGTCGCCGATGTGCTGGCTCATGACGCCCTGGCGCCCCTTGCCAATACAAAAACAGTTGACCAGTTCGGCGCCGGCGGCAAAGATACCTTCCGTGTCAAATAACAGGTTCACCGGCGATGGGGCAAACCCCCTGGAACGCCGGATCAACCGCGGAGCGCTGCCTGAAACCATCATCACCGAATCATCCGCCCTGTTGTGGATGGCTCGATTGTTGATCAACCAGGCATCGGCTACAGGCGCAAGTGTTTCCAGGGCCTCCCGGTCGTCGATGATCACAGGTTCATCTGAAATGTTCCCGCTCGTCAGAACAATGGCGGGGGTATGAAGATGCTCGAATAAAAGATAATGCATCGGCAAGTAAGGCAGCATTATCCCGGTGGTCCCGAAACCGTTACTGATGCTAATGGCCAGTTGTGACGCGCCGGGGCGATTTTGTACAATCACAATGGGCCTGCGCCAGGTTTCGAGCGCCTGTTTTTCTGATTCATTGATGAAAAGGTGTTTCGTTGCCTCCTCCACCGACCTGAACATCACAGCAAAAGGCTTTCCCTCCCGGTTTTTCCTCTGACGAAGCGTGCTGACCGCTCCTTCATTGAAAGCATCACAGGCCAGGTGAAATCCTCCCATCCCTTTCATGGCAATGATCCGGCCTTTTTCGATCATCCCGGCGAGACGGGTCAGGATCTCATCGAAATGGTGGATATGCTCATTCCTGGTGATGTATTCATATTGCGGCCCGCAATGATTACAGGCTACCGGCTGTGCATGAAAGCGCCGGTCGTGCACATCGGAATATTCTGTGCGGCATAGCTCACACATGGGGAAAGGCTCCATGGTCGTTTTATCCCTGTCATAGGGCAGATCCCTGATGATGGTAAACCGCGGGCCGCAATTGGTGCAGTTGATGAAAGGATAACCGATCCGGTGAGGCTGCGTTCGGAGATCCTGAAGACAATCTTCGCACACGGCAATGTCAGGACTGATTTCCGTGACTCTTTCCGAGTCGTCGCTGCTCTTTCTGATCTGAAATGAGGTGAATCCTGCTGGTACAGATTCCTCCGATGCAACATTAAAGATCTGCGCAGCGGCAGGAGCCCTGTCCTGAAGCCGGGTTGTAAAACCGGACAGGGCCGGTTCAATCCCTTCTGCAAAAATCCTGACGCCGTCGTTTCCATTGACAACCCATCCGGTAATTCCGTGCTGTTGTGCCAGGCGGAATACAAATGGCCTGAAACCGACTCCCTGCACCAAGCCGGTGATGTGTATATTCAAGGCCTTGATCTTATTCATGATGGTGATGGATGAAAAGTTCCCTATTAAGAGAGGAACCGTTTTGTTACAACCCGCCGCAAAATTACGGCAATATTATTTTTACTAATTCTAAATTTAATGAAATAGTTGTAAGATATGCATTTTCAATTATTTTTGCTTTGTTAAATAATTAACAATATTGGATTGATTTTCAGAATTATAATTTAAATATTACGCACTGATGGAATCAAAAGTAAAGGCTATTTTGGCAAAATTCAACCATGACCGGACGAGGCTCGTGGATATTTTGCTTGGGATTAAAGATGAACAGGGTTTCATTTCACCGGAAGCCATCCAGACCATTGCCCGGGAGCTGAAGATGTCGGAAAAGGACGTTGAGCAAACGGCTTCATTTTATCATTTCTTTCATTTGTCGCCCATTGGAAAATACAATGTGTATCTGAACAACAGTGCGGTTGCCTGTATGATGGGCCGGGACGAAATTGCCGGG
>JAWOHY010000264.1:0-22616 GCA_046484945.1 Bacteroidales bacterium
ACCCTGGCTACGTGCCGGTGACGGTGACGGGCACGGCGCAAACGGTGATGCTGCCCCGCAATGTGGCGCTGCGCGTGAATATGCCGTGCATCAGCCTCTCTCCCACCAGCTACGATGTAACGCTGCCCAAGGATCGCTCGACCACCCGCACCTTCTCGATCCACAACACCGGCGCGGGCGATTTCGCCTACAACAACATCGCCGGCTCCAGCTTGTGGCTGTCGGTACTGCCGAAGTCGGGTATGGTGCCGGGAGACAGCACTACACCGGTCACGTTGACCTTCGACGCAACCGGTTTGGCTGCTGGCATAACGAAAGTCTCATCCCGGTGTGCTTTCCTGACAATCACTTTGCCGCCTTTGATCTCTTCGGCATCGAAAGCATGCAGGGGCTGACCAAGCTCCATCAGCACAAAGTTGGTGATATCGACGATATTGTTGATTGGGCGGATGCCGGCGGCGTTCAGAAGATCTTTCAGCCAGGCGGGTGAATCGGCTACCTTCACCCCGGTCATGGTCAGGCCGCTGTACCGGGGGCAGGCATCGGTATCTTCCACAATGACAGGTATTTCAAGGGAGTGGTCATCCGGTTCAAAATCATCCACCGAAGGTTTTTCCAGGCTGGTCTTTGTCCCTTCATTGCGCCGGTTGATGAGGGCCACCAGGTCACGGGCCACACCCCAATGCGATGTGGCGTCGGTACGGTTCGGTGTGAGACCGATTTCAAAGACATGATCAGTGGTCACACCGAAGTATTCGGCAGCTTCCATGCCAATGCGCGCCCCCGGGTCGAGTACCATGATGCCTTCATGGGATATCCCCAGCCCCAGTTCATCTTCGGCACAGATCATCCCCTCCGAAAACTCCCCCCTGATCTTTGCTTCTTTGATTTCAAAAGCATTCTCTCCGCTGAAAAGCAACGTACCCACCGTAGCTACTGGCACCTTCTGGCCTGGCGCTACATTAGGGGCCCCGCAAACGATGGATAGCAAGCGTCCGGTGCCGATATCCACCTTTGTCAGGGTCAGTTTATCGGCATTGGGGTGCGGAAAGCATTCTTTCACCAGCCCGATGACAACCCCCTTCAGACCTCCCCTGACCGATTCAAATTTTTCCAGACCCTCCACTTCGAGGCCGCCGGAAGTCAGTAAACGGGCCGCTTCATCGGGATCCAGGTCGAAACCGGCGTATCTTTTCAGCCAGTTATAGGATATTTTCATGAAATCTGATTATGTTTACAGGAGGGGCAAAGGTAAAGAAAAATGGGAAAAATCTTATTCTCTTAAAACTTGAAGCGGTCAATAAATCTATTACATTTGCAAGCATCGTATCCGTCTGATGAATGAGTGATCCCATTAAACATGAGTGCGGCATCGCAATGATCCGGTTGCTGAAGCCTTTCGAATTCTATCTGGCCAAATACGGGACATCCTTCTACGGCTTGAAAAGGCTCCACCTGATGCTCCAGAAGCAGCACAACCGCGGTCAGGATGGCGCCGGGATCGCCTGCGTGAAATTCGACCTGGCCCCCGGGCACCAGTTCATCGACCGGATCCGCTCCAATTCCAGCACGCCCATCCAGGATATTTTTCAAAATGTTTATACCCGTATCAATGCCATTGGTGAAAAAAACAACCGTTTGCTGAACGACCCTAACTGGCTGAAGTACAATACCGACTTCTCAGGTGAATTGTTCCTGGGACACTTGCGTTACGGCACATTCGGCAAGCAGGGGGTTGACCTGCTGCATCCGGTGATCCGGTATAACAACTGGGCTACCCGGAACCTGGTCCTGGCCGGTAATTTCAACCTGACCAATGTGGATGAGCTCTTTGAACTGCTGATCGACCTGGGGCAGCATCCAATTGAGACCTCTGATACGGTGACCATAATCGAAAAGATTGGTCACTTCCTGGATGAGGAGAATGAACGGCTTTACCAACACTACAAGCAGGCGGGATATCAGAAGCGGGAAATTTCGGATCTCATCGCCGGAAACCTGGATGTTCAGGCCATCCTTTCCCGCGCCAGCCGTGATTTCGACGGCGGATATTCGATCATCGGTGCGATCGGTCATGGCGACGCCTTCGCCCTGCGCGATCCGTCGGGGATCAGGCCGGCTTACTATTACAAGGATGAGGAAGTGGTGGTAGTCGCATCGGAAAGACCGGTCATTCAAACAACATTTAACGTTCCGTTTGAATCGGTGAAGGAGATCAGACCCGGATACGCCCTGGTGATACGGAAAAACGGAGAGATCTCGGAATTGCTTTGTAAAGAGCCCCAGGAACGGAAGTCCTGCTCCTTCGAACGGATCTATTTCTCCCGCGGGACCGATGTTGAGATCTACCGGGAGAGGCAGCGCCTGGGCAAAGCGCTGGTGCCGGCTATCCTGGATGCCATCGGAACCGACCTGGAGAATACCGTGTTTTCCTACATACCCAATACCGCCGCCGTGGCTTTCCATGGGATGCTCGACGAACTGAACGAGGTGTGCAACCGTATCAAAAAGGAACAAATTCAACATCTCGGCACAAATATCACTGACGAAAAGCTGGAACAGATCCTGGCCTTTCATCCACGGACGGAACAGATTGCCGTCAAGGATACCAAACTGCGGACCTTCATCACACAGGACCAGGATCGTGACGACCTGGTCGAACATATCTATGACATCACTTACGGGGCTGTCAGACGGGGAAAAGATAACCTGGTGGTGATCGATGATTCGATCGTACGGGGCACCACCTTAAAACAAAGCATCATCCGCATTCTCGACCGGCTGAACCCGAAAATGATCGTTATTGCCTCTTCGGCGCCACAAATCCGCTACCCTGACTGCTATGGCATCGATATGTCGAAGCTGCAGGATTTCATTGCGTTTCAGGCTGCAATCGCATTGCTGAAAGAGTCCAATCAGCAAAACATCATCAATGAGGCTTATAGAAAATGCAAACTGCAGGAAGATTTACCGAAGGAGCAGATGGTCAATCACGTGAAAGATATATATAAACCCTTCAGCGCCCTTCAGATCTCAGATAAGATTTCCAACATGCTAACGACCACCGAGATCAAATCGACCATAAAAATTATTTACCAGACCATTGAAGACTTGCATGAAGCGATTCCCCAGCACCGGGGCGACTGGTATTTCACCGGTAATTACCCCACCCCCGGGGGCAACAAAGTGGTAAACAAAGCCTTTATCAATTACATCGAAGGGCGAAATACGCGTCCCTACTGAACACTTCTGGCATATTCGCCGGCAATTCTGCCGGCCAGCAACTGGAATTCTTCCCGGGAAAGCTTCAGTTTCGGTTTGCTGAAATCGATATCATAGACTGAATTGATCGGTACCAGGTGGATATGGGCATGTGGCACTTCGAGTCCGAGCACGGCAATGCCAATACGCTGGCAGGAGACCACTTTCTCAATGGCCAGGGCGACTTTCTTGGAAAACAGCCACATATCGCTATACAGATCATCTTCAACATCAAACAGATAATCGATCTCCTTTTTCGGAATGACGAGTGTATGACCTTTTGCCAGTGGATTGATATCGAGGAAAGCCAGGAACCGGTCATCCTCTGCTACTTTGTAACAGGGGATTTCTCCATTGACGATACGGGTAAAAACAGTAGGCATGGCATTATGTTTTAGGAACGTGATATCTCAATGATTTCCAGGTGTATAGTTCCGGCCGGCACTTCAATATCCACGGCTTCCCCTACCGATTTGCCGAGCAGGCCTCTGGCTATAGGTGATGAAATTGATATTTTGCCAAGTTTAAGATTGGCTTCCGATTCGGGCACCAATGTATAAGTCATCACGGCATTGTTCTTCCGGTTCTTCAGCTTGACCGTACTCAGGATAAGCACTTTGCTGGTATCCAGCTTGCTCTCGTCAATGATCCGGGCATAGCTCAATTCTTCCTGCAGCCTGGCGATTTTCATCTCCAGCATTCCCTGGGCATTCTTTGCGGCATCATATTCCGCATTTTCCGAGAGATCGCCTTTTTCCCGTGCTTCGGCAATTTGCCTGGAAATAGCCGGTCTTTCAACGGACGTCAGATATTCGAGATCCTGCCGTAATTTGTCGAGTCCTTCCTGTGTGTAATATTTCGTTTCAGCCATGATTTCTGATAGCTTTTTCCCTGATCAAAGAAACAAAAAGACCCTTCAAATGAGGGCCTCTTTGTTTATGCAAAGATAGAAAATTTATTTAAATGCTGTTAATATTTCAGTCGGACACCGAAGCTTTGGGTCCCCTTGAAATTATCGGTAGATTGGTAAGCGTAGTCAATTCCCAGGGCCAGGTCATTGTTTTTACTGAGCGGTACTTCCACCGATACCCCGAGGCTCAGTCCCTTATAGGCATTGGTCCTGGCCGGGTCTTCCACGTCGGCATAAATACCATCTTCATAAGTGTAGGCTCCCCGGAGCATCAGGTAACTTTTTAACCCGTATTCCAGTCCCACAGTGACCTGGTCTTTGGTAAAAGAATTGGAAGTGAAATTACCTGCCAGGGTCAGGCGGTTCCATTCCCCGATGAGGAAATCATAGGATGCGCCGATCCGGAGCTGGGTCGGCAATTCAAAGCTTTCGGAACGCTGGTAAACTGACATGGAGTAATCATCTCCCTGGAAGAACGCCTTGATGGAAAAGCCATCACCGGTGAACCTCATCTGGGGTCCCAGGTTTCTGAGTACGATCCCAAACTTGGCCTGGTCACGTTCACCCGCCACATAGATAACGCCTGCATCCAGGCAAATGCCTTGTGCGCTGGCATCTGGGATCGATTCAGAGATAATCCTGACGGTCACACCCGCATGGATACTGTTAGAAAAAGCTTTCGCGTATGATATCCCTACATTCAACAGGTTTGGTTTGTAAAAGGCTCCGGTCCCGTCCGGCTGATCCGTGGTAGTAACCGTCAGTTCTCCGAAGTTCATGGAGAAGACTGACAATCCGATCACTCCGGTTTCACCAACCCGCACGCCCAGGCCAAAGTTGGAGATACCGATGCCCGACCCTTTCAGCCAGGTGGTTTGGGTAAACCCCAGTTCCAATTTACTGACGAATGAAAGACCGGCAATATTGGAGAACATCGATTCCACCCCCCTGATATGGGATGTATTGACGCTTCCCCAACCCATGCTGCCTGCCCATGGGTTGATAAGCAGTTCCGGTGCACCGGCCTGGCCTGACCGGTCTTTATTACCGGCATAGGTTGCATTATTCAGGAATATGAACAAAGTGATGATGACCAGGGCCGCCAGGTATCTGTAGAGGTTCTTCATAGCAGATGAAATTTTTATATGATTCATTTATTGAAACCTTATAATAAATTAGAAAACATTGAGATCGGGGGTTCGCAGGCCGCCAAACCATTTAATGATCCGTTCTCCATCATTTGTTTTGATGTGGATGATATATACACCACCGGCAATGGGCACGCCCGCAAAGTTCTTCAGATCCCAATCTACCGAAGTCTTCATTTCATCCTTGGAAATTTGTCTGATCATCGTACCGGACACATTGTAGATGGATATAACGCACTGTCTGGGCAGGTTTGTGATCTTCACCCTGTTATCCAGTGCATTTCTTTCATACCCCGGTCCACCGGCATACGCGTAGTAAGGGTTCGGGACGACCTGGATAAGGTCGAGGTCTGTTTGGGCTTTTTCAGCGTTATACATGGTGGTTGCGACCGTTTCGGTCTCAAACCGGTACATGGGATAGTGACTGTTCTGTGAATTGGCAACAGCCGCGGAATCCATCCGGGTAGAGTAGAACCTTTTGTAAGGCTTCGCCACCCTGATCCGGACTGTCACTTCATTATCCAGCCAGTCTTTATCATCCACAGCCAGCGGGATCCCAACGTAGGCACATGTGGAGAACCATGCCACTTCATAGGGTAATGGTGTCGGCAGGGGATAGATGTCATACCCGTACCTGATATACTGACAGGCGTCATAAGCCGGGAAAAGATAAGAAAATCCCTGGAAATCAACACCTATATGATCCATAATATAAACATAATGTTTCCCACCGAAGCGAGCGTTGAAGCTGACGGGATCAAAAACGGTTGAAGTTGGATTAAATAACATATCCCTGCCATTATCTTCTACCAGCCAGCTGTCTTCCCCGAACATGATATTCAATCTTTCACCGGTTTCCACGTTGATGGCATAACCGGGGAACCAGCCCATCCCGGTCTCGGCGATATAGTTGGCTGCCGAGGGGTCATCACTGGGGCCGCTACCGGGAAGTGCCGGATTTCCATCCTTATCAACGGATTGCGCTGCCCTGAATTTAAAGCGTTCCACACCTCCTTCCGACAGCGTCTTATCGGGGGACATTTCCAGCACGACCGATCTGGACCATTTCGTCTTATCCGGAGTGAGAACGATGTCCACACTGAAAAGATTTGACATTTTGGCGACAGACTTTGACAACAACCGGTTAGCCGGGCCAACACTGCTTTGATCACCATGGGCGCAGAGCAAATAGGGGGCCCAGGTACCATTGACGATCTTTTCCCAATTCTGGTTTGGGTCGAATGGATTGGTGGGCATATCAAAGTCGTTGTTCTTCGAATCATTCTGGTCCTGATAAGTACCGGCACGAATCCAGTTCCTCGGATCAGCGGGGACATCATTATCTTCAACGCCACTCAGCCAGCGATAGGAACTATCCTTATAGTTTATAGAAGATACCAGCAGGCCGTTATTGGGGGCCAGTACTTCATAAACTCCCAAATTCCCCTGATTTCCCACCAATTTTGGACCTGGTGTGTAGATTGATTTCATATTGATGGAAATACCCAGGTCGAGGAAGAGTTGTTCATTTTGCTGATCCAATGCGGCATCAGCGTAATAGGTAATTCCGGTCAGTTCATCGATCATATGCCATGTGCCCGATACAAAGCTTGCAGTGTCGCCGCCCGTATTCAGGGCTGTATTTCCGGTCACATTGAAATTCTTCTTCTGGTAAAGCGTATCGAATTTGATCAGATATTTACCGGCTTTCACATTCAACGGATCAATGATTTTAATATTAACAGGCCCATAGTTGTGCTTATAATCAGCCTCATAGGCAATGGGGTACATGGGGTGACCCAGGCGCACTGTATCTCCATCGACCACCGATCCTACCGGGGCTTTGGACATAATTTCCTCAATGGTTGCAGCCGTAAGCTCCAGGATCAGCCCGTCATTGCCCTGCCCTTCGATACGTGTGATGGCAGGGCCATCGCCATACTGTGAATTGGCCATGGTGCCACCGACAATTTTATGAGGTATTGCCGTATAGGTCTTGATATTCTTCCTGCCAGGCAGGTAAGACGCTTTTTGCCCGAATTTTCCGATCTGATCCTCCGGGTCATAGGGCAGATACTCGTTATAGGCATAAGCAATCACGGTAAAATAATACTGTTTGTGATTGACCAGCCGTTTATCTCCTGTGGCAAAAGCATCTTCCACAATCCGGAAGGAGTGCTGGATCCCTTCATCACCACCTTCCACTTCCACCACCGGAATATTAAATCCGATCGCTTTGTTGAGGTAATGGTTGATAATGCGGCCGACACCGTTCTTTTTATCAAACTGCGCCACCAGCCTGACCATGTCGGCGTTGTAATTGCCATACTGGTCTTTTGCATCGCCCAGTGTTACCGAGGCATCCTTTAGCTGAAAGACCTGGTATCCTTCAAAACGGTAGATAGAATCACTCCTTTGGGCAGGATTGGCAGGATTGGGCTGAATGATATTCGGGTCGTATTCGGCATATTGTTCGAGATAATTATTGGATCCTCTTGGATTTTCAATAAAGATGATCAGTTCGCGATCCAGTTCACGGAAAACCAGGTCAGGGGCATTAGGGCCGTCGATCACTTTGAAGCAGTTATCGAACAGCGCCTGGCACTTGTCATCGACAACGCGCAGTAATTCGACGGAGGCCCAGGGCCCTCCTGAAGCGGCTCTGGCCCAGGGGATCCCGACGGTAATATAGTTCACCGCACCGGGTTTCAGGGTGAATGGCCCTGCTGATTGCATAAAGCGACGGTCGCCGGGCTCATTATTTACGGTTTCTTCTGTCCAGTATTTTCCATTGGCATTAAAGCCGCCATTGGGTGGCTGGAAACGGGTTCCCCAGTTACACGGGTCTGAGTCGCCCGGAAACATGAACTCGCAAATCGGGCCAACGGCAGCCGGGTCACTCTGGTGGGCTGTGCCACCATAGAGCATGGGGGAATTATCTTTCCATATGCCCCTGAGGAAGTTGTAATATTCAGCGGCGATAGACGGGTCGGTGGTGGCAGGATTGGATGAAGTATTGTTATGATAGACAAATCGTCTCATCCCATAACGTTCATCATCCACGATACCATTGCCGAAATTCACGCCATTGATCGCCATTTGGTCGATATCAAAATTCGGCCCCTGGGTCAGCATTTCGCAATCACCGGTGAATGCAGGATTATCGAATCCGTCCGGGTCGATGTAGGGGCCCTGAAAAAAGTCGACACCTATGGCAGGAGGCTGTTCGCCGTAAGATTCGGGTTCGCCGCTGCCGTCAATAGCAACCCCATTATAGCAGTATCCCAATCCCCTGAGGACATCACACCCTACATAATCATCCCAGGCATATCCCAGGTCTGTGTCCACCCAGGGGCAGAAATAGGTATTGGTAAGTTCGAAAGTAGAGCGATTGATGACCTCATAGGAATAAAAGGTCATATTGTTAATTTCATCGTTTGTGGCAAAGGAGAAGGCCTGTGCCCTGACCTCCATGCCAATGGGGGCTCCCTGGGTTTCGGTATGGGTGTTCCCTTTATCATTGAACACCCACCACAGGGTCTGGTCGCCTTTGATCACCTGGTCGACCAGGATACTGCCAAACAGGGCCACTTTATATTCCGTCAGATCTTCCTCCATGGTACGGGCCGGAATATAGTTCGGGTCACCGGCAAAGTTGATCGGGCAAAGCTCATTATCTAAATCGTAATACGGATAATCCCCGTTGTTCGGATCATATTCCCCATCCCCGTCCACATCGAAGAAAGGTGCAAGATAATAGCTCTGCAATTTTGCCACATCACCGTGCGCCGGCCATTCCATGATTGATTTGGGGATAGTGTATCCGGGGAAATCCTCAGCTTTATTGTCGCTGTTCCACCATTGCAGGAATTCATCCACTTCGGCCCTGGTAATGGGGAAATGCGTATCATATTTGGCACAGGTTTCCGCGTCGACGGCGGCGGTACCATCGGTAGTCAATGGGCCGGGCCAGTAATCGTTTCCAACCTGCCTGTAACGGATGGCTGCCAGCTTAAGCTGGTTATTGATATCCAGTCCCCCGATCCACAGTGAACCTGAGAACATGGAAGTAGCCGTTCCTGATTTAGGTATATAGTACTGGGCGCCGATGCCACCCGGCAGGTCCCACCACATGTCGCCTCCGGTATTGATCCTGGCCCTGACGTTATTGATGTCGAGGAAACGGAATCCCGAAGCAGCCGAACATCCGGCAGCAGTTGATTTTATGGTACTTACATTCTTAGTGGCTCCCACAAACTCTCTTGAAAAGCTGACACCTGTCAGCAGTAAACCAATTAGTAGCAGGGATAGGAACCGATAGAGATTTATCATTTTCATTTTAAGTTTCTTTGAATTTTCAATTCAGGGATTATTGTGTTGGGTTAAAAATTAAAGATAACCCCCATGCGAATGGTTCTCGGGAGGCTGTAATTCCAGGGCCTGTCGACTGCAATGGCATACAGGTCGCGGTACGCCTGCTCATCAAGCGCTTCACTGATTTGTTTCTGGGATTCCGGTGCCGACAGGTAGCCATCGTCATTGGGGTTACCTGTGAAAGAATATACATTCAGGATATTTTTCGCGTTGAGCACATTATTTATCCTGAAATAAACATTGACCACGCTCTGGCGTTTGTTCTCCCCGCTGCCAATTTCAAACCGGAAATCTTTGTCGATGGTGGCATCGAGTCTGAACTGCCAGGGGCCGCGGGCTCCGAAATAGGTTCCCTTGACCAGGTTGGTACCCGCCTGATTGATACCGACGACATTTCTGGATTGGGTGTATGGTGTGCCCGAGCCGCCATTCAGTGTGACTGCGAACCCGAAATAACTCAGCCACTGTATGGGTGGCTTGCCTGAATCGGGACGATGTGTTGTAGGCCCGTTATATTCTTTTCCACCCCCAAAGTGATAATCCAGGAAGACATTAAATGAATGTCTCCGGTCGGTCTGGATAGGATAGGTCGTCCTTAGATTCGGCAGCCCGGAAGCCACCAGTGCAGCGGTAGTGGTCTGACTGGAGCCGGTGGCATCAGCGAACTGCAATGTATAGTAAGCGCTGAGCCTGACATTGCCCGTTCTTCTGAGGTCGTACTGTATGGTCAGCCCTTTGACCGTTCCAAAGTCGATATTATTAAAAGAGGTATAATCTTTCGGATACGCTCCGTTAAACCGGAAAATCTGCAACATATCACGCATTTCCCGATAGAACGTGACCAGTTTCAATGAAGATGAATTGGTGAGCTTTTGCTGAAAACCTACTTCATAGTCTATGGTCTGGGTTGGCTTCAGGCCCGGATTGTTGATAATTCCCGACACATTATCAAAGAAATAGTAGGTGGAGGGGTTTGAGAAGGCATTACTGGTCGGGCGTTGTGTCAGCACATCGTAGTGTGCAAAGAACAAAGCTTCGTCGGAGATCGGGAAGGAGAAAGAGATACGGGGCATAATGGTCCATTGCGGATCATAATCCTTGAATGCGTCTATCGTAGGTCTTTGCAGCGTCGGATCGACCAGATAAGGTGATATACCGGAACCGACATCCAGGACGTTGGGATCCTGGATCTCAGCGCCAAATGCATTGAACCAGTTGTATCCATCGCGGTATCCGACAATCTGTTCGGGATTATTTATATTATTCACATAAACCACATAGTCAGAGCCCATGTTTGCCGGGTGTATGGCTGTCTCTCCACCGATGGTCTGCACCTCCCGTACTGTCCTCGCCTGGTAAAGCAGGAAAGGATCGTTTAACATTTTCTGATTGGCGTCGAAACGGTCGACACGAATTCCTATATTAAAGATCAGATCGCGGAATGCAAATTTATCCTGCAAATAGAAGGCCATGTAATTGGGTTCGTACGCCCCGATATCACGGGTATAATTGCCTAACTCGTCCGTTTTATTAAAAAAGTCGTTAAAACTGGGCTTATAAGTAAGCTTATTTCCCTTATAATCATAGCCAAAATAACCAACATATGAAGATATTCCGTCATTCAGCAATTCATCGGCGCTGAACATATCCACGGAAAATAACTGTTCACCATAATTGACCGTATGCCTGACGCCATACTGGTCATAATAATTGATCGAATGGGTATTGAAGTCATACGAGTCGATATCAATAAAATCAAGGCCGTCGGTGGGGAGGCCCAGCTTCAGTCTCAGGTTGTAATCAAAGGTCCTTTGCGAAATCTCGTCATATTTCCTGTAATACTTGATGGTATCCAGGTCGGTGCCTTCGACGATATACGGATTATCAATATCGAGTTCCCGGATATGGAAATTGGTAATCCCTCGCATCAGTGTCCAGAACCTGCCCGGATCATAACCATACCCGCGGTCACTGCGCTGATCATACTGGAAGCCGAATTTGAATTCATGGTTGCCGATATCCATAGCGCCTGCGACATTGATGGCAAACTGTGTGTTATCAAACTGACTGTAGCCGGCTTGCAGCGCTCCGGGCGCGCCCCACAGGCCGTAAACATTTCCGGGACTCTGGCCATTCAGCAAACCGCCGCCCAGCTGGATCTGGTCGGTGTTCATATAATTGCCCATAGGCTGGCCTTCAAATATCTGGTAATATGTTGAAGTATAATTTGCCGTCAGCGGGTTAAAATCGAAAGGCTCAAAGGTGACCAGGGTATCAAAATCCCAGCTGTTCAATACCCATGCCGACGGGTAGTAATTGCCGTTCACAGTATCTGCACCAAGTTCATACGTGGGCATTTTATAAGTGGTATATTTACCCAGGTAGCCATACTTGAACAGGTCGCCCCTGTGATCCGGATCTTCAGTATACCCGGTATTTTTGGTATAGTCAGCCTGAATGGAATAGTAGACATTTTTCACCAGCGACCTGCTTTGCGGATCGGAGGGAAAACGCTGGGTGAACCGGCCAAATACCCGCCAGGTATTGGCGACCGAGTGAGAGTTCTTATTGTAATTAAACAGGGAATGGAAGTAATTCCAGTTATTGATGTTGGCGTAATAGTATGAACCGCCAAATGAAAGATTGATGGTCTCCGTTGTCCTGACATCAATTTTTCCTGAAAGATTAACCGTATAGTTGGAAGTATTCTGAGTGGACTTGATTTGTTCAAGATTTTCCATGCGGGTAAAAAAAGCATTCGGATAAGTACCAAGGCCATCTCTTCCGGGCCTGAGCGGTGTTTCTTCGATTTGTCTGAGGTAATCGTCCTGTGCCTTATAAATATCGCTGGAGACAGGCCTTCCGTCCTGCCGGTAGACAAAGTCTCCGGCAATGAAGAAACCCAGTAAGGAAGATGTACGTCTGCCGCTTTCATCTTTCCGGGAAAAGAGCGGCCCGTTGATATTGACGCCGCCCCTGTTATAGCCGTAGGAATCCAGGAATTGAGAAGATTCAAGTTCTATTCCGGCGCCAAAGGCTCTTGAAGGTCCCCGGGTGGTTACATTGATGATACCACCGGTGGCATCCCCGTATTGGGCAGGGACACCGCCCAGGACCACGTCGACCTGCTCGATGGCTGATGCGGGCAATGAAGAAGACCCCCGCACCCTGATACCGTCGATATACATGACCGTTGCATCTTCACGCGCACCACGCACACGGCCCCTTTCACCGTCTGCCGAGAAAACGCCCCCTACTGTGGAAGCCACTGCATTGGCCGACCGGTTGGGCATCTTGGCGATCTCCTCGGAGGTGACCGAGGCACCAGAGGTTGTCTGGTCCTTGCTGATCAGCGGTATTTTGTAATCAATTACCTCGAACGTTTCCAGCATCTGTGCCGTCGATTCCATTTCAATATCCAGGAACCGGATCTGGTCGGCTGCAATATTCACCCCACGGTACATGACAGGCTTGTAACCGATGTATGATGCCTTCACATCATAGCGGCCCGGAGGGAGGGGTTTAATATCGTATTCTCCGTCAAAATTGGACGCGGATCCACCCGCGTTTGTACCTCCGACTTCAACCACAATATTCACAAACGGCAGGGGTTCCCGAGTATCCTTATCAAGTACCTTTCCTTTGAGTGCACCTGATTGTGAATAAACTAACAAGTTGGCTGTGAGTATAATGCCAAGTGTAAAGAGTAACTTTCTTAACATACCATATGAATTTATGTTAGGTTATATGCTGCGCGATTTTAAAGCGGGTAAAGTTATAAATAAATCATTGTATTCTCCAAAAATTATTAATACAGCCATAAAAAAATCATCACCTTTTATTCATCTATTCAATCATATGGCCTGTTAAGAATTTCGGAATATATTACTGCCTGACGGATATTCTCCCGAATATCAGGCAATTCAGTTGACAGCTCTTCAACTTGCAGCTCATCTTCCTGGATATCAGTGACTTTCATCAAATTGCTCCGGGAAGGGGCATTTTCCTTCTTTTCCGGCATAATTCCATCCCGGAAACCCGGTCTTTCCCAACCGAATTTCCGGTGTTCCGGGACCTCCACTTGCTGATATCCGGGGTCGATCTCTTGTGGGATCTCATCTTCCTCATAGTATTCACTTTCCTCTCCAAACAGATCCTCAAGTGTGAACGGCCTCTTTTTGGTCTCTGGTTGTGGCTGGGATGACGCCTGGCGGGCAGCTGCCGACTTCTTTTGGGAACGCCTGTAAAAAGCGAATATAACCCAGGCAATCAGCAGAATCAGATATATAAAATCTTCCATGGTTCTTGTTTCAAGATGTGATAAAAGTACAATAAAAGATGAGAAAACCGGTAAAATATTCAGTTAACGGCCCGGCATAATCAGTTTACGGTGAAAAGAAAACACGTAACATGCTGTTTATAAATTATATATGATTTCCAAAATTTTATCTTTTTTTCTTCTTGACACCGGAACTTTGCTCCCGTCCGACATCAGTATATATCCGCCTTCCTGCCGGATGAAATTCAAAATATATTTTGTGTTTACCAGGTGGGATTTATGGGGTCTGATAAAATTATACCGGCTCAGCAATTCCTCATTTTCCTTTAATGTTTTGCTCACCAATAATCTCCTTCCATCGGTGAAATAGAAATTAGTATAATAATTATCTGATTCACATCGGATTATATCATCAACATGGATCACATGGATCATATCCGAAGTTGACAGGACAATTTTCCGGCTAAAATCCTCCTGGGATTTCACATTCGCCAGAAGATCGTTAAGGTTTTTTCTTTTTCTGTTATCGGAAATTCTCTTTTCCACTTTATTCACAGCATCCACCAGGTCCTGGGGTATGATGGGTTTGAGCAGATAATCCAGGGCGCTGTATTTGATCGCTTTAATGGCAAACTGGTCGAAAGCGGTGGTAAAAATCACATCGAAATCGATCTCTTCCAGCTCTTCTAAAAGCCGGAAACCGCTGCCGTCAGGCATCTGGATATCCAGGAAAATGACATCGGGCGGTTGTTTCCTGATCTCTTCCAGGCCTTTGCGGTAACCATCTGCTTCGGCCACGACGGTAACCGTTGGGCAATACTTTTCCAGCATGCGGCGCAAGGTTTCCCTCGACATTTTTTCATCCTCTATGATGATCGCTTTTATCATGATTACGGTCTTTTTACAGTTCCTTGTACTGGATGGTCAAATCAACGCGGGTACCGGAAGCGTTGCCGTATTCGTCTTTCAGGTCGGTCACACTCACAGCATAGTTTTTCTGGCCCTGCTTATTCAGGATTTCCAATCTTTCCTGGGTAATGATCATACCGCGGGGCTGCCGCTTAATGCCTGATTGCGCCCTGATCTCCGTCGCCTTCTCCCTGCCGATCCCGTTATCTGTAATGACACAATTTAATGATCCCGGAGAAAGTAGTTTCAGGGTAATCTCCAGCCGGCCGGGACGGGGGCTGTTCACAAACCCGTGAATGATTGCATTCTCGATATATGGCTGAAGCAGCATAGGCGGGATCAGAATAAAACCGGGATCAATATCCGTATCTATTTTGATCTCATAGTCAAATTTATCATCAAAACGAAGTTTTTCCAGGTCCATGTAATAGGTAATCGCTTGCAGTTCATCTTTCAGGGATATATATGCTACGGTTGAATTGGCGAGGATCATCCGCATCAGGTGTGAGAATTTTGCCAGGTAATTTACCGCTTTATCCGTATTATTCGCTAACACGAAATTCTGAATGGCATTTAACGAATTAAATACAAAGTGCGGATTCATTTGAAGTTGAAGGGCTTTCTGTTCCAGTTCAAAAACCTGTTTTTCAATACCCAGCATTTTCTTTTCCACCTCATGTTTTCGTTTGATGGCTTTGATCCGGAAATAGATAATGCTCCACAACAGCGCAATGGCCAGTAAAATGACGGTAAGCCGGAAGATCCAGGTTTGCCACCAGGGAGAATAAACAATAACGGTAAGGCTTACACCCTCCATATTCCATACACCGTCATTGTTTGATCCGGTAACCACGAAGCGATATGTTCCCGGATTGACTTTACGGTAATCGGCCATTCTCCGGCGGGCATCCGTATAAATCCAGTTTTCATCGTAATTTTCAAGGCGGTAGCGATAGGCATTTTTCATTGGGTTGGTATAATCGAGCGCAGAGAAGGTGATGGAGAAAAAATTCTCAGTATGTTTCAGCCTGAATATCTCCCCTCCTTCCAGCTCGCTATCGATCACCTCATTCAAGACACTAAAGCCGGTTAAGACCATCCTGGGGGGAATATTGTTTTTGACAATATCCTTCGGGTGAAAAACATTGAACCCGTTCATTCCCCCGAAATAGATTTCCCCTTTTTCATTCTGATAATAAGCCCCGGCATTAAATTCATTTCCCTGGATACCATCCCGGGTATCATAATTCACAAATGTTTGTGTCTGCTTGCAGAATTTAGAAAGGCCCCTGTTGGTACTGATCCAGAGGTTATTCTCATGATCCTCAAGGGTAGCATAGACCACATTGTTGGGCAGGCCATGTTCCTCGGTGAATACCTTAAAAGTTTCAGAAACAGGATCAAAACGGGCCAGGCCTCCGCCCATGGTTCCAATCCAGAGCAAGCCCCGGGAATCTTCATGTATGGAGAAAACCCAGTTGCTTCGGATTCCTTCCTGGCTGACCGGATTATACCGGTATTCGGCCAGGGGCGCCAGGCTGCCGGATAGTTTCTTTAATCCACGTGTTGTTCCCAACCAGTAATTCCCAAACCGGTCCTCCGTAACAGCCCATACTACCATGTCGTTTGAAAACACCGGTGCCAGGGGTGTCTTTTCCAGTCGATCAAAACTGCCGGCCGATGGATCGATCAACCATATTCCATTTCCGGTTCCGACCCATACCCTGCCGGCCCGGTCGACATACAATGAAAAAATCTCGTCACTGTTAATGGAATTATCATTTCCGGGATCATGCTGATACCGGGTAATCCGGCCACTTTTACGGTCAAGGCGGTTCAGGCCGTGTTTTTCCGTTCCAACCCAGAGGTCTCCCAGGCTGTCGAGAGCGATGCATCTTATTTTGTCAGAAGACAGGCTGGCCGGGTTGGCCGGATCATGCCGGAGGACGGAAAAGCGCTCGTTATCCCTGTCAAACATATTCAATCCGCCAAAAGTGCCGATCCAAACCAGGCCATTTTCATCTTCCAGGATGGAATACACGATGTTGTCAGAGAGGGAGTAAGGATTAAAAGGATCGTGAAAATAGTGTGTAAACCGGCTGGGGCTCTGATCGGCCTTGTTCAGCCCACTGTATGTGCCGACCCACACTGTTCCGGAATGATCCTGGTGGAGGCTCATCACATCATTGTTCGACAGGCTGGTGGTGCTCCCACCGGCAAAGAAATGTCGGATGCTTTGGCGCTCAGGATTATACACATCCAGGCCGTCAACGGTACCAATCCAGACCTCCCCGCCCGCGGTTACCAGCAGGCAGTTGACATGATTGTCAGAAAGGGCTTTTTCACTTTGATTACCGGCTTTTAAATGCGTTGTTACACCTTTTCCGGGTTGAATGACATATATCCCATTTCTTGTGGCAGCCCATATATTGCCCAAGCTATCTGACTGGATGTCATTCACAATATTACCTGGTGAAGGTTTCCCCTTCGATCGATTACGATCCAATTTATAAGCCTGAAACGAGCGCAAATCAGGATTGTAACAGTGAATGCCATTTCGGGTGGCAATCCAGATCATGCCCAGGCTGTCCTGGATCACCCGGCTGATCCAATTGGTCAGAAGGCTGTCCAACCCGCTCTCGAAGAAATTATAGGTAGAAAATACATCCAGGTCGATATCATAACAACTCAGGCCAAAAGAAGTGCTGATCCATAAACAGCCCCTGTCGTCCTGGTAAAGATCAAGAATGGTATTGTTACATAAGCTGTTTCTATTGCCTGGCTGGTGAAGCCACTGGTCTATCCGGCCAGTACGTCTGTTCAGGCGGTTTAAACCATTTTCCGTACCGATCCAGATATTCTTTTCAACATCCTCCAGCAAAGCGTTGATCGTTGTATTGCTCAGCCCGCTCTCACTGTTATAAACAATAAATTCGTAGCCATCATAAAAGTTCAGCCCATCCCAGGTGCCAATCCACATAAACCCTTTTGAATCCTGCATCAGGCTGTGTATCGAATTTTGTGACAAGCCTTTCACGCGGATCGTATTTTCAGTGGTCAGCCGGTCAAAAATAATTTCGGATGACTGGCTGAAGGAGGGCAAAAACCATATCCCCAGGGCCAGCATGATCATGGCCTTTCGCATAAATACCAAAATGACCTGCTGCGGGAATTTTACGTAGCGACGATGTTCACAGCTTTTCTTCAACGCTTGTTGGGTTTGTTCATTTTCCGGGCCCGTTTCTCTGCCTCTTTCATCATTTTTCTGGTCTGCGGCGACTGCATTTTTTTATGTTCCTTCAATTTATCACGGTATGCTTTCTGTTCCATCCGGTCCATTTTTTTCTCTTGCCTTTCATGCATTCTGACAGAACGGGACCCGGACTGGCAGGATGTTGCCAGGACCAGGCTTATTAGCAGGATGATCGTCGCAGAAATACTCAGCCTCATTTTCTTTATAAAATTACGCTAAATTAATCATTTTCACGGCATGAAATAACGACAGGCACAACCTTTAGCTTTTAACGGACATATATGGAATGTCTTATGAAAAGATTTAACAAAAACGAATACCTTTGCACCAGGATGTTTAATATCGGCAGGAAATGAAAACGGCAAGAAATTACTTTGAGGGGTTGGCGGCGATGATTTTTATTCTTCTCATCATAGCGGGATCCGGATGCAACAAGGATAATGGTGACAGGTTACCGCTTGCCCCGGTGGATATCACCCTCAACCCGAACTCGACCATATACCAGGAATTGAATATTGTAGGCGGTTGGCTTTATCTGGACGAATACGACGGGGTTATGCCGCCCAGCCGCGGGATCATCGTTTACCGTTTATCAATCGACCAGTTTCTGGCCTTTGAAAGGACGCCCCCCTATAAACCCGACAGTTGCTGTAATCCCTCCCAGACACTTTGCACAAAACTGATCGTAGATGATTATTTCCCATTCATCATGGATACCTGCACCTGGTCGAAATACCTTATCCTCGACGGCTCACCGGTGGAAGGCCCTTCCATTAGCCCGCTGGGACAATACTTTGCCGAATACAACGGCCAGTTATTGTATATTCACAATTAATACCTGTAGTGTTCTGATTTGAACGGGCCCTCCGGCGGGATACCGATATAACCGGCCTGTTCTTTGGTCAGTTTGGTCAACTTGACGCCGATATGCTCCAGGTGGAGGCGGGCCACTTCTTCATCCAGTTTCTTAGGCAGCCGGTATACGCCGATCTCGTAATCATTCTGCCACAGCTCGATCTGGGCCAGCACCTGGTTGGTGAAGGAATTGCTCATCACAAACGAAGGATGCCCTGTGGCGCATCCGAGATTGACCAGGCGGCCTTCGGCCAGCATGTAGATCACATGTCCTTCAGGCATAATGTATTTGTCAACCTGCGGTTTGATGTTGATCTTTTCGACACCGGCCAGGGCATTCAGCTGGTTCACCTGGATTTCGTTATCAAAGTGACCGATATTACAAATGATCGATTCGTCTTTCATCTTGCGCATATGCTCCACTGTGATCACGTCTTTGTTGCCCGTGGCTGTCACATAAATATTTCCCCTGGAAAGGGCATCTTCAAGCGTTGTCACTTCAAAACCTTCCATAGCGGCCTGGAGGGCGCAGATCGGGTCTATTTCGGTGACGATCACCCGTGCACCATAAGCCCTCATCGATTTGGCACAACCCTTTCCGACATCTCCATAGCCCATAACGACCACTACCTTACCGGCAATCATCACGTCGGTGGCGCGTTTGATGCCATCGGCCAGCGATTCGCGGCATCCATAAAGGTTGTCGAACTTCGACTTGGTAACAGAATCGTTTACGTTGATCGCCGGAACCAGTAATTCGCCCATCTCTTTCATCTGGTAAAGGCGGTGCACACCGGTGGTTGTCTCTTCCGACACGCCTTTCCAATCCGCCACTGTTTTGTGCCATTTTTTCTTGTCTTCCACATATACTTTCCGCAACAAATCCAGGATTGCTTTCTCATCCTGGCTGGCAGGTTCCTGGTTCAGCAGATCGGGTTTTTCTTCTGCCTGGTATCCCCAGTGCAGAAGCAGGGTGGCATCCCCGCCGTCATCGACTACCAGGTGCGGCCCCTTTCCCCCGGGAAATGACAGTGCCTGGTAAGTGCACCACCAGTATTCTTCCAGTGTTTCCCCTTTCCAGGCGAACACCGGGATATCTTTAACGGCTATGGCAGCAGCCGCGTGATCCTGCGTGGAAAAAATATTGCAACTCGCCCATCGCACCTCCGCCCCCAATTCGATAAGGGTTTCAATTAAAACAGCCGTTTGTACGGTCATATGCAGTGAACCGGATATCCTGGCGCCCCGCAACGGTTTCGATTGACCATATTTCTTACGCAGTGACATCAGACCAGGCATCTCTTTTTCAGCCACTTCTATTTCTTTACGGCCCCATTCTGCCAGGTTTATATCTTTGACTTTAAATTTCAATGCAGTATCAATCACCAAATGTTCCATGCTATAAAAATTAAGGCTGCAAAGTTACAAAAATTGCAAATACCCTTAACTTTGACGGAATAAGGTGCAAACAAATCATGGCCGAGATACTCCGAAGGAACATGGACGCACATACCGCTATAGCTGTCTGGGAAATCACAGAAACAGCAGATGAGTTACTGGAAATGCTGTCATTGAAACCACAGGAGAGAAAACAATATGAGTCTTTCCTGGCTGAAGAACGAAGGAAGCAATGGCTGGCGTGCCGGATCCTTATCCGGACATTGCTGCACCCTGAAGATTATCCGGTGGAATATGATCAGCCGGGAAAACCTTTCCTTTCAGGCAGCAAGTACCATATTTCGGTCACCCATTCGCACGACCGCGCTGCGGTCATTATCAGCAGCGCTTTTCGCACTGGCATTGATATCGAAAAGGTCAGGCCCCGGATACGGAAAGTGAGAGACCGGTTTTTAAGTAACCGGGAAATATCATATCTGAATGATCCGGATGATCCGGAAGCGCTGACGCTGGCCTGGTGCGCCAAGGAGGCCCTTTATAAGTTATATGGCCTGAAAAACCTGGATTTTAAAGATAACATAAGGGTTCACTTCCCCGAAGCCGCCTACCCGTTCAATTTCAAGGGATTCATTCAACAAGGAGATACGAATAAAGAATACCGGTTGCATGGGGATTTACTGGACGATTTTATCCTGGTATATGTAACAGACCGGATAATATAGTTTTGTATTTTTGCACAATGCCTCCGGAAATGAGTATCTACGCAAAAATTCTCAGCAGCAGTCCGCGAAAACAATTCGCCGTTTTGATCGATCCGGACAAATACGGTGAGAAAGAACTGGCGTCTGTTGTCGCCGCTGCCGATGAAAGCCATGCCGATCTGATCTTCGTCGGAGGAAGCCTGCTTACATACGACCACCTGGATCAGACCATCCGCCAGATAAAGTCGCATACTGCTATTCCGGTGGTTCTTTTTCCGGGAAGCATCATGCAAATAAACGATCAGGCCGATGCCGTGCTGTTGCTTTCCCTGATCTCAGGGCGCAATGCTGATATGCTGATCGGCAAGCACGTGATTGCTGCACCTTATTTAAAAAGCAGCCGGCTGGAGATCCTGCCAACCGGTTATATGCTGATTGAAAGTGGTCCTGTCACCACTGCCCAGTATATCAGCAATACCATCCCCATACCCAGGCTGAAGGATGATATAGCCGTCTGCACTGCCATGGCCGGCGAGATGCTCGGACTGAAACTGATTTACATGGATGCCGGTTCCGGGGCGGAAATGCCGGTTTCCGAAAGCATGATCAGAAAAGTCAGGGAGAACATTGCAATACCAATGATCGTAGGCGGTGGTATCAGGACGCCGGAACAGGCCTCCGGAAGCTGCCGGGCCGGCGCCGATGTGATTGTCGTTGGCAATGCCATTGAAAAAGATCTTACATGCATAAGGGAGATAGCCGGGGCTGTCCATTCCGCCTGATTTACCTCATATGTAATTATAAATTCCATGAAGAACTTTTGCTTTGCTCTTTGCTTCCTGTTGGTTTTACCAGTTATAATTTTCGGCCAGAAGCAGCTCACCATTGAAGACGCCAGCGGCATGAACCGGGCTCTTTTCCCATCCGTACTGCGCAACCTGCAATGGATCGGAACCGATGAGCGGTTTTCTCATAATGAAAATAACCTGGTGCTCTCCCGGCATGCGGAAAGCACCACAACAGACACCCTGTTCTCTTTATCAGACATCAATGCCATATTCAGAGCATCCGGCTTCGATACGCTGACCAGGATACCCTCTTTTACATGGGAAAACAGCGCTGTGCTATATTTTACCAGCAAAAACATTATTTATAGGGTCAATATTAGTACAGGTCACGCAATAAAACTAAACAGCTACCCCGAGAATGCGGAAAATATCGATTACTTTGAAAATGGCTCACATCTTGCCTACACCATTGATAATAATCTGTTTATCGCCAGCACCGGGAAACAGGTGCAGATAACCAATGATGAAGACCCGGCCATAGTGAACGGGCAGTCGGTCCACCGGAGTGAATTCGGTATCAAAAAAGGCACGTTCTGGTCCCCCTCCGGCGAATACCTGGCTTATTACCGGAAAGACGAAACAATGGTGACCGATTACCCACTGGTAAATATCGACAGCCGCATCGCCACGGAGGAAAACATTAAATACCCGATGGCAGGCATGACCAGCGAAGAGGTGAC
>JAWOHY010000030.1:0-3245 GCA_046484945.1 Bacteroidales bacterium
CCAATATAAAACAGGAAGTCTTTCCCGATTTTGAAACCGACCAGGTGCAAATTACCGTGGTATACCCCGGGGCAAGTCCTCAGGAAGTAGAAAAAGGGATTATACAAGCCATTGAAGAAGCAATATCGGGACTTGAAGGATTTGATGAAGTCCGTTCGACAGCACGTGAGGGTTTAGCCTCCATCATGGTCGATATGATCGAGGGGGAAAATCTTCAAAAGCTTGCACAGGATATCCAAAATGAAGTGGACCGCATTACCTCCTTTCCCGAAGACTCAGAAAAACCTATTGTGGCGATCGTTTCCAGAAAACGCTATGTGGTTTCCCTTGCCCTGTATGGAGACCAGAGTGAACGGATTCTCAGGGAGTATGCGGAGTTTATCCGCGACCGGCTTTTACAGGATCCGGAAATTTCGCAAGTAGAAATAACTCCCATTCGAAATTATGAAATCAGTGTTGAAATCCCCCAGGACACACTTCGCCGATATTCACTCACCCTCGATGATGTTGCCATGCGAATTCAACGGGCATCGGTGGAACTTCCTGGAGGCGCCATCAAAACCGAATCAGGGGACATACTGGTTCGTATGATGGAAAGACGTGATTTTGGGCATGAATTCGCCAAAATTCCCATTATTACCACAGCAGATGGCACAAAAATTTTACTGGAAGATATTGCCGTTATCCATGACGACTTTGAAGAGATATCGGTTTCATCTAGTTTCAACGGCCAACCCGCCGTGATGATTGATGTCTTTCGGGTGGGTGAACAAACACCCATTTCGGTCTCAGACGCTGTTCGGCCGGTGGTGAGGGAAATCAACGATATTTTGCCTAAAGGACTTCAGGTAGACCTGCGAAACGACCGTTCGGATATTTATCGCCAGCGACTCGGGTTGTTAATTAAAAACGGCTTTCTAGGACTTGGCCTGGTATTTATTTTTTTAGCACTATTTTTAGAACCTCGTCTGGCTTTCTGGGTTTCCCTCGGCATTCTGATATCTTTTTTAGGATCTATTTTCTTTCTGAAATTGGCCAATGTGAGCATTAATATGGTTTCCATGTTTGCCTTTATTGTGACCCTTGGAATTGTTGTGGATGATGCCATTATTGTGGGGGAAAACATTTATTACCATCGTCAGCAGGGAGAACCCTGGTTTAAGGCTGCCGTCACAGGCACCCGGGAAATTGCCGTTCCTCTGAATTTTACCGTACTTACCAATATGGTGGCATTTTTACCTATATTTTTCATCCCAGGTTTTATGGGCAAAGTTTACAGACATATTCCCATCGTGGTCATCAGTGTGTTTGCCGTATCACTTATTGAAAGCCTCTTTATCCTTCCGGCACACATCGGCCACAGGCGAAAAAGCGCTCCAACTGGAATTTTAAACAGAATTTCCCGTATACAACAATATATTGGGGATACCTTAACCAACTTTGTCACTCAACGCTACGGTCCATTTCTACATAAGGCAATCCACTGGCGATATTTAACATTGGCCATCGGCATTGCAATACTGCTCGTGACCATCGGCTACGTCAGAAGTGGTCGGCTTGGCTTCGAACTTTTTCCCAAAATCGAATCCGACTATTCTATGGTGACAGCCTCACTTCCTTTTGGCACATCCTTTGATAATGCCAAACGGGTAGAACGTGAACTGATAATGTCATCCCGGGAAATCATCGAAGAACATGGGGGTAAAACCCTTGTGGATGGCGTTTTTTCCGGTATCCATGACAACATTGTGGAAATACGCATGTACCTGACACCACCCGATGTGCGGCCCCTGTCCACCGCTCAGGTCACTGATCTGTGGCGTGACCGGACCGGGGTAATTCCAGGTCTGAAATCCATCAAATTTGAATCCGATGCAGGTGGGCCCGGAAGGGGTGCTGCAATTTCCGTGGAACTCAGTCATCAGCGAATGGATCTTCTTGAGAAAGCCAGCGCCGAACTGGCCGATGCTCTGCGCTATTATTCCAATGTAACGGACATTGACGACGGCTTTTCACCCGGTAAGCAACAAATTGATTTTACTATTAAACCCGAAGCAAGAACGCTGGGGCTGGAAGCCCGGGAAGTAGCCCGGCAAGTTCGTCACGCATTCTACGGAGCCGAGGCCATCAGGCAGCAAAGAGGCCGAAACGAAGTCAAGGTCATGGTGAGATTTCCGATTCAGGAACGTATTTCCGAATACAGCCTTGAAGAAATGATCATTAAAGCTCCCAATGGAACTGAAATCCTGCTCAGGGATGCGGTAACAATTACACGAGGCCGGGCTTATACGGATATCAACCGAAGACAAGGCAGACGGATTGTTACCGTTACCGCAGATGTCAATCCCAGAAGCCAGACCGGTCAGATTCTGGCGTCTGTCAGGTCTGAATATCTTCCCGGACTTCAGCAAAAATACCCTGGACTGACTTTCAGCTTTGAAGGGCGTCAGGCAGATCAGCGCGAAAGCATGCAAGCTTTGTTCAGGGGACTGCTGATGGCCCTTTTGGTCATCTTTGCCATGCTCGCAATCCCTCTCAACAGTTATGTTCAACCCGTCATTATCATGGTGGCCATTCCTTTTGGTATTGTCGGCGCAGTTATCGGGCATCTGATCATGGGCTACAGTTTAAGCGTACTGAGTATGTTCGGTGTAGTAGCCTTATCAGGAGTAGTGGTAAACGCATCACTTGTATTGATCGACTTTGCTAGCCGAAGGCGAACCTCGGGAATGAATGCTCTGGAAGCCATACATGCTTCGGCGATTCATCGTTTTCGCCCAATCCTTCTGACAACATTGACCACTTTTGGTGGTCTTGCTCCAATGATTTTCGAAACTTCCCGTCAGGCAAGATTTCTGATTCCCATGGCCTTGTCCTTAGGGTTCGGGATTGTTTTTGCTACTCTCATCACTCTTATCCTGGTACCAGCATTTTATATGATCCTGGAAGATCTCAGAGGATTTACCGCCAAAGCCGCATCAGAACCGTCGATCATGAAAAGTGATTGAAATTTTCAGTTCATCCATAGCGTTTAATAAGCGACTGTCTTTCATCCTGTGGAAGTGACTTAACATAGGATTTCCAACCCGGACACCATTGGATGTGCCATTTCCAGAATCTGCCTATAAAGGATCTGGGATTTTTATCATACCGTGCTCTCATGGTTATAGCACAGGAGGAAGGCTATGCTCCAAGCTGGGCCAGGCTCTCGAGCAGGGTGGCCCGGTTGGCCTGGTACTCGGCGA
>JAWOHY010000049.1:0-4783 GCA_046484945.1 Bacteroidales bacterium
GCTCCTCATGGGTGGAAGCTGAATGGCGAATGTTTGAAGGGCTGATTCGCTCAGGCAAGAAAAGGGGCAACATCCTTCCGGTTCTTTGCGGCACGATGAAACGGGATGATCTTCCCCTGGCCTTACGCAGATACCAGTCTATCATGGTCAATGAACCCAACTGGCGGGAGGTTTTGATCCGGTTTATCCCAAACAATTAGATGGGTTCGGAATAAGTCGGCTAAAAACCCAACAATTTCATATTGCCTGCCGGCAACGCCGACACTCAATCCCGGGTTACAACAACATAAGCCGGGCTTTTTGTATAAAGCTCATCCGGAAGGAAGACCAAACCATTGGCTATCGGAGGGGAATAGGTCAGCGGAATCAGGAACGCCGCAATCTCGGTTGTCATTTGATCCATTCCACCGGTATTAATGTCGCAAGTCCATGAGCCGTCGCAGTTTATTGCACTGACCGGATTGTTGAAATAGGGCTTGGTCCACCAGCCGTTGTCTACCTTGATATATACCGCCACCAGGTGCTTATCCGGCGCTGCATGCCAAACCTGGCCGTAAAGGGTCCCCAAGGAAACGGCGAAAGGGCTCCGGGAGATTTCGATTGACTCCCTTCCCATACCGCCGGGAATGTGTTTGCAGGTCCAGTTGTTATCCATTGTTTCACCATCCAGGACTGCCTGCATCCCGGGCTTCAGTTTCCCGTTCTTGTCCCATACACCCCAGTGAGCGCCTTGGGGCCCTTCATAAACTGCTTTCCAGGGCTCGTCAAAGGCTTCGAAATAAAAATACCGGATATTTTCAGCACGGGCCCACGAAATGAAGTTCATGAAAAAAAATGCGGCATTCTCCGGGGTCGGCACGGCCTCTGCAATAATGTCTCCGGCGCTGGGCCAGCCCGTCTCGGAAATGATTACTTCCTTGCCGCCGGATAAAGTCACCAATCGCTGGTGCCTGACATGCAGCCAGCGGGCAACATTCTTCACAGGGACGCCTTCCCAATAGGGGTAGTAGTTCACCAGGATGACATCGCATTCGGCCATTAATCGGGGATTACCCAGCAAATTGAAGTAGACGTCTGCACTAGTCATCGGTACATTGGGGACTTCCGACCGGAATTGGCGCATATAAGCAATCAGGTCATCGAGGGTCAAATCGCCCCGGAGAAGAACCTCACTGCCGATAATTGCAATGTCGACATTGCCTTTCCCGGCCTCTTGGATTAATCTTCTCAGTTCTGCTCCATTGGCGGATCGGTCGGAACTGATCCAGGCGCCAATGGCGGTTTTAAGCCCCAAACCTTTTGCAATCCGGCCGGCATGTTCCATGCCTTTGGTGCATCCAAAGGTGCGGATCCATTCTGTGCAGGGGGCAACAATTTTCATTCGCCGTTCGATCTGCTCGGCGCTTACAACTGTTCCCATATTGGGATCCTGATCGGCCTCATATGGAGCAAAGTTTAATCCGTACAGACAGGGTTTTGAGTCCCCGGATACAATGTTCGGCTGATCACTGGTGTTTTCTGCTTCTATCGTTGAAATAAAACCGGTCGTAAGACATACGGTAAAAGCAATCAGCACGTAAAATATTTTTAATGGATATTTCATTTCCATTCTTCATTTCAGAATCGATTGAAACCACGGCGACCGAAGAATCTATCTTCCCGAGCCCGGACCGATCATCAGAACCGGATCAGAGTTGAAACAAAAAAGACCGTGCCGGCGTGAAGAAAAGATTCTTCATCGGCCATTAAGCGCGTGCCATATAACCATTTACCATGTCCGCCTCCTCAGAATGACAACCTTTTACTGCATGGTCAGTACCTTAACTTGACGCCAATGGGCTTGCGCCGGAATGACGGTTATATGTCAACGGAATCACTCAACTCAAGTATAAATAATAAGAGCGTCATTTCGAAAAATTATGGGACCATTTCTATTTTGTGATCGAATAGCCCTCATTCAGAATCGCCTTCAGGATCGACCGGGCCTCTTCCCTTGCGTAGCTTTTTTGCTCATCGGTTAGCTCATTGTAGGGCTTCATATCGGGGTTGGTTTTGATCTGATCGGTCTCTATTCTTTTCGGACCCCAGGTCCATCCTTCACTTTCACGCTTTCTGTACCAGGTCGAATGTGAAGCCTTTGCCAATATTTCAATCATGTCATTCAGCTCGATACTTGTCACTTTTTCGTGGGTGATTACGTTTTCCTCGCTGTTTTTTCTGTATTGTAAAAGACGGTTTAACTTTTCCACCGTAGGGTTTTTAGGATATAAATTGTGCAGATCCTCAAGAACGTTTCTCAAACCGCGGACATTATCTTCCCAATTCAGGTTCATTAGCACATCCATCAAATTGTGGGGAAGATACGCTGCATCGTCTTTCGTGATCTCTTTCCAGATGGAATCAGCGTACTCGGGGATATCCTCAGGGTGCCAATTCAAAATCGGGGTCTTGATAGGGATTTGCTTTAATCGGTCATAGAGGTCCTGGCGGAAAAGGTGTTTTCCGTATTTATTCTTTTCATTCAGGTTACGATTTGTGGCGGCAACGATGCAGGCACTCACAGGTTCATCTTCTGTAGCACCGACAGGCCGGATACGCTTTGTCTCCAAAGCTCTGAGAATTTTTGCCTGATGATTCGGCGCCAGTTCTCCGATTTCATCGAGAAACAATGTTCCGTCCCCGGCTATCTTCCACAAGCCATCTTTATCTTTGTCAGCGCCAGTAAAGGCGCCTTTTTTATACCCGAAAAGTTCCGTTTCCAACATATCATTTGGTATGGCGCTGCAATTCAATGAAACAAATTTTAGTTTCTTGTTTTTTTTTCTGATTTCATGAATCGCTTGCGCAACCAACTCTTTGCCTGTTCCTCGCTCCCCTTCAATCAGAACGCTTGAAGTGTTTCCCTCGGTCTTCATAATCCTCTGGCGAACCAGGCGGCAGGAATAGGAATCACCACGAAAAGTATTTCTGATTTTCCTGTCATCAATTAACTCCTCGTCTCCTTTCATAAGTTCAAGAATTTCTCTGGCATTCTCTTCTTCCTTTGGTAACTCCACTGCAATAGGTGGATTATTTTCCTGGAAATATGGTTCAGCCACAATATCAGTTGATAAAGATTCACTTAAAGAGGCATCTTTCAATGATTCGAAAAATTTATCATCAATGCAGATAAAATACGGTTTTTTCTCATGGGATTGCTTCACGCGTTCGAGGAATTTCTGAATCGCATTGCTCAATTTGCCCGCCTTCTTGTATTTGCCTCTCAAAATAACATGCATTTTGTCATTTGAATTTTGTTTCCTCCCAATAAAGTAGCTCGCAAGGTCTTTATCGGTATGCTGGCTTTTCATTAAAAAGAGACGGTCATGATCCAGAACGTCTTGTTCTTTCATAACCAAAACGGCCGGCAATTCAACACCCAAAAGATCTATGGATGAGTTCGAATGATCGATGCGGATGGCTTGGGCTACGGGGATCGAGCCAGGGGGCATTTTATAAATGATAGCCTCAATGGTCATTGCAGGATCCTTTCTTTTATTCAGGATTTTATCGGTGCCGGCCACTCATTGTTTTTTTGTAAGGCACGTTCGGCTAAAACAGATTTCTCGCTGGACAAAAAGAGATAGCCGATAGCATTTATATTAACCACAATCACCGCCGGACTTCTGCTTTTGCCTGGTTAAATTTTTCATCGCTGATCAAATGCCCGGCTGTTAATTTCCGGAGCCGGCGAACATTTTCTATCACTTCATCAATATCTATCCGGCGACTCATCACGGCATTTTCAATGCAAATGATAATTTCGCTGTTCACAGAACGCCGATTTTTTTCCGCAATTGATTTAAGCCGCTCGTAAAGCTCATCAGGTATATTTTTTACCGTTACCGTTGCCATATCAGCACCTCCATGATATTTCAATGTGAAACCATCATGCAACCGAGCAAAACTGCTGTCAAGCATAAGTGATAAATAACTCCTTAAGGTGACTGGCAATAAATTCCATTACCTGTAAAGGGCATGAGTGAAGAGGGTCATGCCGACTCCCATGAATTTACAACATGCTTTCATGCCACTTTCCTTAGCACGTCTTGTGTTCAATAGAATCCTGCATGCCATATTCCCTCAAGTATTGGGGGACAATATGGTTGTAGGCATCTGCCTTTTGGCCCATCAGCCGCTCGATATATTCGGGGTAGCGGGTTCCCTCCTTGTCCGCGGGATTGCAAAAAAGGTGTCGGGATACATTGTGCAACATGGTTTTCGGAAACAAAGACAATGGAACCACGCTGACCCTAATTTTATAACACGCTGCTTCGGCAAACACTTCCGGTTTTATGTGGAATCCGTCGGGTGCAATGACCGTCACGCATTTTTCGGCATAAGGAATGGCCATTTTCAATAAAGTGGTCGGCCAGTCTGCAAGATTAAATTGCATCCGGTGCCGATCCCTGTAAGTTTGTAGGAGTCCATAGAAATCGCCATTTCTGGTCATGGGGCTGCGATCAAAATCGTTATCCTCCAAAAAACGTGCTTCCTGGCGTCCATTGAAACATGCAGGGATAAAAATCACCATCCCACGGATGATGTGCCCGAATATCCCTGGCCTTACCTTCCTGCCAATCAGATAAAGCTGATTCCAGCGTGTAATATTTACCTTTCTCCATTTCTTTAACGTATCCAGGTTTCAGTGGCTTATTATCACCACTGAATGAATACTTGCTCACAAGAACAGGGTGAAAATCCTCTTCAAAGATGGTGTTGCCGTCTTTATCTTTGAAATAAA
>JAWOHY010000107.1:0-3809 GCA_046484945.1 Bacteroidales bacterium
CCGGCGGAGAAGGAGGCGGAGATGGCATTGCGGCCATCCGATTTTTCGGGCTTTGCCGGCCAGCAGAACGTCAAGGAGAACCTGAAGATTTTCGTGGAAGCGGCCCGGCAGCGAGGCGAAGCGCTCGACCATGTGCTGTTGCACGGCCCGCCGGGGCTGGGCAAGACGACACTCTCCTACATCATCGCCAACGAATTAGGTGTCAATATGAGGCTCTCATCGGGACCGGTGCTTGACAAGCCGGGCGACCTGGCGGGGCTGCTCACCAACCTGGAAGCCAACGATGTGCTGTTCATCGATGAGATCCACCGCCTCAGCCCGGTGGTGGAGGAATACCTTTACTCTGCCATGGAAGATTACCGGATCGATATCATGATCGAAACCGGTCCCAACGCCCGCAGCGTGCAGATCAAGCTGAACCCTTTCACTCTTATCGGCGCCACCACCCGTTCGGGATTGCTGACCGCCCCGCTGCGTTCCCGGTTCGGCATCACTTCCCGGTTATCGTATTACGAGGCTGAGACCCTCGAAAGTATCCTGTACCGTTCGGCAAAGATTATTAATGTGCCACTGGATCCTGATGCGGCGAAGGAGATTTCGCGCAGGAGCCGCGGCACGCCCCGCATCGCCAACCTGTTGCTGCGCCGGGTGCGCGATTTCGCCCAGATCAAAGGCGACGGCACCATCAACGTGGAAATTGCTCAGATAGCGCTCCAGGCACTGAATGTCGACCTGCACGGGCTGGACGAGATGGACAACCGCATCCTGACCACCATCATCGAGAAATTCAAGGGCGGCCCGGTGGGGATCAGCACCATCGCCACCGCCGTAGGAGAAGAAGCCGGTACCATTGAAGAGGTTTACGAACCATTTCTTATCCAGGAGGGTTACCTGATGCGTACCCCGCGCGGCCGGGAGGTGACCGAACTGGCATACCACCACCTCGGCAAGGTCCTCCCCCACCGCCAGGATAAACTTTTCTGAAGCCAGACAGGGATGGAGTCCCTTTCCAAATATGAGCTCTCCGCCTGGATTAAGGAAAAAGCCCTTTCAATCGGGTTCCAGGCATGCGGCATCTCGGAAGCATGTTGTCTTGCAGAAGATCGTAACAGGCTTGATCAATGGCTGCGGCAGGGGTTTCAAGGAGAGATGTCATACATGGAACGGAACTGCGGGAAACGGGCGGATCCATCATTACTGCTGCCAGGCGCACGGTCGGTCATTTCGGTGCTGATGAACTATTACCCCGGGAATAACCTCTCTGAAAACGATCATTACAAGATTGCCAGGTATGCCTACGGGAAGGATTATCACCTGGTCATCAGGGATAAGCTTCATTCTCTGATGAAAGAGATGAAAGAAAAAACCGGGAATTTCAAAGCGCGGGTTTTCACCGATTCGGCACCGGTATTCGACAGGGCCTGGGCCGAAAGGGCCGGCCTGGGCTGGATCGGAAAGAACACCTGCCTGATCCACCCGAAGCTTGGCTCTTACGTTTTTATCGGTGAAATGATTACCGACAAAGAACTGGCATATGATACCACCCGTGTGAATGATCTCTGCGGCGGCTGCACACGCTGCATCGACGCCTGCCCGACGGGCGCCATCATTGCCCCCGGGGAACTGGATGCACGGAAATGCATCTCTTACCTGACGATTGAAATGCGGGGAGAGATTGATCCACAGTTTCATGGGAAATTCGGCAACTGGATCTTCGGGTGCGACATCTGCCAGGAGGCCTGTCCATGGAACCGGAAGGCCCTGCCGCATAATGAAGCAGCGTTCGAGCCTCCGGAAGAATTGCGGAAGATGGATAAGTCGAAATGGGATAACCTTAGCGAAGCTCGATTCGACGATCTGTTCAGGGATTCGGCGGTGCAGCGAACGGGGTTTGAAGGGGTCAGGAAAAATATCGCATTTTTTAGGAGGAATGAAAAGAAGTGAGTGTTTTTTTCTCACAGAGTTACACAGAGTTTAAGCACAGAGAATTCAAAGAATATTTTAAAGCATTCTTTTGTGTTTCCTTTGTGCCTTATCTTTGTGAACTCTGTGAGATTAAAATAAATATGAAAACGCAGAAAATATCGATTTTAATAATTACTTGCATTTTCTGCTACAATCTGCATGGATTTAGACTTTATTCACAACCTGATTCCATTCCGCCTCCCCCGCCGCCACAGGCAATGATCGTCAACGGCCCCTTGCAAGCCTGCACCGGGGATACCTGCATCTATGAAGCCGATGTGCCGGTGGCCTGCATCTGCCAGTGGACGGTCAACGGGGAGATTCAACCTGACACCGTTTCTCCACTGGTGAAGGTATACAGTACCGACGGGCTGAAAACCGTGACCCTGGCTTTTGTCTCCAACGGACAAACCTCCATACCTGATACCGCCTTCACCGAGGTCAGCGAGACGCCATCCCAGCCGGCGCCCATTTCCGGCCCCGACACCGTCTGCGAATACACCACGCATACCTACACCACCATCGCCGGCCCGTTCGATACCTGCCAGTGGACTGTCAACGGGGTGATCCAGTCAGCAACCGGGCCGTCATTAACCTACAGTTTTGGCGGGCAGGGAAATTACCTGATCGAAGTGTTCTCGTTCAACCAATGCGGCACAGGCAGCCCGGTCTTTGAGAATGTTCCGGCATTATCCCACCCTGCGGTTTTTCTCGGCAATGACACCACCATTTTACAGGGGCAGACCCTACTGCTGGATGCCGGCAACCCCGGGTCGGAATACCTCTGGTCAACCGGCAGTACAGAACAAACCTTGCTGGTAAGCGTTGCGGGAACCTACTGGGTGAACGTGACGAATATATGCGGAACGGGTTATGACGAAATTGTGGTATCCGTCATAGTGAATGTTGGCGAAGATAATCCGGCAGATGATTTCCGGGTCGTCTCACGCAACGGGAGACTCCATCTCATTCATCCTCCCGGAAATATACGAAGCATGGCGGTCTATAGCATGTCAGGAGGCTGTGTTTACCGGGGAATGGGACCGGATGAAATGACACTTTTCAACAGGGGTCTGTATATTGTGAGAATAGTAACAGACCGGCAGGTTTTCTCCAGGAAAGTCATTATACATTGACACTCACCAGGCATCCCTGAACTGGTAAGCGATACTCATCACGAGGCCATCATTGAACTGGCCGTAATTGCCCGGGATAATCCTGAGCACATCGCCGGTGGCATTGTCGCTGCGGATGTTGAGCAAGGAGTTATTGGTCCTCAGGTTGAACATCAGCCGCCGGGTGATGCTGACATACATACCGGCATTGATCTGAAGAGTTACCCTGGCGGGCCTGTTACCTGCCTTGATCTCTTCTGAATTCTTCTCTTCATAATACCCCGTCAGGAAACCCAGCGAAGGGCCCACCTCCAGTTTCAGGCGCTCATTGACGACATACTGATATAGAACCGGCATTTCGACATAATTCACCCTGAAAAGGTACTGTTCCAGGTCATCATTCTCATAGTTCGGGTTCTTGCGGCTCCCTTTCTGGAAAAATTCCAGCTCCAGCTGAAAGATCGACCGCTGGCTGATCTGAAGGTTCACGAATCCGCCGGCATAAATACCTGCTTTATGAAAACCGCTATAGGTATCACCGGCCACCTGGGTGCCGGCCACACCGGCCATGATCCCGCCATTGAAATACTGGCCATTGACCGGGCCAACCAGTAATAAAAAAAACAGTGAGATTATGCTGATTATTAAGGATCGCATGTGCAGAAATTCGAATTTGATGCCAAAGATCGTAAATTTATACCTGAACCTCCTAAAAAAACCAAACAATCC
>JAWOHY010000175.1:0-7835 GCA_046484945.1 Bacteroidales bacterium
ATTTCCTGGGGTTGTAGAAATTAGCCAGGAGAAATGCCGTTACCACAACTACTGCAATAATGATATAGAATAGATTTCGGATTCGGGAAGATTTCCTTGCAGGTTTTTGCGGTATCTTTTTATGTGCCTTTGATTTGCCGGGCATGATGAGATAATTTGTTTTATGCAAAAGTAGCCCTATTATGAAAAAAATGCACCAAATGGATTGAAATCTAAAAATATGTTTTAATTTTGCATCCGCTAAACCCGTTGTACGGTCTGGTAGTTCAGCTTGGTTAGAATGCCTGCCTGTCACGCAGGAGGTCGCGGGTTCGAGTCCCGTCCAGACCGCGTAAAGCAGAACCCAACCTTTGAGGAAGAGATTTCTTAAAGGTTTTTTTATGGCTGTGAGCTAATTTATTTACATACTTGAAAGCATGAAGGCTAACATCGACCATCGAACATCGACCATCGAACATTTTACTACTTTTGCCCCTTAAAGATAATTTTACTATGAAAAAAACTGCTCTTCTTGCTATCACATGGCTAACCGTCATTTTCACTTTCGCATCGGAACTGGTATTCATTCCTACCGGCTCCCTTGAAAAAACCAGGGAAGCTTTTGGCCAGAAAGACCTTACGATCCATTTCTATAATGATGATTTTGCTATCGGGACCGCAATCAACCCACCTGCTATGGCTTACCAGCTGCTTGACAATGATGCCTGGGGCGATGGTACAACCCATTATTACATATTGTACTTTGATCCCGGTAACCGGGAAGATTATTTTAAAGATGTCCGCAATGTTGCGCTTACATTGCACCAGGGCGATAATTTCCTCGTTGTTGCTGCCGACCGCAACGGTGCAGCACAGCTTTACCCTGCCATTCGCGGCGGCATGGTGCACTTCAGCCAGGCTCCCGCCGGTTTTCCGGCGAATTCGTTGAATTATACCCCCGGCACTTTGAGCGCCCGTGATGATATCTCCTCCATGGTGGCACAGGTGGATACGGCCCACCTTCGCCAGATGGTCCAGCACCTTGAGGATTACGGAAACCGTAACTGCTATAAACCAGAGGGTATTTTGGCACAAAACTGGATTTACAGCAAGTTCGACTCGCTGGGCCTGGACGTTGAATTGCACGATTTCTACATGCCCGGAGGCGCTGCCAGCGACAATGTGATCGCCACGCAGACCGGGACGAAATACCCTGATGAATACGTAGTGCTGGGAGCCCATTATGACACCTATGCCAGCGGAAATACCCAACCCGGCGCCGATGACAACGCTACCGGCACAGCAGGCATCATTGAAATTGCCCGTATTCTCAGCCAGTATGAATTTGACCGTTCCATCATCTATGCCACCTGGAGCGGGGAAGAATATGGACTATATGGCAGTGCAGCATGGGCATCAGAGGCTGCCGCCGATAGTATGAATATCCTGGGTTATTTTAATATTGATATGGCCGGTTATCTTCAACCGGGAAGTTATATCCATACAGATCTGATTGGACCTTCCTCAGCCAATGAATTGAAAGAATTCTACCGGGATGTCTGTGCCATTTACCTGCCGGATTTCATCATCGAAAATGGGGCCATGTCTGGCGGAGACAGCGACCATACTTCCTTCAATAACAATGGCTACCAGGGAATCTTCCCTTTTGAGGATTCACAGAACTACAGCCCTTACATTCACACCAGCAACGATCGCATCGGTCCCAGCGTCAACAACTTCGAGCAACACGGGATATTTGTAAAAGCCATTCTGGCCAATGTCGCCTCGATGGCCAACATGCTTCCTTCTCCAGAAAACCTGGTTGCCATGGCAGGCGATGCTGAAGTTTCTTTAGAGTGGACAGGAGTTGACAGCGTTGACTACTATAACATCTATCGCGATCTTGATCCGGAACCATATGATACCTCATCTGAAGCAATTTATGTAGATGTCAATGTTGAAAATGGAACTCTCTACTCCTACTATATCACGGCGGTTTTTCTTACATCGGGTGAAGAATCCGGCCCTTCCAACCTGGTAACGGCGGTACCCATGCCACCTATTGCGCTGCCTTTCTTCGATGACTTTGAAACCGGCGCGCTTTACTGGACCGCCGAAAGCACCTGGGGATTAAGACCGGGAATATATTATTCTGAATTTCACTCTATTACTGAAAGCCCTGTCGGGAATTACCAGGCGAATATGAATGCATCCATGACCCTGCGGTCTATCGATCTGACCGGGGCCACCTCCGCCCAGATTTCCTTCTGGACAAGGTACAGGATTGAAACCAATTACGACTTCATGTACCTGGAAGTTTCCACTGACGGATCCAATTGGTCTCAGATGGCTTCCTTCACCGGCATACAGAATGACTGGGTGCAAAAAACCTATTCCCTGAACGATTATATCAACCAGACCAATGTGATGATCCGCTTCCGGTTTTATAGTGACACCTATGTCCAGGACGATGGCATGTACATCGATGACCTGGAGATCATGATAAGTGGAGTAGGACTCGATGAGGGTACATTTCCTTTTGCTGCCGAACTTATATTCCAACCCAACCCGGCCCGGAATATGGTTACCGCCGGGCTTTACCTGAAAGAGGCCGCACAGGTTAAAATACAGCTTTGTGATGTAACCGGGCGCCTCCTGCAGTCCGTTTTAGAGAAGCATTTGGATGCAGGCCAGCACCAGCTTGAATTGGACATTTCTGACCTTCCTGGCGGAGTTTACATCGGGACGATGGAAACTGCCGGTCAGAGGGTGAATCGGAAATTGGTGATTCACTGATAGAGTTGTTTCGTGTTTCTTGTTTCTTGTTTCTTGTTTCGTGTTTCTTGTTTCGTGTTTCTTGTTTGGTTTTCCATTTTAGTGCGAAGGAGCCGCTTTCCCGGACTGAATGAAAACGGATTCCTTTTTCCAGGCAAAAATCCCGGTAAAAATTATTTAACCAGGATGGAACGGAAGAATCTGTGACAAGGATATCAAATTCCAGAATTGCCTCCAAATTATCAGGTTCCACTTTCCGATTGCCTGTAAGCATAACCAGGTCGGCCTTCATTTTTTTCTCAATCCCTGTTATTTTCAAGTCATGGTGAATGATGGCCACGGTTTTCTGATGAAAATTAACAAGACGAATACCGGAATAGGTCTTTTGATAATGATTGCCGGCTGAATCATCCTCCCCTATGGGTATTATATCATTTAACCCTGATATCAGCCGGTGAGGGACTATATTGAACAAGACTTTTTGTGGATCTTCCATCAGCAGGCTGTCGGATAAAAAGAGCACACTCTTTTGGTGGATGAAATCCACGGCCGTATGTCCCGGCACATGATAAACGATTATTTCTGTTTGCTGAAGCCTGGACGCTTTTCTGACAGCATTGGCGGCAGATAATAATATCAATGAAATGATCACCCAGAACATGCCAGATCTATTTGAACGGACAAGGAGTGAAAAAGCCCCAATCAACAACAGATAAAGCACAATGACTTGAACAGGCTGAAATACGACAGGCTCAATAACAGCATTCGGCCAGGACTGGATCGTTTGCACCGATCCATGAAGCAGTCGTATTACCAATTTCAGCGGCACAGACAACCAATCATGTGACAAACCGGCAGCGCCGGCTGCGAATAATGCCAGGGCCAGGTAAATGATAATTCCGGACAATGGCACTACGGCAAGATTTGTTATCAGGAAATAGACCGGGAAGATGTTAAAATAGAAGCCGGCCAGTGGGAAGGTGGCAGCCTGCGCAGCCATAGACACGGCCATGACAGGCCAGATCAGCGATACCGGCCAGACCTGTTTGCGAATCAAACCATTGAGACGCTGGTAAAAGGCAAAGATCCCCAAAACGGCCAGGTATGACAACTGGAAGCCTACCTGGGTTATCTCATAGGGATCCATGTAAAGCTGAATAAAGGCAGCTCCTGCTAGAATATTGAAATTCTCCGTTTTACGCTTCATCATACGGCCTGCTGCCAGCAGGCTGAACATCAGCCCGGCCCGCACTACCGAAGGGGAAAGTCCCGTGATGAAAGCATATGCCCAGATCCAGATCAGAATGAGGACCTGCCGTACCAGCCTGCTTTTACGGTTCCGCTGCAAAAAAAACAACAGCCTGCCGGCAATGACATACATGATCCCGACATGCAGACCCGATACACAAAGCACATGCATCGCCCCGGCATGGCTGAATTCCTGTCTCACATCCTTTTCCAGCAGATCTTTGTCGCCCAGCAGCAGGGCCGATGCCAATGCCAGATCATTTCCTTCTATCCTGAAAGACTTCAACATATCCAGAAATTGATCCCGGCACCAGGCCGACCAATATTTAACCGGATTAGCATCACGAAATCCCGTCGTTTCCCATTTCCCCGGATCAATAAAAAGCTGCCACCTGACCCTTCTGTTTTTCAAATATCTCCGGTAATCAAAAACATCCGGGTTCATCGGGCCACTCACTTGCTGTATACTCCCGGAAACCAGAACAAGGTCTCCGTATTGCAACTCCCGGCACAAACTGTCATTTTTGAAATAAACCAGCACCCTGACATGCGGTTGTTGCCAGTAACCGGACGAATCGGAAAATGCAACCATCGTTGCCAGCCCGGAATAGGACCTGGTTTTTGCAACCGGCCTCTCCTCCATCCTGAAAATGAAGATCGATTCTTCCGTAAATTTCCTGACACTAAGATCTTTTCTGGTTTCAAGTACTTCCACCACATATACGCCAGCCGCCCCGGTAAAAACAAGCATCAGGCAGCCGACCAAACCGGGCACCCAGCGGGCAGCATAATTTGATCCCATTAAAACACGTGAGCTGTAAAAGATAAAAAACAAAACAGCGCCTGAAGCCATTATCCAAATGCTTTCTACATCAGGAAAACAGCTATGTGCCAGGACGATGCCGGCCAGATAAGGCATAGCCACCCGCACCGGGGTGTATGCATAGTAATTCTTCACATAAGGTTAATCGGGTTTTTGACGAAATATACCCGGTTGTTGAAAAATAAAATAAAGCCTGGATCAACGGGACAACTTCTTCACCAGGAACCCAAAGACAAGCGCCGAAAAGAAAGTGAACATGCCATAAACAATAGCGGGCACCGCCATAAGGTAATTATCCAGAAACAAGGCGCTACCCGCAATGGTGATAGCCAGGGCACTGTTCTGGATACCGATCTCTACCGTTAAGGATATCTGATCGCTCTTTTGAAGCCTGAGCAATCTTGACAGAAGAAATCCAATACTCATGGCAGCAATATTGAGCAGCATCACCCATGGCAGGACACGCATATACAGCCCGGTCACACCTTCAGGAGACTCCTGCCTGCTTCCCAGGATAGCCACCACATAAATAAATCCAAACAGCAACGGCAGTATATACCGCATGTGTTTTTCAAGATTCAATGCGATTTTCTGGTGCCTGTTCCGGATGTAAATCCCCGCTGATATAGGCAGGAGGGTAATATATAGCATCTTAAAGATCGTCAAACCCAATGGTAAATCGACGGTATGGCCGATGCCCATTTGCCATACCAAAGCGATATGGACCAATGCCGGAATCGTGACCAGAATCAGGACACTGTTGACAATGGTGATGGAAATGGATAGCGCTACATTTCCCCGCAGGACATAGGTAATGAAATTGGAAGTGGCGCCTCCCGGACAAACGGCTATGATCACGATACCTACTTTCAGTTCGGGTGGCAGCTGCACAGCGGCAGCAATCAAAAATGCAATGAGAGGAAGCATGATCACCTGGCTGGCCAGACCCGCAAATAAACCACGCGGTTGACCGGCGATCTTTCTGAAATCATCCATGGTAAGCGACAAGCCAATGCCGAACATCAGCATTGACAGGGCAATGGGCAGCAATATTTTGGAGAAAACCAATGAATCCAATGGCCAGGCTCTTTATCGGTAACAGTAGCGCAAAAATAAAAAAAATGCAACCGCCGTAAACCACCCGGCCTATTTTAGATACATCACTCCCTGATAGTAAGAATAGGTATCATCATGAAACCTGAAAACATAAAATCCCTCCGGAAACACGCCGGGAAGATAGTAAGGACTTTCGATATTCTGGCGCGTTGTAAATACAACTGAACCATCCCGGCTTATGAGATCCAGCTTAAGAAATAAAGTGGTATCCGTCTGCCATCTGAAGACCAATCCCGGGTGTTTGTCAATGATCGAGGAATCTTTAGGGGATTCCAAAGTCAGAAGGTTTCTGTTCCGCGTGTCATATTTCATTAATTCCAGATCGAGCTGGCTAAAACGGGAGGTTACAGGCATATTTTCCTTTGCAATGAGCTGCTTGCGCTGGTTTTCCACCCTGACCAGCAACGAGAGAACGATGGTAAAGCAAATCATCAGGACAAGCAATGCCGCCAACCACATCCAATTGTTATTCTGGGACAGAAAGTCCCGTCCTGATTTCCCAAGCCTGTGCTCCTTCCGGATATCCTTCAGCTTACTTCTCAGATCCATGGTATCCTGATCGCCCAAAGCTTCAGTGATCAACTGATATTCCCTGAAAGAAGCATTCAGCTCCGGATCAGTTTCTAACGATTCCTCAAAAGAGGCCATTTCAGCCGGGGTCATTTCCCCGTTGAAATATTGCTCCAGTATTTTCAGATGCTTTGTTTTCATTTTTTCAGACTTTTATATTCGGGATCATTGGTGACCCGGTTTATTAATGACTTCATGCATTCGTATTTTCTTTTTATGGCATACTGCCGCCCTTTGTAGCCGATGATGGCCGCAATCTCCTCAAAAGGAACCTTTTCGACAAACATAACGAGAACCTTCTGGCATAGTGCCGTTAATTGAAAGAAATGACGCTGATATATCATTTTTTTCACCTGGAAGTCCTCGTAAAGCTCTGTTTCTTCCAAAAGGATGAACTCATCCATTTCGGTAAATTCGTAATGGATCCTTTTTCTTTCGATCAGTTGAAGCCACATATGCCGCACCACAGAGTACAGATATGTCTTAAAGGAGCAATCCAGGTTAAGATCTCTCTTCTTAACCCTTTGATAAACAGCGATCATGGCCTCCTGAAACAGGTCCTCCGCATCTTCTTCGGTACCCTGATTTTTTATGACAAAATACCGGACCATGGGCAGATACTGCTTATAGACAAATCTCAGGATATCCTTATCCCTGCGGCGTATGCCCTCAATTATTCCATATTGGGTATAATGTACCATTCTATACTGTTAATCCGGTTTTTTTGAAAATATACCCGGTCGAAAAGTCACTTTTTTTCAACTTTTTTTGATCATTTTTATAAAATATTGATTTACTGTATATTAAGAAGGAAGATGCCAAACCCTAATGGCCCATATTAAGTCACAATAAAGATAAGATAACATCAAAGGTTGATCAGGCTGCTCTCGTGCTCAAGATATTCTTCCAGCCACCTGTGTTTGAAATTGTTCAATCGTTTGGTCAGGCGAAGTGTAGACCGGTAATTTTCCAGGTATTGTTGAACATAGCGGATACAGTTTTCCTCGAACCGGTCAGTTGGCAGGATCTGGCTGACGAGTCCCAGCCGGAAAGCCTCGTCGGACAGTAAGCGATCGGATAGCTGGATCTCCATAGCTTTGGAGTGGCCCAGGTAATGTGTGAGGAAAAAAGGAATGGCGCCGCTGGGATGGAGTCCGTATTTGCGGTGAGCCATCGAAAAAACCGCTCTGGGACTGGCCAGCCGCAGGTCGGCCACCAGCGCCACGCCCAGGAATGGCGTGACCATGGTACACCCGATCCCGACGACAACCAGTTTCTGGTAACCGGCCAGGAAACTGATGAACTTATTTAGAATATTGATCTG
>JAWOHY010000087.1:0-6200 GCA_046484945.1 Bacteroidales bacterium
GCTACCTCGGCCTCTGGTGGACATCGACGGACTACACCACCAACTACGCATGGAGCCGTAGCCTCGGTTACAACCTCCCGGAAGTAGGCCGGAACAACTACTTCAAGGCCGACGGTTTTAGCGTCCGTTGTCTTCGGGATAATTGACAATTTGACATTTTGTCTATTTGACTATTTACCAGCCGCAGCGTATGCGGAGGCTGGTTATCCCGACGAAGGAGGGATCGAAATATTTTGAAAAGATGTCACTTTATGATGAGTTGCCGGTTTTTAAAGCAAGTTATGATCTATTGCTGAGTATTTTTCATTTTACAGCCAATTTTAAGAGAGAGTACAAATATACAGTAGGGGAGAGATTGAAAAATGAGACGCTGGCGTTGATCGTGCTGGTTTACCGGGCGAATTCATCGAAGGAAAAAGTGGAGGTAATTCAGCAGGCCCGTGAGCAGTCCGCAGGGACTCCATCCCTTCCGACAGGGACTCCGTCCCTATTGACCATACAAAACCGCCCATCGCCCATGTGAACGTGAACATTGGTATATAGAATATCCTATTTCCTAAATACTAATGAGAAAATCCGCATTGGAATATTCGACCCCGGCCGGGGTCGTATTTTTAATCGGTTGGTCGTTTATCTATCAATATTTGATGCCTCCGGCATCTTTCCAAATCAAAAATCGACAACCGACAATGCCGGATTGACAATTATCCTCCCTTCTCCTCCCTTCCCTTCGCTCGCAATATACAGCGTGCCATCCGGACTGAAGCAGATGCCCTCTGGCTTGGGAAAGGTTCCTGGGTCGAGGCTGACAATGGCCCGCAGTTCTTTCTCCCCGGAAAATACCAGCAAGAGCTTTCCCACTGATCCGAGGATATAGATATCTTCGGTTTTTGGATGAATGGCGATGCCGGAAGGGGCGAAGATCCGGTCGCCTTCCGGGGGATTGAAATAAGCCATGACTTCCATCCCCCAAAGGGTGATCGCACTGAGATCCTGGTAAGATCTTAATGTGTCCAGGTCGATCAGTAAAAACGGCTCCGGATCCATCTGCCGGGTTTCGAGGTCGAAACGGTAAACGGCCCTGTGGCGGCGACCGTCTCTTTTATCCGTAAAAGGCTCTCCTTTGCAGGCAATCAGAAGACTGTGCCGTAGGGGATCATAGGCCAGCCCCTCGGCATCGTTCCGGCCTTTTAAAGGGGTTTTGTATTCCGTGACTTCAGGTGATGCCGCTTTCAGGAAATCTTTTACCTCGTATAACGTCCCGTTGCTTTTCAATACCCAGGCATCATCGTTGATCACTTCAATGCCTTCATAATCGCCGTCCCTGCCAAAATGTACCTCGCGCTCAACGGCTCCGGCTTGCAGGTTATAGATGAAGATGATCCCGTTTTCATCCTGGACGCAGGCCAGCCGGTTTTCGTCAATGAAACCCAAACCGGATATCTCCACCAGCGACCGCGGCAGTTTCCAGGTTTGCCCGGGCCTGGCCAACCGGTACGGGAAATGATAACCGGATCGCTCATACAGTATTTTGCTGTTGTTTTCCTGCGAACAAGCTGCCAGTGTTAATAAGAACACTGCCAGCCACATGTTTGCCCGCCGTAACCGCATTATCATCTGTTTGTCTTTGAGGAAAAATTAAGAATATCAGACCGGAGGATTGAATATCAGATAATTCAGGATGAAAACAATCACCGTGAAAATGATGCCAAACATAAATACATTATAGGCCATCCGCACCAGCCTGAATTTTTTCGAAAGGATCTTCCCCAATTCATACTGGTTCCTGATCAGGGTGGAATACAGATGGTCGTCATCTTTCAACATCTCCTTGAGGTCGGTCAGGTAAACATCAAAATCCAATTTGATGAAATTCCCGAAAAAAATGAGGTCGACCTTCTTATTCTTTATGTCTTCATCGGTGAAATCTGACGTGATAATATTAGGCCTGGTAGATAAGATCGCGATGATGATCGTGGCCAGGCAGATGACCAGCAGGACCAGGATCGGGATGATATCCTTGGCCATGCTTCCGATATTCCCGGCCAGCATGGTGATGATGATGGAGATGATGATGGCATTGACGGAGATCAGGATATTCGACTTGTTGTCGGCGATTGAATTCAGGTTGATCTGGTTGCGCGCAGTGATGCGGAACATGGTCTCCACACCCCTCGAATAAGTGAAGCCTTTATCCTCTAAGACTTCCTGTTTATCGAGCAGCTTTTGCCGGATCATCCGTTCGGATAAACGCTTGACATTGGCCTCCTTATGAGGTTGAAGCACCGCTTTGCCGTAATCCGTAAAATATGTGTGCGTGGTAAAAAAATTGATCCATCCCTTTTCAAAGAACTGGCGTTTCTTCGTGTTGGGTTGCTGCCTGGCGGTTTCATCCACCAGCAGATCAAACTGTTCGATTGCCTCTTCGCTGGCAATGTACATCATTTCAGCATCGCACAGCACTTCTGCGATCTTATCCTTCGGGCTTTGAGGCATCCTGGCAGACCTGATAATGTCAGATATATGTCCGATGACTGCCGGGTCGACGCCCTGCTCTGAAAGGAATGCCGATGCAATACCGATGCTCTCCTCATGCGACTGATCGTAGGAATTGACATAACCCGCATTCAGAAACAACGCACCCAGCCGCAGGATATCCATTTCATCCGGCTTCAGTCCGGCATGCTCCCCTATCGTTTCCGCATTTTTTTTGACCCGCAAAGTATGACTGAAATTATGATAAATGATATTTTCCGGCAGCTTTTCAGCCATCAATGCTGATACATATTTTTCTGATTCTGTGATTAAAAGATCATTAATTTTACGCATAGTAAAAACTGGTTTGCTGATCAAAAGTAATAAAGATAGTGACCGCTGTGCTGAATTTTTTGATTTTTGGCAGGATCACCGACAACCTTTCTTTGATTTATTGGTTATATTAGATGAGATGCTGACAAAAGGAGTAGAAACTAAAGGCTAAACATGATTAAAAAGGCATATATCATATTCACCCTGGGGTTCTTTCTGCTGATTACAGCAGCTGCTCAGGAAAAAGCTACCGGCCAGACCACCCCGCTGTTTCTCACGGATGAAGTGCTCCGGGTGGACCTGCAAGCCGATTTTGAAGCGGTTTTTTCCGTCAATGATGATTCGACCTATTTCCCGGCTACGATTGCCTTTCCTCTCGATGATGGCCGGATCATGCCGATGGAGATCAAAATACGGTCACGGGGCAAAACCCGCCGTAAAAAGCAGTTTTGCAGCTTCTCTCCCCTCCGGTTGAATTTCCCCAGAAAAGAGACCGCCGGCACCCCTTTTGAAGGGCAGAATGTCCTGAAACTTGTCACGCACTGTAATAAGGCCGACCATTATGAACAGAACGCCATACTGGAATATCTGATTTACAAGGCATTTAACGTATTGACCGACAGTTCTTTCAAAGTACGGCCTGCCCTGGTCAATTATATATTTGACGATGACAAGGGAGAAACGATACAAAAATTCGCTTTCTTCATCGAGCGGGAGAAGCTCCTGGCCGAACGGCTGGAAGGCGTCGAGCGAAAACCCGATATGATACACCCCAACCGGCTGGATCCTTATCAAACCTGCCTGGTCGATATCTTCCAGTATATGATCGGGAACACCGACTATTCAATTTATGAGCTGCACAATGTCATGCTCATTTCTGATGCCTCCGGAACCCTTCAACCCATACCGGTTCCCTATGATTTTGACTGGAGCGGCGTGGTTTCGGCAAAGTATGCCGTACCCAACCCGAAAATCAATACAAAAGATGTTACCATACGGGTTTATCGTGGCATAAGGCAGGAGCCTGAAACCATCAACCGGGTCATCCGGCGGTTCAATGAGAAAAAAGAAGAGATCTACAGCGTGTTTGAAGAATACGGGCTACTGGATGATAAGGAAAAGAAACGGGTGACCAGGTACCTGGATGATTTTTACCGGGTGATCGGCAATGAACGGCTGGTGAGGATGGAGTTTATTGAGAAGGCAAGAAATGTTGAATTTTGAATGTTGAATGTTGAATTTTGAATAAGTCGATTGTATATATATGCCTTGTGATTTTGGGCCTGGGTTTACCAACGTTCGTTCCAGGGCAGGACCGGACGGAGAAAGATGTAATTAAAGCTATTCAGGATGGTGATATCGCATCATTCACATCTTACATGGAGCGGCGGCCTGGATGGGATTTTGTTTTTAGTAACGGCTATACCGGACTGTATTATGCCATTGTCCATGACCGGTTTGACATTGCAAAATACTTACTGGACCGGGGTGCGGATCCCGATCTGGTTGTCCGCAAACGTTCTACGCTGAAATGGGCCATCAGGCATGACAGGGGAAGAATGGCCCGCCTGCTGATCGAGTTTGGGGCTTCGGTGAACATGCCGGATAAAAAACTCGAAACGCCGCTGATGTATGCCGCCAAACTGGACAACCTTGAAATGTGTAAAATACTGTTCAACCGGGGCGCTGATCCGCTGGCCATAACCCTTCGCGGTAAAACGGCCGCTGACTTCGCCCGGTATCATACAGAATTGGCTACCCATAACTATCTCCTTAAGGCAGAGGCGCATTTCAAAGACATGAACACGGTTATTTCCATGCATGATGGCCCTTATATCTTCTGGGAAACGGACAACCGGATCGTGCATACCTGCTTCGAGCGGGATAGTGAGAAAAACCTGACCCGCCTGGTTGAAAAAACCATCGTGATGGATAATGCCGATACCCTGGCGGAGAGCATCTGTGGGGAAAAGATGCTTTATCACATCCAACGCGACTTTTTTCCCGGACCCTTTGAGATAAAAACTTCTGCAGATATTTTCGCCATCGGGGATATCCACGGCCGTTACGATGCGCTGGTCAACCTTCTGAAAAACAATAAGATCATCGATGCCGAACTGAAGTGGATGTTTGGCAACGGCCGGCTTGTTTTACTGGGAGATGTGTTCGATCGCGGGGACCAGGTGACGGAGACACTCTGGTTCCTGTATGAACTGGAGCGACAGGCGCAGCAATCCGGCGGGAACGTGGACCTTCTCCTGGGAAACCACGAGATCATGTCGCTGACCGGTGACCATCGCTATATCAATGGGAAATATCATTTTTTTACAGAATTCACTCAAATCCCTTATTATCAATTATTTGAAAAAAATACGATTTTAGGAAGATGGCTGCGCAGCAAGAACGTGATCATGCGCTTCAACGACTATCTTTTTGTTCACGCGGGCATATCGCCCCAGCTGGTCATCCATCCGTTTGATTATTACGATATCAATTCAAGGGTCAGGTCGCATCTAAATTCTGATGATTACAGCCTGGTGAAAGGGAGCCCGGAAGAGATGATCCTGGGCGCCTTTGGGCCATTGTGGTACAGGGGATACGGCGGCTATGGCGCAGGCTTTCCGGAGGCCACGCAGGAATTTGTAGATATGTACCTGGAGAAAAAAGGGCTGCAAAGGATGATCGTCGGCCACAATTTACAACCGGAGATCATATCAACATTTGGAGGGAAAATCATTTCGGTCGATGTAGCCATCGATGAAAGCGGTGGCTCTGCCCAGGGATTGCTCATTTCTGGTGATAATTTCTTCAGATGTTATTCTGATGGAAGAAAAGAACGGCTATTTTGAATTCATTATACCCCACTATCCCGCTTGAATCCGATACGCTTGCGCTGGTTCTGTAAAAGTTCCAGCTGTCTGGCTTGCTCCAATTGTTTGAGGTAGTCGAAGATGAGCAGGATATTATCGTCATGATCACTTCTTCCGGGATCATCATTTCATTTTTGTCAGTCATAAGGATCTTTTTCTATTTATCCGGTTTTTGTTGAAATATACCCGGCCGGCTGTGAACAAATTCCAAATTCCAAACACCAAACACCAAATTCCAAACAAAACACAAATTCCAAAATTCAAAATCATATCCCGAAGGGAATTATGACGGTAGCCTCCGGATTTATCCGGAGGGAATGCGGCGCGCAAGATACAGAGCCCTGAAGGGGCGAAAGAAATCAGGCGATATCCCGAACAGGCGATCAGGCGATATTCGATTTGATCTGGGAAAGTAAATGTGATATCGTCCGATCGGCTGATCGGGATTTCGGCTGATGAAAAAGGCCCCGCCCCTCGTGAAACGCTGTCAACCGCGACAATACACCGTAGGTGTTAAACTAT